>JAJZLX010000509.1:3074-11669 GCA_021850555.1 Pseudomonadota bacterium | reverse complement strand
ATTCACCCGCGAGAGTGCCCGCTCGAGCTTCGCGGTGCCGGTGAGCGACTCGATCCCGCGCCCGATAGCGCCACCAGGCGCCTGCGCCTGCGTCGGAGTCAGCTTGATTCCAGCCTCGCGTGCTGCGGCCACTTCGGGCGCGACGGTCGGGCCTGTGTCCGTCGGAGTATCGCGCAGCGCCGGCAAGTCCCCGCTCACGAGCATGGGGAGCCCTTGAATCCCCGCGTTCGTGAGCGCGCCGGCGAGCGGGCTGCCGGTAAGCGACGCGACCTTGCCGCCGGCCCAGTTGGCACCCTTGGCCAGTTCCCGAAAAGGGTAGCTCACCGCCGCGAGCCCGAGCTTGCCCCCCTGGGTGCGCGGCTGATAGGTGAGAGCGTTCTCGACGCGATGCACGACGGATGCGGGTGCCGGCAGCGACTTATCGAAAAATCTTGCCCCTGCGTCAGCCAATCCACTCAGTCCCCCGGCGGCTTGCCCGAGCATGCCGGTTCCGATCGACAAAGCCGCCTCAGTGGGGCCAGCAAGACTGTGCCACGTCGGTGCTCGCGGCGCTGCCGGTGCGGCCGGTTGCGGCAGCAGCGCAGCGTACTCCGGCGGCAGGGCGCCCGCGCCAGGGGGCGGAGCAGCCCCAGCCGTACTTGGCAGCAGTGCGGCGAACTGAGGCGGCAGCGGCGCGCTCATGGCTGGCTCGCGTAACCGGTGGGCGAAGGCGCCCATCCTTGTGCCGCAGCGGTGGCCCATGCCGTCAGGAACGGCCGCGCCTTGGGTCCCATCTGCGCGATCATCTCACGCTGAACGGCTGGGGGCGCACTCGCGATGATGAAATAGGCCGGGTTCGAGTTGGCAATGAACTGCGCCTTGACCGAGTTCACCCCACTGACGTTTTGCGCGGTGTAGTACGCCTGTGCTCGAGCAGCGCGGGCCTGCTTGTACCGCGCCATGCCGTTCATGTAGGCCGCCATCTTCTGGAAGCCGTCCGAGGACAGCGTGAGGTTCGGCACGCCGCGCCCGAGCGTCGCGAATACCTGTGCCGCCTCTCGAGAACCGAGCGAGCGCACCAGCGTCGATTGCAGCTGAATCGACATTTTCGTGCCTTCCTGAGCGCTCCCGAGCTCGCGCATCTGCGAGGCCGAAATCAGCCCTGCAGTATTCAGCCATTGCAGGCCCTTGATGCGCGCTTCGGCGAACTGTCCGGGGTCGAAGTCATGGGTCGCGGCCTGCAGTTCCTTGACCTGCGTCAGCGTATCGACCGCATCGCCGGCCTCTTTCTGGTATTGCGCCTCGACCTCATTGGCCTGCCCGACCTGCGCCTTGGTCATTTGGTAGCCGAGCAGTCCGCGCCCAGGCGAGTAGATGCCACCCCCTTGCGGAGCGGCAGCCGTGATCGGAGGCCCGGAACCCGGGATCATGGTCGCCGGCTGCGCCGGAGGTGCTTGGGGCGCAGCGGCGGCCGGAGGCGCCTGCGGGACGCCGGAGGCCGGAGGCTGTCCGTTCGGTGCTGGCTGTCCCAAAGCCGGCGCAGGCGTCCCTACAGGGGCTCCTGGAGGCATCGGCGCCGGCCGCCCTGCCGTCTGCGCGGCCTGGGAAAGCCCGACCTGAGTCCCGATGGCGCGCTGGAGGGCGGCGGGATTCGCGCCGGGTACGACAGGCCGGAACGGTCCCGGCTGCGGCCCGAGCGTGCCGCCCGAGACGCCAGGCGGCCGAGTCACGTAGTGCTGCGCGAGCTGGAACGGCAGCACCGCGCTGGCCGCGCCCCCGGCCTTGTTCTCTGCGGTCGCAGCGATCACCGCCGCCGCGCTTGGAGACTGTTTCACGACGCCGGTTTTGGGGTTGAACGTCGATCCTTCTGGGGTCGCCCCGTGGGCCGTGCCGCCCGCGCCCTGCGCAACCTTCGCCGCGGTGGTAATGGTGGTTCCGGGCGCCTGCGGGACCGGCTGGTACCCGGCTTTAATCTGCGCGAGGCGGTTCGCCACGGTCGGATCCGAGGCTGCGTTCCAGCCCATGAGGCTGTCCACTTTGTAGGCCGCTGCCGCTCGCTGCTGCGGGGTGAGCTTAGGGTCCATCGCTTGCCGGAATGCGCCTTCAAGCACCCCGGTGCGCATCTCCTGATACGGCAGCAATGCCTGCTGCGTGAGGGTGTTCTGCAGACCGGCTTGGCGGATCGCCTGCGCACGCTGCTGATACTCCTGCGCGCCTTGGCCGGCCATGCCGAATGCCTGCCCCATCGAGACGGGCGTCAGCATGTGCGGCGCAGATGCCGCGCCGAAGCCCTGCGCGAGCCCGAGCAGCGCGGCGTCGTTCGGGTTGGAGTAGACGCTGTTCACGCTCTTCAGGAGCCGCGAAAGGATGCCGGGGTCCTGCGCCGGTGGAACCGGAGGTGCAGCTGCGGCGCTCATGCGAAGGCTCCGAGCGCTCCGCCGAGGAGCGCGCCCCAGCCACCCCCGGAGGTCCCGCCGAGCGCGTTCCCGATGAGCGCGCCGGGGATGGCGCCGCTGAGTGCGCCCGAGGCCGCATTGGTGTAATACGGTGTGCTCGCCGTTCCTCCCGGCATCGACCCCAGGAGGCTTCCATAGGACGAAAGCTGCGAGCCCGGCACCGAGAGCGCCGTCGTGCCGGGCATCATCTGCTCGCCTTCGAGCTGCGAGGCTTGTCCCATCCCGGCGGTCATGTTGTTCAGCGTGTTGTTGTAGGCGCCCCCGTAGATATCGCTCGCCACATTCGCCATTTGCGACGCCTGGACCGGCGCACTCGCCTCGATGTTGCGCCCGCTACCGGCGAACTCGGAGCTGAGATTGTTCTGGATCTGGTTGTCGGCGAGCTGCGCCATGCCCTGCAGGGAGGGGTTCGTCGCCGGGTTCAGGAGCGAGCCGCTTTCAAGGGTGTTGAAATACCCTTGCGCGCTCGAACCGATGGGGTTCGAAGCCGTGGCGGCCTGCAGCTGCGAGAGACCTTGGTTCTGCAGCGCTTGATCGGCGCTGTACCCGCTTCCATAGATCCCCGTGCCGGCATTGGCGAGGTTCTGGTAGTCGCTCGTCAGGTACGGCGCAGGCCCTGTGCTGGTGGTTGCCGTTGAGCCCTTGGACATCTCAGTACCTCTTGATCAGGCGCAACGCTGCGCCGCTCGATGATGCAGGGCTGCCGCCCGAGAGCTGCTTCCCGGCAGCGGCCTGCTGAATGTTCTGGTACCCCATCGCGTTCAGCGCCGGGGCCACATAAGACTGTGTTGCGGGGCCAAAGTCCCCGAGCTGCAACTGCTGTAGGTTCTGGACGGCGGACGCGAGCGGCTGATTGATGCTGCCGTTGGGATTGAATAGATTGAGCGACCCGGCCGCGCCGGTGATGCCATCGGATGGGTTGATCAGCCCCGACTGCGTGGCCTGTTGCGTCGAGTTGAGCAGATTGTGCATGGAACTCAGCGACCAGCCGTTATTGGCCGGCCCGTGGGTCGCGTTGTAGCCCATCCAGCCCAGCGCCCCAAGCGCGCCAGCATCGGCCGCGAGCGCCCCCGCGCCCATGCCGCCAGCGGCCGAGGCGCTCGAGGCCGCAGGGGCGGCAGCGGTGGCGGCAGGTGCGGCCTGAGCGCCGAGTGCCGATGAGAGTTCGGACGCCGCCGAAGCGCCTGCGGCGTTCCCGGCCGCCGTGACCGCTCCCGTGCCGACCGGCGCAAGCTCAGCGGCCGTCAACGGCGCAAGCGAGCCTGCCGTGAGACCCATCGCATCCGCGAGTGAGCCTGAGACGGCGGGGGCGGTAAATGCGCTCGTGAGATTAGCCTGTTGCGCGGCAGTGAGTCCGCTCGGCAGCCCCGCGCCTCCAAGTGCGGTCCCGGCCATGCCGGTCGGCACCGAGCTGCTGCCCTTCAGCAGGTCCGCGAGCTTGCTGCCGAGACTCGACAGCTGAGACGAGGACAGCGGCGTAGACGCCTGAGACGCCGCTCCGGCGCCATTCGCACCGGCCTGAGCGGCCCCCTGAGCGCCGCCTGACCGCGATGTAGTCTGCTGCGTCTGGGGCATCACCAGCACATTGGTGCCCCCGCCGCCGTAGGGGCTCATGGTGGGCGCCGTGATCGCATTCAGCTGCGAGAGGATGCCGGCGAGCGAGTTCGGCTGCTGCGCGAACTGGCCCATCTGCGAGATCGCCATCTGCTCCGCCGACGGCCCGCTCGATTGCGACTGCTGAGGTTGTGCGCCGAATGCCATCAGAGTGCCTTGCGCATGACGTGCGCCTCGAGTGTGTATGCCGGCACCGCGCGGGACCAGCCCTTGCGCCCGACGATGGTGAGCGCCGCGCAGCCGAAATGCTTGGCGTGGCGCGTCAGCGTCTCGTCGGCCTCGCTGAGCCAGTCGTCGAGGCCATCCCCGCCGCAGAGCACGACCATACAGATGCGCTCGAGCGGAAACTGCTGGATCTCCGTCACGAACGCCACTCGGCCAGGAACATGCCAGAGCCAGAATTTTCCCCGCAGGCAGTCCGCCTTGACGCTCTCGGCCGAGAGGCCGGTCTGCTTGGCGAGCGCGCGATTGAGCAGGGGCTCGATGGCCGGCCACTCGCGCTCGATATCCCACAGCGGCACGTATTCGAGCCTCACAGCACCCCCGATGGATACGGCCACACCGTCGCGCCGACCGAGAAACCGAAGTCGCCGGAGAGCGTCACGCCGAGGCGATGGTAGACGCCTTCCGAGCGCAAGCCGGCCACATTGTCGCGCACGTTGCCCGAATAGAATGGCGTCCAGGTGAGCGGGTCCTGCTCGCGCGACCGCGAGGCCGCGGCCATCTGCGCAGTCCCCTGGCTCAACGATCGCATCTGCGTGATGATGGCGCGCGCGCCTTGGTTGAAGTTGAAATCAATGGTCTCGAAGGTTGCGGTGCCTGGCGTGCCCGTGAAGCCGCCGTAAGCGTGCCCCGTCGTGAACCCAAAAGGCGACCACGCGCCATCTGACGTGAGCCCCTGGAAGATGAACTCGGCCCCTTGCTGGCAGTAACTCCAGACCTGCTCGACGTAGTTGTACGCGAGGATGGAGTCGAGCGTGCTACCAGAGTTCGACTGGAACGCGAAATACACGACCTTGTTGCGGGTATCGGCCGCAGCGCAGACATTTGCGAGCGCCGAGGGCAGCGCGTTGTCGAAGAACCAGTTATCGACCTGCTCGTAACCGATCGGCGTCGTGTTGTTCCCGTCGGTCATGAAGAAGCCGTCAGGGGATGCGAAGTAATACTTGTTGCCGACACGTGCCACGGCGTTCTGCCCGAGCGCGCCGCGCTTTTTCTCGTAGGTGTAGAACTGGAACACCTGATTGCCGCCGACGTACTCGCACCGCTGGATGCCCGAGCGCTGGAACAAGAGCCCGAAGCTCTCGTTATCGGAGATCTGCATCACCGGGCCGTACTCCGGATACAGAGTCTGCTGGCCAGCCTGCGACGCATAGGCCGCTTGGGTGTCGGGAATGGGCCAGCTGGCAGGGTTGGCGACCGCCGACCACTGCACGCCGTAGGGGAGCGCGCTCACGGTGCCGGGATTGAGGTTGCCGGCGAATACGAAGTCGCGGATGACGCCGAGCACGGCCGCCTTCGGGGCCGGATCGGTGTCGTCGAGGTCAGCGAAGTTGACGCCCGAGCCCATTGTGAGCGTCTGGATCGGATCCTTGCCGTCCGAGGCATAGACGCACGCGCCGTAGACCTGAAAGCTCCAGGCGCTCGCCGTGTACCCGCCCGCAGTCTTGGACCGGCTCACCCACGCGCCGGACTCGAGCGAATAGAGGTCCGTCGCGGTACCGGCGTAGACGTGCAGGTCGCCGTTCGTGTCGTAGCCTGCAATCGCGCCCAGGCACTTCGAGGGCAGCGCAGGCCCTCCCACGAGAGGGAAGTAGGGCCGATATCCTTGCGCCGTCCACACGGCATTCTGCGCCACCGTGAGCGCGATCTGGCCGCCGTTGAAATACTCCTCCATGTTCGGCGGGAATACCGGATTGACGAGGTGCGGCCGGTCGGGCTTCCAGCCGCCGAACTTGTACGAGAACGGGCCGAGCGGCTGCGCGGGCATCAGAACACCCCTCGCACCCGACCGAGCGCAATGCGCCCGGCGTTCTTGTAGAGCATGTTCGTGAGCGCCTGCTGCTCGAGCATCTGCATGACCTGCGCCTGCTGCGCGTCGCGGATGTAGCGGGCGAAGATATTCTTCAGCGTCCGCGTGCGGATCAGTTCCTCCGCCTGCGTCGTCCAGATATTCGCCGTGGTGCCGACCAGCGTCCAAGTGACGGTGCCGTCGGTCGTGGTCGTGCCGAGGGCCGGCGGAATGGCCGCCGACCCGATACCGGAGGATGTCGGCGTGCTCATCGTCGGCCACGCGGGAGCGCTTGCGCCCGTCGTGCCTGCAACGGTGCACTGCTCGACGTTGCCGTAGGTGTCGGACACCGTCTGCCCGACGGTAAACGCCGTGCTCGCGGCCCACGCCTGCAGCGGCGTCATCAGCGGCAGCTGCGAGACGATGCCCTTGATCTGCACCGGCAGCCCACCCTGCGGCGGCGGGAACAGCCGGATCTGATTCGACCACAGCGAGAAAATGATGGGGTAGCTCGTCCAAAACACGTCGCCCCAATCGATGCGGTCGATGTACTGCTCCGTCACCGCATGGAGCTTGTAGGTGTAGTTTCCGATCTGCGAGAGCGCATCCGTGACTCGCAGGAAGTTGGCCGGGAGCGGGTAATACCGCTGCCCGGTCACCGTATTGAACGGCACCGTGGAGGCTTCATTCCACGGGAAATTCTCGTATTGGTACCACTCGATCGCAGAGGCGATCTCGACCTGAATTTGCGTCTCGAGGTCCGAGCGCGACAGCTCATCAGCAATCCGGGACTGCAAGGCCGTGTAGCTCATGCGCGACGCACCTCAAAGTGGGGAGGCGCACGACGCGCCTCCCCGTTGCTCATCGATCACTCAGAGGCTCAGGTGAACCCACCGAGCTGCGGGTCCTCGTAGCAGCGCACCGCGACGCGAACGTTGCCAGCCTTGAAGGTCGCGGCAGCCGTCGTGACCTGCACCTGGATGATATTCGAGCCGGCGTTGCCGCCTGCCATCTGGCCCGTCTGCCCGCTGCCGAGCGCGTAGATGTAGCCCGTCGAGCCCGCCACGTTCGACGTCTGCACGCCGCCCGTGCGCGCCGTGGTCGCCCCAGTGATGAAGCGTCCCGGCGTGGTGGCATCCCCGACCTCGAGCGTGACGGTCGGTGTCGCGTTCGAGTCGAGCTGGTCGGTGTCGAGAATGACCGACTCGATCGAGTAGCCGTTCGGCACCCGGCAGACCTGGTAGATATCCCCGACCGCAGCGGACGCGACCGCCAGCGTGCCGAAGATGGTGAAGTCCGCCCCGCGCCAGTTCCCGCGAACGAGAGCGCTGCTGACTTGAGCTGAAGTGTAAGTTGCCATTGATCGCTGCTCCCGTTAGTAGGTGCCCTGGCCGAAGGTCGGCGGGTAGGACGCCGCAGAGCTGTGCGGCGCGGCATAGGTGGACACCACCATTGCACCGAAGTCCTGCGAGTTGAACACCGCCTTCTTGATGCCGAAGATGCTGCCCGCGCTGATGCCGAGCATGTTGCCGTAGTCGAACATCTCCTCGACCCAGGTGAAAGTTTCCTTCGAGTCGCCGCGCCCGAAGGCCAGCGCTCCGGCCTGCGCGCCCGCCACGACGCAGCGCGCCGTGTTGTTCACGTAGGCCCCGCTATACACCGCCGGAGTGACGCGGTACGCCTTGTGCAGGATGCACCCGTTGTACTCGCCCAACGCGCCGGTATAGATCGGGTTGTCGGACACCTCGCCGCCGGTCGCCGCCGCCTTCTCGATGTCGAGCCACTGGCCCGTCGAGGTCGTGGTGCGCATGTCGGTGACCTGGAACGGGTGCATGAACCCGACGTACTTCTCTTCGCCCTCGACCTTGATCGGCCGGATGAGCGGGGAGCTGTCGTAGGCGGCTTCCACCGCGTAGTCGATCAGGTTCAGGTTGAACACGTTCGTGGACGCGAGGGCGCCCTCGTTCGCCACGCCCGACGGCAGGATGATGCGGCTCGGCGCGATGGGGCTGTTGTTCCCCGTGTACGCCGTGTTCGTCTGCATCGTGTTGCCGCAGAGGTGGTTGAAGAACGCCGTGTCCATGCGATTCGCCCACCAGTCCTGCAGACCGAGCCGGCCTTCCTCGCGCAGCTCGAACGGCACGCGCTGCTGAGTCATGCGGCCGCCCACGTTCACAGCGTGGCGCAGCTGGTCGATCAGGATCTTGTCGGCGTAGGTGGTGAGCGCCTCTTCCTGACCTTCGAGGACGCCATCGCCCTGGACGCCGGCCCCGACGAGCTGCATGCGCAGGCCGTAGTTGACGGTATCGCCGGCTGACTTCTCGGCGTCGTCGAGCTGCTGGATGACGTTGTTGCCGTCGTCCGAAATGAAGTTGCGGAACCAGGTCTGCTGGATCGCCTCGACGAAGAGCTTCTTCGCCCAGAGCTTAACCGCAAGTGGGTCATTGACCCCAAAGTTCGTTTGCATGAGGGTGGCCTCGTTCGGTTGATACGCATGTTTGCCTCGTGCGCTGAGGCAGCGATGCGCCCGTACCG
>JAJZLX010000509.1:0-3035 GCA_021850555.1 Pseudomonadota bacterium | reverse complement strand
ATAAGCGCCCCGAGTTTACCGCTCGGGGCACGCGGTCATTTGTCGCAGTTCGACATTACCCTACCCCAGACCCTACCGCCGCGCCGACTTGGCGAACTTGGCCCAGGCTTTATTGAACTCGGCGGGGTCGGAGATCGCCGCCATCATCTCGGGCGTCATCTCCGACGGGGGCGTCGAGCCACCGGCGCCGCTCACGGTCTGCTGCTTCAGGCCGCGCTCGATCGTGTCCACGACGGAGGAGGCCGGAGCAGGCGCTGGCGCTGGCGCGGGGACCGGGGCGGCAGCCGCCGCGGGAGCAGGAGCGGCCACAGGAGCCGGTCCGACATAGCCCATGTTGCGCGCCATCTGGTACAGCCCTTCGGCCGGGTCGCGCCCTTCGCGCACGAGCTGAGCCAATAGCTGCGCCGCTTCCGTGCGCAGGACCTGCGTGCGCACGGCGGGATCGGGATAGAACGCCGAAAGGCGCTTGTCCTCCATCTGCAGTGCGTAGGCCGCCGCCTGGTCGTAGTCGGGCGTCTTGGCGCGGAACGACTGCTCGGCAGCCGCCACCGTCTGCGTGAGCGTGGCGTATTGCGTCTGCTGCTGCCGCTCGCGCTCCTGCTGCGCCCGCCACTCGTCCATCTGCTGGATGCGCGCCTGCAGCTGCTGGTTCTGGAAGGAGAGATACCCGAGCGGGTCCTGCTCTGGGTCCGGTGCCTGCGGAGCCTGCGCTTCCTGCATCGCGCGCTGGAACTGCTCGATCTGCGCGCGAAGCTGCTGGCGCTCGGCCTCGATCTCGGCGCGCTTGCGGCGTTCCTCGTGCAGTGCGGCGAGCGGGACCTGCGGACTCTCGGCCGGCGCCGGGGGTGCAGCCGTGCTCGGCGTTGGCGCAGGTGCTGGAGCGGGCGCGGCTGCGGGCGTTGCGGATGTCTCCGGCTCAGGGGCCGGCGTCGGCTCCGGGGCGCTCAGGGACGGATCGACCTCGGTCCCGCGGGAGGTGAAGAACTTCGACTCGGCGTCGTTCAGTGCCGTGGTGTTTTCGCTCAGGGCCATAAAGGTGCCTTTTTAGTTGAGGTCGCGCCGGACCGAGAGCAGTCCGACGAGGCTGAGGGTGAGATTGGACTGAGTGGTCGGGCAGGTGCAGGTGACGGCGTAATCGACGCCGTTGACGCCACCCTGCACGGGCTGAATGACCTGCGTCGAGCCGCTGTTGAACCCGGCCGCCCCGTTGAGGATGCCCGTCGGGTTGGAATCTGTGCCGTTGCTGACCGAGACGCCGAGGACAGGCGTTCCCGTGAGCGTGACGCCGCTCGGCAGGTCCTGCGTGAAGTCGAACGTGAGCGGCACCTTCTCAGAGGTGCCTTTGATGGGGAATCGGACGGCCATGGGGGTCACCGTGAAGTTGCGGGTATAACTGCGCGAGAGTGTAAAGCTACGCGGCACAGAGCGGCGCACCGTGAAGCTGCGTGTGAAGCTGCGCGAGATCGTCCACTGCGGAGAGCCTTGGATCACCTGCGTCGGGACGCTGCCAGTCCCCGCAACACTGTCGGAGGCTTCCGTGATCGAAGCCGTCCCCGGCAGCGCGAGCGCCCCGCTCGCCACGACGATATCGCCACCCTCGAAGATCGACGCCGCGCCGCTGAGGGTAATGCCGCCCGTCGCGGCCGTGGCGTCGGGCTGCTCGGTGATGGTTGCCGTAGCGCCGGACCCGGCTGAGCCCGTCGCGGCTGTGGCGTCGGGCTGCTCGGTGATGGTTGCGGAGCCCGTGACCGAGAGCGCGCCAGTTGCCGAGACGGTATCGTCGGATTCGGTGATCGCCGCCGTGCCAGTGACCGAGAGGGCACCTGTCGCTGAAACGGTATCGCTTGACTCCGCGATCGCCGCTGTGCCGACCTCACCGCCGACGCCCGTGGCTGTAACCGTGTCGCTGCCTTCGGTGATGGCAGCCGTTCCGGCGATGGCCAGCGCGCCGGTCGCGGCGACCGTATCGCTCGCCTCCGTGATCGAGGCCGTTCCGGGGATCGCGATGTTGCCCGTTGCTGAGAGGGCGTCGCTGGCTTCAGTGATCGCCGCAGTGCCTGCCGCGCCGCTCGATGTCGGGATGCTGTACGCCCGGCGGCGGCGGTGATAGAGCTGCCACGCATTTTGCGCAATCGCAGCATGTGCGGCCGCTGACAGGGTTGTGCCGAAGAAATAATGGACGACATAACGCCCTTTGGTGCCGTACCCTGCGGTCGCGGAGCGTTCACCGAACAGGACGAGTCTGCTCGTCGATTGTTGAGTTGCACCACTCGCCCAAGAGTTTGCCTGAGCGCCGTTGTCGAATGTAGTGGTCGAATTCGCCGTCGCGCTCAAGCCAATGACAGACGGGGACGTGATTGACGGAAGACTAAAAGTATTACTATTTAGGGAGTTATTAAAGTTCCAAAAAGTCCATGGCTGCGTTATAGAGTCGGCCTGCAACGTAATTGCACCAGCTGATCCGTTGCTGGTAGAGGTACAGAACACTCCTGAATATTCAGCGGCAAATTGAAGGACCGATAAAACTCCGACGTGTGACTGAGACGCTGTCCCGTAAAGCCCATCAGAACGTGAAAAAGAAACGCCCGCATAGCTCGCCGTCGTATCAAATACGACGCCCGCAGAGGTAGGTACGCCGTACTTCTGAGACGTTCCGAACGCCACGCCAGGAGTCCCGAGTAATTTGGACCTCGGGAACCCGTACATCTCAATAACATCGACCAACCCGTGGGTGAGTGGGTTGTCCCAGTCAATGCCGGTGCCCGGCGGCGGCTGACTCGTCCAGACCCTGGAGCGGCCCATAACGTCAGCCGTTCAGGTTCAGAGCATTAAGCGCAATCGCAATCGTGTTGCCGGACGCGGCGAGCGCGGACCCGAGGTTGTTGACTACGCCGAGTTTGAACTTCGTCGGCGGGATCTCGCGCTCGATCTTCATGGATTGCGTCTGCGTAGCGGCGGTGCTGCTCGTGGGCCACCCTATGCTGCCGATGTAGCCGCTGACTGGTAGCACAGTGCCGCTCGCAACGCCATCGCCG
>JAJZLX010000003.1 GCA_021850555.1 Pseudomonadota bacterium | reverse complement strand
AATCTCCCGCACCAGTACAGGTGGTTCAAAAGGTTCGGTAGCCCGGAAAGTGCGCCGTTGTGTGCTGCCAGCGCGGCGCTTCTCCCAGACAAGCATCTGTCGATCGTCGAGCAGGGGAATCGGTCGTAAGCAGTCGCACGTAATCTCTGCTATGGGCTGCGGGTTGCCGGCCGTATGAATCAGGAGCGCGAGGTAGTATGGCAGCAGAGACTCGGGACGTGGGTACAGACATGGCTCCACGTGCCGGTACCTACCACAACGGATCAGTCCGAGGCGAAGGGGGCTGTGGGCGGCCCCAGCAAGGGCTTTTATCGTGGGGACGACCCCGTTGTAATCGCGGTCGATCAACTCGAGAACTTCTCCAAGATGGCTGTCAGAATCGCCATTACGGAAAGCAATGCGTTCGCGCTCGCCTCGGTCTCGCAGCGCCCTCAGCGCCACAATATCGCGCTCGCAAGCCCGGAGGATTGCGTGCAGATCCGGTGCAGAGAGCCTGCCGACGTGACCGCTGTCGCGGTTGCGCCAGGGAAAGGGGTTGAAGGGAAAGTGCAGCTCGGGGAGGAGTCCCGGTCGGCATCGGATCAGCCATTTTAACAAGCTTCTGAGGGTGTTGTATGCGCCAGCGCGACCCGATTGCGTCCAGGGTTTGCCGTTCGCGCGGCGCTGCCTGTTTAGCCAGTCCACGTAGCGCGCGATCAAGTCGTCATCGACATCGGAGAGTCGTCCTACTGAGGCAGACTTAACGGCAAATCGGACAAACACTCTGAGCTGAGCCCATAGCGTGATGATTTGCTGCGTCGAGCGACAGCCGAAGTGGCTCCAAAATGCATCCGCGAGCGCGCATCTGACGTCGCGTGGAAGGGGGAGGGAAGAGAAATCAATGAGTGTGTGACGTATACGTCGTGGTGCATCGACGGATCGCGCGAGGGCGCGCACGCGACTGCGGTCCCGGGTCGGTAGAACTCGCGTCATGTGCTGCCGAGGCATCATCATCAATGGCGACTCTGCCCGGCTAAGGACTCGAGCACTTCGCTCACGACGCAAGCATCGACCGTTATCGCCCGTAGGTACCGATCTGTGGTGTCGATGTGCTCGTGGCCCATCAGCACCTTGACGATGAGCAGCGGGTTGATCTCGGCTCCCTCCTTGGCGAGTTGCTCGAGGCGGGCGAGCATCATGCAGGCAAACGTTGCCCGCAGAAGATGAGTCTTCGCCACGAATCCGCAGGTAAGACCCGCGCGCTGGATCACATGCTGGTATCGGTTCTGTGTCGCCGATCTGCCGCGGCTGGTGACGAAGAGACGTGACTGTTCGGCCGTCCGGCGCCTGCGGGTCGCGCGTGCAAGCCAGGCGCGCCTGTGGGTCGACATGTATCCGGCTGTCTCCTCGAGCAGGCTCCTGGATGCGATCACGTACCCGTTCTTGCGGCCCTTTCTCAGTACCTCAATTACCGCGTACAGCGGCTCCGATGCCTTGTCAGTCGTCTTTATTGCTTTGGAAATGTCGGTGAGCGTGAGCCGAAGCAGCTCGCTCACTCGGAGTCCCGTATACAATTGCCAACGTGCCATGAGGTCATAGGGGGGCGGAAGCGTTGCCAGGAGCTCTCGCGACTCGACTGGCGTCAAGGGCCGGGGCAGGTTGGAGTATTGCCGTAGCACAAATATGTCAGTCGGGAGGGTGGCGTCGCGGGTCGCGCGCGAAGCCGTTGTGCGCCGAGAGGTCGAGAAGTCATTGGATCTACCGACCAGTTGGGAGGACCGCAGTCGTCCCGTGCGGACCATCCACTCATAGAAGCGCAGCACGCCGCGTACGCGGTGATTGATCGTGCGGATGCCGTAGGGGCGCTTCGTGTGGCCGCTTGCCTCCGTGAGCATCCGGTTGCGATAGGCGATCAGATCGGCCGCGTCTGGTTGGCTCCAGTCGACTCCGTTTTGCTCCAGGGTCTCGAACCAGTCGTACAGTATCTCGGCGTACGTACGCACGGTATCCGCGGTATGCGCACGCTGCACGGCGTGTTCGTGCAGGAACTCGATCGCCGGATCGATCAGCGCCATCTCGGCTGTAAAGAGCAGCGGGAAGCCAGTCGGTCGCGGCTCGCGCAGCCGGACCGTCGGCGCGAGGGTCGCTGCTCGACGCAACGAATCCGTTACCTCGGACGGCGACGGCAGATTTGATTTACGGACGATCTGAACCATGCGTGCCCCCTTGGTCGGCGAGGTGCCTGACTGCCTCGACAAAGGAGAGGCCCAGCAGGTGCATGGCTAGGTCGATCGCGCCGCCACCGCCTTTACAAGCGCGGGTGTCGTACCACTTCAACCCCGTCGTCAGGATCTCGAAGTCACCGTGGGTCGTGTGGACATGCCAGCGTCGGCTGCGGATGTCCTTGATGGGGAGGAAAGTCGGATCTGCCTTTAGGTCAATCGCCAGTCGCGCGAGAACCGCCTCACTGGGCTGATCGCGCAAGCGCTCCAATGTCGCAGCACTGAAAGATCGACGGTGGGCCCTGTGGGTCACGCTGCAACCCTCCCCCCGGCCTCCCTCGCTGGCTACTCGCCTCTCGCAGAGGCGGGGGCTACTCATTACCCCGGACTTTACGGCAGGTCTGTCGCGGGATAAATAGGGGTGACACTCAGAAACGCCACCTATCATCCCAGTGGCGCGGTGGACCCGTCGCCGGCGGACGAGGCGATCACGCGTCGGATCAAAAGTGCGCTTGCGCTCTTTGAAATCAGGGTGGTAGACCATTTCGTACTTGGCCAGGAGAAGGCATTCAGCTTTGCCGAGCACGGGCTGCTCTGAGACTGATATTTTTTTATCCGGGGCGCCTATCCAGGTGCCCCGTTTTATTTCCGTAATGATCGTCGGGAAATAAACACTGCCGCGACCGGCGCGAGACTAGTCCAAATGTTATAATGAACACATAGCCAGCAGGAGTTTTATATGCCCCAAGGCGCCGCTTCTCAGAGCCGAATGGCCCGGCATGCCGAGAACGTCATGCAGATCGATGTCGATCGCGAAGTGCAGGCGGTGGCTGCGCTCGGGATCGAGTGGGCGGAGAAGAACGAGACGGCCAGTCTCCTTGAAGAGACCAAAAAGACGCTGCTCGCGCAGATCATCGCGGAAATCATGAGCGCGGCGCGCGCGGGCGGAAAAAAAGGACTCTCCTTCGCGCAGGCCGAGGTCGAGGCGCTCGCCGACGTGCGCTACGAGACGCACCTGCGCGAGATGACCGAGGCGAGGCGCGAGGCGAACAAGGCCCGCGTGCGGCACGAAACCGCCGGGGTGCGGCTCGAGATGCTCCGCTCGCTGATGGCGACACAGCGGGAAGAGATGCGCCTGGCGGGGTTGCAGCGGTAGTCATCGGTGGAGGGTGTTCGGTGGCACAGACTGGGCTTGAGAAGGCCGCAAACAGGGCGGCAAGAATGATTCGGGATCGGGCGTACCGCGCAAGGCGGAAGGAGTACTTGCAGGCACTTCGTGCCGCGGAGCATTCGCCGGCGGTGCTCGCTGCTGAAGCGCTCGTAAGAGAGGCGGACGAGCGGTTGGAGGCGGCGATTGCGCGACGTAGGGCCGCGCAGGACGCGTTACGCCAGCAGATCAGGGCGATTACGGCGCAGATCGAGCAGCTGGATAATTCTGTTGAGGTGACGGACGCGCGCCTGGCGGCATCTCAGGCCGTTGAGCGATTCAACAATCTGAAGAACCAGGGACGCGAGGACGTCGAAAGAATGTTCCCCGACATGCAGGGAGGGGCCGCTTGGAGTGCGGGCTCCTGGAAGCCTCCGCAGGCCGTTCGCGAGGAGGCGGAGTCGGCGAGGCGCGCAGTGATCGAAGGTGCCCGGGCGAACAATGGGCTTTCTGCTGAGAAGGAGTGATTGGGTGGTTTCAGGTGATTTGTTCTTCTTGATCGAACGCATCGCCGCTGAGGGCGCGAACAGCGCCAAGATCGCGTTGCTTGCGCAGTACCGCGAGGACGGGGAACTCAGGCGGGTGCTCGAGGCGACTTACAGCCCGCTCAAGACTTACGGCATCGCGCAGCGGCTGGTGCCGGCTGAGCCCGATCGGCTTGGGGCGGTCTTTGATGAAACGACCTGGGCGCTGCTCGGGCAGCTCGAGCGACGCGAACTCACCGGCAATGCCGCGCGGGCGGCGCTCGCGGCCGAGATGACTCGTCTCGATGGGCGGAGCGCTGAGCTGCTCTGGCGCATCGTGGCGAAGGATCTGCGGGCCGGATTCTCGGCGAACACGATCAGCAAGGTGTTTCCGGGGCTGCTGCCGGAGTACCCGTACATGCGCTGCTCGTTGCCGAAGAAATCGAATCTCGGGCAGTTCGATTGGGCCGCGGGCGTATTCAGCCAAAAAAAGGCCAACGGACTGTTCGCCAACGTGAACCTGCACGAGTCCGGCGCAGTGACGATCGTCAGCCGTTCCGGGAGCGAGTTTCCCGTGGAGGCCTTTGCGTCTCTCGCCGCATTCGTCGCGGAGCGCTTCGAGCGCGGCTTTCAGCATCACGGCGAGCTGCTGGTGGTCGAGGAGGGGCGGGTTCTGCCTCGGGAGGTCGGGAACGGGATCCTGAACGGGGTGCTGCAGGGCGGGCAGTTCGGCCCTGGCCAGACGCCGCTGTATGAAGTGTGGGATCGGATTCCGCTTTCTGCGATGGTGAAGAAAGGGACCTACACGGTGCCGTACCGTGAACGGCTCGAAGCGCTCGATGAGGCGCTGCGCGAGAGCTACGACAGTGGCCCCGCACGGCTGATCGATACGCGCATCTGTAATTCGCTGCAAGATGCCTATGCCCACTACGCCGAACTCGTCGCGGCGGGGGAGGAAGGCACGATTCTCAAGAGCCCAGGACTGATCTGGCGCGACGGTACATCGAAGGATGCCGTGAAACTCAAAGTCGAAGCTTCCTGCGATCTGAAGATCGTCGGGATCGTGCCGGGGCGAGCCGGAACGCGCACCGAAGGTCGCGCCGGATCGCTCGCTTGCGAGAGCGCGTGCGGGAAGCTTCGGGTCGATGTGACGGTGAAGAACGAGTCGATGCGCGATGCGATCGATGCGGATCCGCAGGCCTGGATCGGGCGGATCGTGCCGGTGCTCTTCAACGAAGTGATGCGGCCTGGTCCGAACAACCCGCTGCACTCGCTGTTCCTACCGCGCCTGGAGGAGGCGGGATACCGCACGGACAAGTTCGTCGCGGACGACCTGGCGCGCGTGCTCGAGCAGTTCGAGGCGGCAAAGTCCTTGGACGGCGTAGGGGCTTGAATCGCCGTGCCGGTTGAGACCTCAAAACTCGCTCTGCTCTGCCAGAACGACTGGGGCGGTCGGGAGGAGCGCGTCGTGCGTCAGGTTGCCCTGCAGACGGACATCCCGGTGCTCGGCGCAAGTCTCGAGGGGATCGAGTGCTATGCCGCCCGCCTTGCCCGCGGAGCGTGCGTGCCGGTCGGGACCGTCGAGTTCGTGCGTCGCGCGATGGGGCTCGCGGGGATTGCAGAGCCTGGGAATCTGTCCTACCCGTCAGCGCTGCGCCACTACCTGCATCGCGAGGTCGAGCAGCGCGAGGCTGGATCGGTACTCGGTCGCTGGTTCGTGAAACCCGTCACGACCAAGGCGTTCACCGGGTTCGTGTTCGATACGCTCGATGATCCGGCGCATCTTTCCTGTCACCCCCGGGCCCAGCACAACGCATTTCTCGCGCTCGAGCCGCGCTCGCGCGTCTGGGTGAGCGAGCCGGTGTCCTGGGTGAGCGAGGTGCGCTACTACGTGCTCGACGGGGAGATCCTCGGCGAGGGTCGATACGACGACGGTGCAGACGAGGCGCCTCTGCCCGATACGGCCGTGGTGCACGAGATGGCGAGCCGCTTCAGCGCCAGCCGATGGGCGCCTGTGGCCTTCGCGCTCGATGTGGGCGTGCTCGAGAGTGGCCTCACCGCGCTCGTCGAAGTCAACGACGCGTGGGCGCTAGGCTTCTACAGCGGCACGCTCGCGCCGAGTCAATACGTGCAGCTGCTCATGCGGCGCTGGCAGCAGCTCTGTGCGCAGAAGTTTTTGCAAGGCCGCGCTCAGAGCGCGCGTGCCGAGGAGGCATCGTGGCACTGACCCTGCAATCGCTCGCCGACGAAGTACGTCCGATTCTCAACGATATCGGGCTCGTTCATGACTTTTCTCTCGCACGCATCGTCGGCGTGGCCGAAGACGAGGACGATTTCTACTACATCGGGATGGATCATTGCGGCCGGCGCAGCTATTACAGCGCGGTCGGCGCGTGCGTGAGCCTTCGCCCGGGATATCCGCCGGACCGGTATGCCGCGCTCGAGGGGATTTTCACGATCAACGGCGGGGCGCCGGTTGCCGAACTCGAGATCGTGCGTCTCGATTCGGCGCGCTACTCGAGCGGCACGCGGAGTGCTCCCGTGTCCGATGAGACGTCTCGCGAGCGGGCGCTCGGGCGTGCACGCTTGGCACTGGCCTGCGCCTACCGGGCAGTCGGAGCAGCGCTGCTCGGGTACGCGCCTGGCCGTCCAGCGGATCAAGATGTCGTTGATCTTCTCGACATGCTTTCGAGATGGGAGACCTATTCCGAGGAACAGATTCTCACGCTCCTGCCGTGGCCTAAACGGTGGGTGCGCCGGACGGGAGAGCAGGAGGTGCGTGCGTGATGCGTCAGCGAGAGATCGTCGTCGACAATTTTGCTTGTGGTGGGGGTGCCTCCACAGGGATCGAAGCGGCACTCGGCCGCCCCGTGGACATCGCGATCAACCACAACGCCAAGGCGCTTGCGGTCCATCTTGCGAATCATCCCCACACGCTGCACCTGCGCGAGGACATCCGGGACCTCGATCCGAGCCACGTCGGCGCCGGGCGGCCTGTTGGCCTCAGTTGGTTCAGTCCCGACTGCACTTATCACTCCAAGGCCCGCGGCGGCAAGCCGTTCCGCGACCGAAATCGCGCGCGACGGGTGCGCGGCCTTGCCTGGACCGTGATCCGGTGGGCGAAGGAGCGCAGACCGCGCGTGATCATGCTCGAAAATGTCGAAGAGTTCGCCGACTGGGGGCCGCTCGATGAAACCGGACGGCCGGATCGCGAGCGGCGCGGGATGACGTTCCGACGCTGGCATCGACAGCTCGAGAACCTCGGGTACCGAGTCGATATGCGAACGCTGCGCGCGTGCGATTACGGAGCGCCAACCAGTCGCCGGCGCCTGTTTGTGATCGCTCGGTCCGACGGCGAGGAGATCGTCTTCCCGGCGGCCTCGCATGGCCCGTGGGATGGCTGTGCTCCTTACCGTAGTGCGGCTGAGTGTATCGACTGGTCCATCCCTTGCCCCTCGATATTCGAGCGCGAGCGCCCGCTCGTTGAGGCTACCCTCAAGCGGATTGCGCGCGGGATCATGCGATACGTCATCGACAACCCGAAACCGTTCATTGTCCCCCAGACTCATCCGGTGCGCGCCCCCCAGCGCCGCCATGATGATCTGGTCGCTGCGTTCATGGCGCGCCACTACGGTGGGCACGAGAACGACGGCCACCCCGTGACGTGGCCGCTGTCGACGGTCACCACCCAGGATCACCACCATCTGGTGACCTCCTACCTGGTGAAGTTCAAGGGCACCTCCAAAGACGGGCAGGCTGTCGATGAGCCACTGCATACCGTTCAGGCCAACGGGCTGCATTACGGCGAGGTGCGCGCGTTCCTTATGAAGTACTACGGGACGGATCAGGACCCGCGCATCGAGCGGCCGCTCGGCACAATTACCACCAAGGACCGCTTCGGCGTAGTGACGGTGCGCGGTGAGCGTTATGCCATTGCGGACATCGGCATGCGGATGCTGACTCCGCGCGAACTCGCCCGGGCGACGAGTTTCCCCGACGAGTACATCCTGGATCCGATCTACGAGGGCAAGCCCCTCAGCAAGACGGACCAGGTTTGGATGATTGGCAATGCTGTGCCGCCGGCGGTGGCCGAGGCGCTCGTGCGGGCCAACCTGGTCGAGCGGGCTCTCGAGGCGGCAGCGTGACGAGCATCAGTACGCCGCGCGAACGCATGAGCCCGGCCCGTGGGCTGCAGAACCTTGCCGCTGCCCTTCCGGAGCGGATCGCTGATTTCTATCCGGTCGCGCGAGGCCTCGGTCGCAAGCTTGTGCTGGTGGTCGGTCCGACGAACAGCGGCAAGACACATCGTGCGCTCGAGCGCCTGAAGCGCGCCGCGAGTGGAGTTTACCTCGGGCCTCTGCGGCTGCTCGCGCTCGAAGTTCGCGACCGGCTCGAAGCGGACGGCTTCCCGACGTCTCTGATCACCGGCGAGCAGCGCGAGATCCGTGAGAACCCACTCGCCGCATTCATCGCCTCGACCATTGAGATGGCCGATTTCGATGCGCCCGTGGACGTCGCGATCATCGATGAGGTACAGATGCTCGGGGACACCGAGCGCGGGTCGGCCTGGGTGCAGGCCATTCTCGGGGCGCCCGCCCGCGAGGTCTGGATGCTTGGCTCGCCCGAGGCGCAGGATGCCGTGGAAGCGCTCGCCGAATACCTCGGCGAACCGCTCGAGGTGATCTCGACCGAACGGCTGGCCGAGCTCGAGGTCGACGAACGCCCCACGCGATTTTCCGATATCCCTGCGCAGAGCGTGCTCGTTGCGTTCTCCCGTCGTGAAGTGCTCGATCTTGCCGCCGAGGCGTCGAGCCGGCACAACCGCGATTGCGCGGTGATCTACGGGTCGCTGTCCCCTGAGGTGCGCACCGCGCAGGCCGAACGGTTTCGGCGCGGCGACGTGGACCTCGTTGTGGCGACCGATGCGATCGGCATGGGGCTCAATCTGCCGGTCAAACATGTGCTGTTCACGCGCCCCACCAAGTGGGACGGAAAGGCCGAGACCGCGCTGCCCCGCGAACTCGTCTGGCAGATCGCGGGCCGGGCGGGGAGGTATGGGCAGCACGCCAGCGGGCATGTCGGGGCACTCGACCGGCGCACGCTCCAGTTTATCCGCACGTCGCTCGCGGTGCGGCCTTCGAGCGTGCCGCGGTTTTATCGGCAGGGGCCGAGCTGGCCGATTGTCTCGGCCATCGCCGGCATGCTTCAGTCGGAGTGTCTCGAGCAGATCCTCGAGACGTTCCTGCGCCGGGTGAGGTTGCCGGATAACCAGTACTTCTCCGCCGCGCTCGGTGAGGATCAGATCGGGATCGCCCGGGTGCTCGATCACGTCCACGGTCTGGCGCTTAAGACCCGACTCACGCTCTCGGTCGCGCCGGTTCCGATGCTTGCGAGAAAACAGCTACCCCGGGAATTCGTGCTCTTCGCAAACGCGATCGCGAATGGCGAGCGATTCGGGCTCGAGGCGCTGCGGTATCACCTGCCGCCCGGGGCGGGCGCCGAGCAGCAGCGGGCGGAATTCGCGGTGCGTGTGCTGAACCTCTATTGCTGGCTTCATTACAGGTGGCCTGATGTTTTCCCAGATCTGAAGCGCGCCCAGGGTGCGATTCACGCGCTCAATGCCGCGATCAACCGGCATCTGGCCAAGAAGCGGATGCGACGGTGCGAGAGTTGCCAGCGACCGCTCTCGCGTCACGAACCGTTTCGGTATTGCGAGGCGTGTTTTCATGCGGGCTGATTGCTCGAATTTCGTGCTGGATCTGCCGCGCAGTTGATAGTACCGAAGTACAACGAAAAAAACTGGATAAAAGTGTAAAATCTCGTATTGCGGACTAGTCCATCTGTTATAATGAAGGTGTGAGATATGAATGCGGGCAGCGATGGCGGGAAACAGGAGAAACGCAGGCAGTCCGATCGGGAGCGAAAGCGCAAGGTGCGCAAGGCGTTGCGTGCGCGGGGGCTTAGGCCGTACGAGGTCTGGGTGACGGCAGAGGAGTGGATCGGGGTGAAGCGCTACCTCGATCGGTTGGCGCGGCGGCGAGAAGCGGCGGACCGCGGGTGAGGTGGAGGTCGGTATGGCTCATGAATTGAGAAATCAGTCAAAGCCGGGTGCATCGGGTTCGCCGGCGGCGCAGCGGCTCGAGGAGGCGAAAGCTCGCCACCGGCAGATGATCGAGCGGCGCGCGCGGGCGCAGGCGGACTTCGAGGCCGCCGAGCGTCAGTTGAAGGAAGCGCGCGCGGAGGCCGAGCAGGAGTTCGGCACCGGGGATCTTGATGCGTTGCGCCGGCTTTACGGGGAGCGGGAGCGCGAGAACGAACAGGCCGTCGATAAGTTCGTGCGCGAACTCGATGAGCGCGAGGCTGCGCTCAAGCAGGCTGAGGCGGCGCTCGCCTCGTAGGCGGGCGAGAGCGCATGCGGGGATCTGCCGACTCACCGGCCGGCTTGCCGAGGAAGCTCGCGTACTGCGCGACGAATGAGGAGCGTCTCTCGTGGGTGCGTGCGGCCCTTCTCGCCGGGCGCGATGTGACTGATGTTGGGCTGTGGCTCGGCGGCGTGGATGACCCCAAGGGTCTCGTGCGGCAGATCATGCGGGAGAATTGTCCGGTCCTGACCTTTCGCAAGAAGGTCCTGGATGCCGCTGGCGAGTGCTGCACGGTGCTGGCGTGGCGGTTGCGGGAGGCATAGGCATGTTGTTCGAGGAACTGGATACCGGTCGGTTCGAGCGCGCGCGCATCCTGCACGCGAAGCTCACGGGACTGCGCGAATCGTGCGTGTCGCGGGAGGCGACGCTCAGGCAGCGGGTTGCCGAGTCCAAAGGCCGCCTCGAGCTCGTCGAGGAGTGCGATGCGGCGCTCGAGCGCCTGCAGAATCGCGCGCACCGGCGCAGTGTCGGGGCGTTCGAGAAGCTGCTCACGGCGATCGTGCGCGACGTGCTGCCGGAGAAAGGAGAGGTGCGTCTCAATCTCTACCAGGAGCGCGGGGCGCCTGCACTCGATGTGCAGATCGACAATGCGGGCTCGATCGAGGATGCGTTCGATGGCTCGGGCGGGGCGGTGACGAACGTGCTCTCGGCAGGGCTGCGCTTCGCGGCGCTCTCGCGCACCGGTGCGCGGCGGCTGATCGTGCTCGATGAGCCGGACTGCTGGATCAAGCCGGAGCGGGTGGCCGGGTTCGTGCGAGTGCTCGCGGATGTGGCCCGCCGGGCCGGTACCCAGACCATTCTGATCTCGCATCACGAGCCTGAGCTGTTTGAAGACCTGGTGAGTCTGGTGAAGCTCACGCGCGGAGCCGACGCTGCGGCCCAGGTGGAGGTGCTGCGGCGCGCCGCCGAGTGGCCGGATGATGCAGCCCCGGGGCTGCGCTCGATTCGCTTGAAGGATTTCCGCGCCCACATCGACACGACCGTGCCGCTCTTTCCGGGGGTGACGGCAGTGATCGGTGACAACGATCTCGGCAAGTCCACCTTTGCGGCGACGAGCCTGCGGGCTGTCGCCTATGGTGAGGGCGATGACACCCTGATCCGTCACGGCGCGACGGAAGCGCAAGTGACGCTCGAGGTCGAAAACGGCCGGCGCATCGTGTGGACGCGACGGGAGAAGGTGAAGAGCGGCCAGTCGAAGGTGAGCTATGCCCTCTACGAGCGCGGCAGCGATGAGCCAGTGCGCGAGGGGCGGCCGGCGAGCCGCGGGGGCGTGCCGGAGTGGGTGAGCGAGGTGCTCGGGATTGCGCGAGCCGGAGAACTCGACATTCAGGTCGGCAGCCAGAAAAGCCCGGTCTTTCTGCTCGACAGGCCCGCCT
>JAJZLX010000266.1 GCA_021850555.1 Pseudomonadota bacterium | reverse complement strand
CGAAGCCGCAGATCGTCATCGAAGGGGTCACCAAGACCTTCGGCGCGGTCACTGCGGTCGATAACGTCAGCCTCGGCATCTACCAGAGCGAGATGTTCGCTCTGGTCGGCGCCTCGGGTTGCGGCAAGACGACGCTGCTGCGCATGCTGGCGGGGTTCGAGCGCCAGAGCGGTGGACACATCCGGATCGACGGGGTCGAGATGAGCGAGGTGCCGCCGCACGAGCGTCCGGTCAACATGATGTTCCAGTCGTACGCCCTGTTTCCCCACATGACCGTGGAGAGCAACGTCGGCTACGGGCTGCGGCGCCTGCCGTTGAAGCGTGCCGAGCGCAAGCGGCGCATCGAGCAGGCGCTCGAGATGGTGCAGCTCGGCTCCCTCGCGCAGCGCAAGCCGCACCAGCTCTCCGGCGGCCAGCGCCAGCGGGTGGCGCTGGCGCGCGCGCTGATCCGCCAGCCGAAGGTCCTGCTGCTCGATGAGCCGCTGTCGGCCCTCGACAAGAAGCTGCGCGAGCAGACCCAGTTCGAGCTGATGGACCTGCAGTACAAGGTGGGGATCACGTTCGTCGTGGTGACGCACGATCAGGATGAGGCGATGGCCCTCGCCACCCGAATCGCGGTGATGGACCGCGGCCGGGTGATCCAGGTGGGCACGCCCTCGGAGATCTACGAATTTCCAAACTGCCGGTTCGTCGCCGATTTCGTCGGTACGACGAACCTGTTCCAGGGGTCGGTGACGGCGGTCGAGTCCGGTCTGGTGACCGTGCATTGCCCCGATACCGGCAGCGACCTCCTGGTCGATGATGTCGGCCGGTTCGTGCCCGGCCAGCGCGTGTGGGTGGCGCTGCGGCCGGAGAAGATCCGTCTGAGCAAGCAGCCCCCGGGCGCAGAGCGCGTCAACGTGCTGCGGGGGGTCGTCTGGGAGCTCGGTTATCTCGGCAAATGCTCCACCTACCAGGTGAAACTCCCCACCGGCAAGCTGGTGACCGCGCTCGGGCAGAACGTGCGGCGCACCTCGCAGTGGACGATCGACTGGAGCGATGAGGTATACATGAGCTGGCAGGCGGACGCCGCCGTGATCCTGCAATCATAACTACACCCCCGTTTCCCGGACGGACGGGACGAGGAGAACTGCATGGGCGCATGTCGCAAGTACTTTGGGGCCGGGAGCCGGGCGCTTCCGGAGCGGGTCGCCGTGGCAACCGTTGACACGGGCCTCTCGTTGAACTACGGTATTATTGTGTCAGTAATAAAAACAATCACCGGCACGACGGGGGTCCCATGAGTATTGCCGCAAAGTTTCCTTCACCACCGGAGCGTGCCCGGACGCGCGGGGCCCGCACGTGCCCGAAGATCGCGCTCGCGGTGACTGCGGCGCTGTACGGGGCGGCCGCGCTGCAGGCGCGGCCGGCATCGGCAGCCGTTGCGGGCGGCGGCTTCGGTCCGTCGGCGGTACTGCAGGAGGTGATCGTCACCGCGACCAAGATGCCGCAGAACGTGCAGGACATCCCCGAGGCCATCCAGGTGATGACCGGCAAAGACCTCAGGGACCTGGACCTCACGCGTTTCCAGACCCTGGCGGCCCATCTGCCGTCGGTGTCCATGGTCAACATGGGACCCACCGAGCAGACCTTCAACATGCGCGGGGCCTCCGACGGCTCCAGCGCGAATGCCGCGGACACCTCGACCACCGGATTCTTCCTCGACGACGCTTCCACGAGCTACTACGACGCGATTCCGGATCTGCACCTCTACGATATCCAGCGCGTCGAGGTGCTCGACGGCCCTCAGGGCACGCTCTTCGGCGCGAGCGCCATGGCCGGCGCCGTGCGCGTCATCACGAACAAGCCGGACTTCAACCGCTTCAGCGCCGGCGTCAGCCTGAACGGCAGCCAGATACAGAACGGCGGACAGAACAGCACCGTGGAGGGGTATCTCAACCTGCCGGTGGTCAAGGGCGAAACCGCCATACGGCTGTCGGCTTTCCTGGTGCACCGGGGCGGGTTCATCGACAACGTGCTGCAGACGAGGCAGTGGGTGAACGGGGTCGTTTCCACCAACGCCGAATGGGCGCGGAACAACTACAATACGGAAAGGGAGTACGGCGGGCGCGTGGCCATCGCGCAGAAGTTCGGCAAGTACTGGAACGCCGTCCTCACCATCAATTTCCAGAACCAGAATGTCGCCGGATCCTGGTCGCAGGATCCGAGCCTGCCGCCTTATCAGCTGCGCAAGAACGCGCGGTTCGGGCCGGAGAACATCCGCGATACGTTCACGGACTACGATCTGCACGTCGAGGGCGATGTCGGCATCGGGGATCTGATCTACGCCACGACCTTCTGGACGTATCCGTATCATTACACCAGCGAATACTCCAACTACGTCCAGTACAATCCGTTCCCCGATTCCTATCAGAACTCCCCGGCGCTGCTGCAGAGCCTGACCTGTCTGACCGGCCCGACGATCCAGGGCGGAACGGATGCATACAGCGGCTGCCAGGCGCCGATCATGTACGACAACTACGACATCTGGACGCGCCAGTGGTCGAACGAGCTGCGCCTGCAGTCGAAGCCGGGCGGCCGTTGGCACTGGCTCGCCGGCCTGTACTGGCAGAAGACCCGTCAGCTGTATGACGAGTGGTACTTCATGCCGGGGCTGCAGCCCAATGGAGAGGCTTACCAGAGCGCGCTGTCGTATTACAGCTACTACACCGGAACCGCCCAGCCCCTGCCGCACGAGTGGTACAGCAGCGTCTCGCGCAACGACACGTTCGAGACGGCAGAATTCGGTGACGTGACGTATGACATCACGAAGCGCTTGAGCATCGAGGGAGGGTTGCGGTGGTTCGACGGGACCTACAGCACCAGCGATCAGTGGGCGGCATACTTCTATCAGCCGAGGACTCCGTCCCCTCTTTACAGCGTCTCGGCGCACAAGCTGACCGGCATGGCGAGCATCTCCTACAAGGTGACTCCGCACGTGATGGTCTACGGGACCTTCAGCCAGGGGTACCGCATGGGCGGGGTGAACGGAGGGTACGCGTCGTCGTGCTACCAGCACGGCGTGCCGCAAACTTTCACCCCGGACACGCTCGACAACTTCGAGGTGGGCTGGAAATCGACCCTTCTGCACGGCCGCATGCGCTGGAACGGCGCGTTGTATTACATGCCATGGAGCAACTTCCAGGCGCCCATCTACGACGCATCCATATGCTCATCGGGCACCTTCTTCGCCAACTTCGGCAACGCCCGCATCGAGGGCGCCGAGAGCGACATCGAGTACCGAGTCGTGAAGGGCCTGACGCTTCAGGCATCCTTCGATTACAACGATTCGCGCCTGGTCAGCATCAAGCCGGACTTCACCGGCGCGCTCACGCAGATGATCAAGCCGGATGAGCGGCTGCCGATGGTCCCCTTCTTCGCCTACAGCGCGAGCCTGCGATATGTGCACTCGCTCAGCAGGGCGCTCGACGGGTTCTTCCAGTACGACATCGCGTACAAGGGCAGCATGTGGAGCGATCTGCGCGCCGTCGCCAATCCCGCGCTCGGCAGCAGGGGCACGGCCCGCTCGCTGCAACCGGCATACAGCATCTCCAATATCCGCCTGGGTGTGGAGGATTCCAGATGGACCGTCGAGGCGTACGTCACCAATCTGACGAACAAGGACGCCATCCTCCTCGTCAACACGGCCAACTACGATACGCGACAGACCACCAACCAGCCGCGCACGTTCGGGCTGAGGATAAGCTACAAATGGCTCTGATGGGCTTGTGCGCGGGCGGACGGCGGTCTCGCCCGTGACCGGGAAGGCGTGAGCCGCGCGAGATTCTCGCCCGGCCACGTGCCGGGGGCGGCCGGTGCCGTTCCGTCTCTGGTCTTCGGAGGGCGTAATGGCACTCGAACGGTCCGCTCAAGGGAAGTCCGCGCACCCGCGCCTCGCGGTTGGTGCGAGGCGATTTTCGCCGGTGCTCTTCAGACCCGCACTCCTGCGCGGCAGCGCCGGCCTGTGCGTCGCCCTTCGGGGTCTTGCCGCCCGCCTGCCTGCGGCGATGCTCAT
This sequence comes from Pseudomonadota bacterium, assembly GCA_021850555.1. The sequence continues at coordinate 7,650 of JAJZLX010000266.1, read as the reverse complement.
CGTGTCGGGCGCCCTCGCCCATGTCTGTGCGGCTCACGCCGGTACAGCCAATCCCCTTCGCTTCGCGCATGCTTTTCTCTGTACCGCCGACCCGGAAGCTGCGACGACCGTTCCGGGCTGGATCACCGTCGCGGGCAGTCCGGCGCTGCGGTGCGCCGAGTCGCTGCACGCGAGCTGGCGAGGGGAGCGCCCGTCGCGGGTCGTGATTGCGAGCGGACCTTACGGCGCGAGCACGCTCGAGAGAGTGCTCCCGCTGCGCACCGGGGCGGCCGTTCATCCTCGCCTGAGGTTGTCCGCGTCGTTCGCCGCTTGGGGAGGCAGATCCGCCCAAGGGGTCCTCAGCGCCGTGTTCCTGGACGCCTCGGGTCGGCCGCTCGGTCCGGAGATTGTGCTGCGCGGGCCGCGCGCGGCCGGCAGCAACGCGCTGCCGCGCTTTGCGCCGCGCAGCGTTGCGCGAAGCATCCCGGGCGGGGCGGTCGCGCTCAAGCTGCGCCTCGCGCTCGATGGGAAGACCGACGTCGCCGACAGCTATGTCGCCGCGATGCGGCTCAAGGTGTCTCCTCCCATGGAATTTGCGCCGCCGGCGCCTCCCGTGGCGCATGTGCCGCGCTTCGAGCACGTGTTTCTGATCATGATGGAGAACACGAACTACGGCCAAGTCATCGGCGACTGGAAAGATGCCCCCTACATCAACTCGCTGGCCGCGCGCGGCGCGCTGCTGGCGAACTACCAGGGGGTCTATCACCCGAGCGATGAGAATTATCTCGCCATCGCCGGCGGGGCCACCTTCGTCGAGGGCCCGGTGTACTTTCCGGACATCCATGTCGATGCCAGGAACCTCGGCGACCTGTTGCAGGCATCTGGAAATACATGGAAGGCGTATGAAGAGGGCATGGGCACGCCCTGCAATACGAGCACGCGATACGACCGGAACTACGAGCCCGACGATGCGCCGTTCATCCTGTTTACGGACGTCCAGGATGATCCGGCGCGCTGCCGCGCGCATCTGTTCGGCATGCGTCAATGGCCGCGGGACCTCAAGCGCATCGCGACCACGCCGGCATTCGCCTGGCTCGCGGCGGACGATTACAATGACGGGGAGATGCCCGGAAACGGATCGCCCGCGAGCCTGCGGGTGCAGAATGCGTGGCTGCGGCGCACCCTCGGGCCGCTGTTCAAGTCGCCCGCCTGGCGCGAGCAGAAGAGCCTGCTCATTCTCACCTGGGACGAATCTGACACCACGGCGCATAACCACATCGCCACGATCGTGCTCGGCTCGCGCGGAACGGTGAAGTCCGGCTACGTCAGCCGTGTGCGCTACGACCATTACAGTACGGCGCGCACCATAGAGGCCGCGCTCGGCCTGCCCGGCATGACGAGCAACGACGAGTATGCGCGGCCCTTCAACGATGTGTTCGTCCGCCGCTGACTCAGGAAGGCGGCGAAATTCCACTGCTTCCCGTGCAGCGGATCCGCTATCTGAAGGCGAGTTACCGCTTTCAGCCTTGACCGGCAGGTGAGTCCGGAGCCGATGGGGCTGTCGGCGCGGCTTGCGGCCCCCACGGCATGGTCTGTCCGCTCGTGCTATCCTTCTAAGGGAGGATCGCGGTTTGCTCCACACCCCCGCGTCCCGATCGATTGAAGTGACTGGAGGCTGCTCGAGCCGGCCCCAGGGGTTGGTTTGATGCATCGCAGTAGAGTGGACATGCGCCCGGCGCGGCGGTCCCCGCCGGGCAAAGGAAATTACTTCGCGTCCCTGCTGCTTCTGATGTTGGTCATGCCGCCGCCGGCGGCGGGTGTGGCGCTCGCAAGCGCGCCGCCTGCTGCTGCGGAAACCTGCAACGCCGACGCGCAACGGTATCTGGGGCGCCTGCCGGCCGAGCGGGCCGGGGAGCGACGGATCATCGGGTTGCTCGATGCCAGGCAATACCGGCAGGCCATTGCGGCACTGCGATCGGCCGTGGCCCGATACGGGGATCGTTGGGCGGGATACACGCTGGGTCATCTTTATGCCGCGGGCCTGGGCGTGCGTCGCAGCGCCAAGACCGCTTTTCATTGGTATCTCTGGTCCGCCGAGCGGGGCGATCACTTCGCCGAGCGGCGCCTCGCCAACGCCTATCTCAACGGGGTCGGGGTCAGGCGGGATCCTGCGCGGGCCGCCTATTGGTTTCGTCTCGGGGTTGCGCCGTACGAGCTCGCCAGGAGTGACTACTGGCTCGCCGAGAGGTATGCGAGCGGTACGCTGGCACCGGTCAATCGGGCCAAGGAAAAGTACTATCTGGAGCAGAGCCTGCGCATCCTGCGCGAGCTGGCGCGGAAGCCCAACGGTGAGGCCGACTTCGATCTCGGTCGCGCCTACGCCGGGGGATACGGCGTACCTCGGAGTCGGTCGAAAGCCCTGGGGTATTTCTGCCGCGCCCTCGCCCTGCGGTACTGGCCGGCGGCCAAGCGGATCGGGAAAATAGAGCACGCACATCGATGAACCGCCGCGACTTTCTGAAATCCGGGGTGAGCGCGGCGTTTCTGCGCAGCAGTCTGGCGCGCGCGGCCGCGCTGCCCGCCGTTCGCCGCTCCGGCACCCTCGAGGATCTCGAGCACGTCGTCATTTTCATGCAGGAGAACCGCTCCTTCGATCACTACTTCGGGCATCTGGCGGGCGTGCGCGGCTACAGCGACCGCTTCCCGCTGCAGCTGCCCGGGGGCAAACCGGTGTGGTTCCAGCCGCGCATGCAGCGTCCCGGGCGGAGCATCCTGCCGTTTCACCTCGACACGCGGCGCAGCGCCGCGGCTTTCCTGCAGGATCTCGATCATGACTGGGCCTCGCAGCACGGGGCGATCGCCGGGGGGCGCTTCGACGGCTGGCCGCTGAACAAGACCGACATGACGATGGGCTACTTCCTGCGCTCGGATGTACCCTTTCATTACGCCCTGGCCGATGCGTTCACGATCTGCGACCATTATTTCTGCTCCATCGCCGGCCCCACCAACCCCAACCGCGTCATGCTCTGGTCCGGCTCGATCGATCCGCAGGGTCTCGGCGGCGGCCCGTGCATCGATGACGACGATTGGCCGTATACCCCCGGCGTGAAGCCCTTTGCCTGGACCACCTACGCCGAGCGGCTGCAGCGGGCCGGCATCACGTGGCAGGTGTATCAGGAGGGGTTGGGATACAACGATGACCCCATGATGGGCAATTACGACGACAACGCTCTGGCGTACTTCGAGTCGTTCGCCCGCGCGCCGAAGGACTCCGAGCTGTATCAGCGAGCGATGCGCCCAGCCGGGGTGAAGCAGTTGAAGGAAGACGTCCTTGCCGGGCGCCTGCCGCAGGTCTCCTGGATCGTCACCCCGGCCGGATACTCGGAGCACCCTTCCTATCCGCCCGCGTACGGGGCGATCTACATCGCCCGGGTGCTCGATGCGCTGACGGCCGATCTCAAGAGCTGGGGCAAGACGGTTCTTCTGCTCAATTACGACGAGAACGACGGATTCTTCGACCACCTGGTGCCGCCGCAGCCGCCGACGCCGGTCCTCCCCGGCATCTCCACCGTCTCAACCGCGGGCGAGGTGCACGACTTCGTCAACCCGGATCACCCCACGCTCTACACGGCGGATCAGCTCCCCTACGGGCTGGGGCCGCGGGTGCCGATGCTGGCCATCTCGCCCTGGAGCAAGGGGGGATACGTGTGCTCAGAGCTGTTCGATCACACCTCGGTGATCCGCTTTCTCGAAACCCGTTTCGGCGTGCATGAGCCGAACATCACCCCCTGGCGCCGCGCGGTCTGCGGCGATCTGACCTCGGCCTTCGATTTCGCCGCGCACAGTTCGCGCTACGTGAGCCTCCCGAGCACCTCGGGGTACTGGGATCTCGTGCATCAGGAAGCGACGCTGCCGCCCCCGAGGGTCCCGGAGCACCAGGCGATCAGCCTGATCGCGCAGGAGTCGGGCGTGCGTCCGGCACGTGCCCTGCCTTACGCGCTGCAGCTGAGCCTCGCCGCCGCGCCCGAGGGCGTCCGCCTGCATTTCGACAACCGCTCGCGGGTCGGGGTGTGCTGCACCGCGTACTGGGACGCGAGCTTCGGTCTGCCGCGCCGCTACACCCTTGGGGCGGGTCATCGGCTGATCGATTTCGTGCCGCTGCCGCGCGGCCAAGCGCTCGCCATGACCGTGTACGGCCCCAACGGCTTGGTGCGCAAGATCCGAGGCGAAGGCGCCTCGCCGCTCGAGCTCGTGAGCACCCCAGAGGCCGGTGGCGACATCCGGCTGCATCTGCGCAACCTCACGCACCGGGAGCTGGCCGTACGCATCCGGGACGAGGCCTATGGGCAAGGCGAGCACAGCGTGCACGTCGGACCCGGAAAGACGGCGGTTTGGCTTGCCGACCTGCAAGCAAGCCACCACTGGTACGATCTCAGCGTGCACGCCGAGCGCCATCACTGGCACCTCGCCGGGCACATCGAGACCGGGCAGGAGAGCTTCTCCGATCCCGCCAGCGCCGCGCCCGTGCTGAGCCTGCCCGATCCCCTCCAGGGCGGCGCTTGGCGCCCGGCGGGCCGAGGGATCCGGTTCGCTCCTCCCGGGTGAACGGGAGGAGCGGTGCTTCGAGCCGCCTGCGCAGCGGGACAGCGATCGGCTTCCGCGCTCCGGAGTGTGTTACGGGAGATTATCCGTCCGGCGGATGAAGGCCGCGATGTTGGCATGCAACTTCTTCAGTGTCGGCACGTGCACGTAGATCATGTGGCCGGACCTGTAATAACGGTACTCGATGTTCCTCTGCAGCGCCGGCGGAATCGGCAGATGGTGCATCTCGTACCAGCCTTCGTAAAACGGCGTCGTGATGTCGAAATAGCCGCCATTGACCATGACCTTCAGCAAGGGGTCGCGTTTCATTGCAATCGCCAAGTCCGGAAGGACATTCAACCTCGCAATCAAAGGATGGCTGACGCCCGGCGGCTGGTGCAGGTAATCCCAGATGTCATCGATGGGGACGTCGGTACGATAGGTCATGCCTTGCCCGAAGTGCAGCCTGTCCCGCACATAGTCGTGCCAGGCCGCAAGGTAGGCGGATGAGATCGCCGCACCCTGGGGATCGTATTCGGAGAGCTCGCTGAGCGGATCGAGCGTCGGCCCGGTGAAGCGGGTGTCGAGCGTGCCGGTGGTCAGCTCCCGGTTGGCCAGCAGCTCCTTCTCAAAGGCGCCATAGTTGATGCGCAGATTGGATTTGAGGAGATACGCGACGGGCAGCCCGGTGAACGCGTGCAGCTTCTCGGCGATCGCCTGGCGGCGCGCGGGTGCCAGACTGTCGCCCTGAAGCAGCGCCACGGCATACTCGGTGGTGGCGAAGTGCTCTACCTTCGCGAGGAGCGGCCGCAGGTGCTGCGGCTGCCCCGGCAGCCTGTGATGATACCATGCCGTCGCCGCATAGCTGGGCAAGGCGAGAATGTAAGGCTCCTCTATGCCGGGATTGAGCTTGGGATGCTCCGGCATCAGGTCCGCATTGAGATAACATGACAGCAGGATGATGCCGTTGAGGTCGATGTAGTAGTGCCGTTCGAGAGGCAAGGGAAGCCCGGCCGCGCGCGTGGTTCCATAGCTTTCGCCGAGCAGGTATTTGGGTGAATTCCAGCGGCCGTATTTGGTGAGGAATTCGCTGATAAACGCCGCGAAGGCATGAATGTCCTGGTCGACGCCGTAGAAGGCCTTCTTCGCACCCTTGCCTGCGATGCGGCCGTAGCCCGTGCCGGGAGCATAGACAAAGACGAGGTCGCTCACGTCCAGCAGGCTGTAATCGTTGTTGACCGTCCCGTATGGGGCGGGCGGGGTCTGACTGTGATCCGCCGTCACCACCCGGACCGGACCGAAGCCGCCCATCTGCAGCCAGACGGTCGAGGAGCCCGGGCCGCCGTTGAACAGAAAAGTGATCGGACGGCTCGCCGGCTTCGCGCCGCGCTTGAAATAGGCGACATAGAACATCGAGGCCTCGGCGCTCGGATTCTTCCTATTGGTTACGTCGCTGTATTTGTTCCAGCCCGCTGCATGCACCACGAGCGTGCCGGCAATGGCCCGGTATTGAATGCGCGCGCGCCCGATGGTGACCGAGCCTGTCGATGCCACTGCGGTCGATTTGAAGTAGGGTGCCGCCGCCTGCGGGCTCGTGACCTTCGCGGCATGGGCGGGTGAGGCGCTCACGCCGGCTGCGGCGAGGGCCATCGCGCAACAGCCTATGAGGTAGCCGCCGCGAAGAGTGTCTTGGTTGAAGAGTCTCATCGCCCAAACCCCCGGTGTGGCTCCATCACGCATCGGCGTATTCGAACATATCCCGGTGCGGCGCGCCACGCGCGGGCGCCATGCGTGAGCACCGGTCTCGCGCGCGTCAGCCTCTTCCGCGCCGGCGGCCGGCGCGGTGTTGGAACGTCCAGTCTCGGCAGCGTCTCGGGATCGCTCATCAGGTGCTCCGGGGTATCTTCGGGCAGGTCACCCGCCCCGCCCCGGTCGCGCAAGCTCCTGAATTGACTCGAGCCTTCCACTGCAATTATACTAGTGTAAAAATACAGGCGCGACCACAGGCGCGCGCCGGGGGGGCGTATGAGAGTTGCTCGAACGAGTCCTTCGCGTGAGCGCGCCCGAGCCGATGGGGCTCGCGCGTGCCCGAAGATCGCGTTGGCGGTGACTGCGGCGCTGTACGGGGCGGCCGCGCTGCAGGCGCGGTCGGCGTGGGCGGCCGATCCCGCCGCCGGTCCGTCCGCGGTTCTGCAGGAGGTGATCGTCACCGCGACCAAGGTGGCGCGGAACGTGCAGGACGTCCCGGAGGCCATTCAGGTGATGACCGGCAAGGACCTCAGAGACCTGGACCTGACGCGTATCCAGTCTCTGGCGGCCCACCTGCCGTCGGTCTCCATGACAAGCCTGGGACCCACCGAGCAGACCTTCTACATGCGCGGCGCATCCGACGGCTCCAGCGCCAATGCCGAGGACACCTCGACCACGGGATATTTTCTCGACGACGCCTCCACGAGCTATTACGACGCGATTCCCGACCTGCACCTGTACGACATCTCGCGCGTCGAGGCGCTCGATGGCCCGCAGGGGACGCTGTTCGGCGCCAGCGCCATGTCGGGCGTAATACGCGTCATCACGAACAAGCCGGATCTGAACCGCTTCAGCGCCGGCGTCAGCCTGAACGGCGGCCAGATACAAGGCGGCGGACAGAACAGCACGGTGGAAGGGTACCTCAACCTTCCGCTGGTCAAGGGCGAAACGGCCATACGTCTGTCGGCCTTCCTGGTGCACCGGGGCGGCTTCATCGACAACGTGCTGCAGACGCGGCATTGGGTGAACGGGGTCGTGTCCACCAACGCCGAATGGGCGCGGAACAACTACAATACGGAAAGGGAGTACGGCGGGCGCGTGGCCATCGCGCAGAAGTTCGGGCGATACTGGAACGCGGTCCTGGCCGTCAACTTTCAGAACCAGCAGACCTACGGATTGTGGTCGCAGGACCCGGCCCTGCCGCCTCACCAGCTGCGCAAGGAGGCGATATTCGGACCCAACAATATCTCCGACACGTTCACCGATTACGATCTGCACGTCGAAGGAGACGTGGGGATCGGGGATCTGGTCTACGCCTCGACCTTCTGGACGTATCCGTAT
>JAJZLX010000291.1 GCA_021850555.1 Pseudomonadota bacterium | reverse complement strand
CGAGTTCTCCAAATCCTGCGGCCGGGATGCGCCCCTGACGTTCCTGAAGGACTACCGCGGCTACCTGCAGGCCGATGCCTATCCCGGGTACGATCCGCTTTACCTCAGCGGGAAGATCATGGAAGTTGCCTGCAATGTGCATGCGCGCCGACGCTTCGTGGAAGCGGCCGATCTGCTGAAGAGCCCAGGCCGACCCCATGAGGCGCTGGCGTTCTACAAGGAACTCTTCCGCATCGAGCGGCAGATCAAGGGTTTCACCGATGAGGAGCGGCTGCGGGCGAGACAGGAGCGAACGGTCCCGTTGCTCACCAAATTCAAGACCTGGCTCGACAACGCCGTGCACTCGGTGCTGCCGAAGGACAGCCTGGGGGAAGCGGTGCACTACGCGTTGAGGAACTCGACTGCCTTGACGAAGTTCACTGAAGCGGGGCATCTGGATGCCTCGAACAATTACGCCGAGCGCTGCATGAGAGCAGTGGCCGTCGGGCGAAAAGCCTTTCTCTTCGTGGGCTCCGAGCGGGCCGGACACGCCGCGGCGATCTACTATTCACTGGTCGAGTCATGCAAGGCGAACAGGATCAATCCGCTGACGTATCTGACCCACATCCTCAGCCACGCGCGCAACAAAGCCTTACAGCTGCCGACGCCCGATGAATTTGCCAAACTCAGTGCCGCCCCAGTCGGCGGGTGCGCTCTTTAACAATCTGGAGTACGATCATGCGTCAGGCAAGACGCGCATTACCGGACGGGTTCGTCTATCAGTCCATTCTGGGGGGCGCCCGTCATCGCCCGGCGTAAGATCGGCCGTTGGCACCTCACCGCTCCAGCGAGAACGGGTGGGTGATCCGTCAACAGGGGTATCAATGAAGAATTCGGTCGTGCTCGCATCGGTCCTTTGGGTACTTCCTGCCCTGTGTGCAGCAGCCACGCCTACCATTCCGGTTGCCAGGGCGAGCACCGTCTTTGCACAGGCGCACGCGCTGTGCAGCGCGGATGCAGGCCACCTCTGGGGCGTATCCCTTTGCGGCCCACTGATGCTCGCCGATCCGCACACGGGCGCTGCGATCACGAACGTGCCGGTGCCGGGTGCGAAGCGAAGCGGCAAGTTCTACCGGTTCATGCTGTCGCCGAACGAGCCGATCGCCAATGCGCCCTTTGAGTACAAGGGCATTCGCTTTGCGCAAGTGACCTGGCCTCCCGAGGGCAGTGCAAGCCAGCAGGCGGTCAACCTCATGCATGAGTCCTTTCATCGCATTCAGCCGAAGCTCGGCTTCGTCGTCCACGGCGCCGCGAATGCCCACATAATGATCTCGGGCGATCCGGCGCTCGATACAGAGACCGGCCGAATCTGGCTGCGTGGCGAAATCCATGCGCTGCGCACCGCATTGACCTCGACAGGTGCGACCCGGAAGAAGGCTCTGTCGGATGCGCTGGAGATGCGCGCTTACCGTCACTCGATTCTCCCGTCGACGGTGTTGCCGGAGCATGTGCTCGACATCATGGAAGGTCTCGCGGAATCGACCGGCATCGATGTGGGATTGCCACCCTCGCGCCGCATGGCCTATACGCTGCACGATTTGAAATTCGTCGAGAACGCACCGAGTTACGCGCGCACGTTCTTCTTTGCCATCGGGCCGGCGTATTCGGAACTGCTCGATGCGGTCCAGCCGGACTGGCGACACACGGTGACACTGAGCACCTCGCTGGCTGGGCTTGCGGCGCACGCCTATCACATTTCAGTCGTGAAGCCGTCGGCGCCCGAGGCCCGGGCCATTCTGATGCGCTATGGCGGCGCCGAAATCGAGCGTCAGGAAACGGCGCGCGCGGCGAGGCAGGCGATTCGTGACGCCCGGTTCCGCGCTGAGCTCGTCACCGGCAGGACGCTCCAGTTGCCGATGAAGCGGTTCAAGATCAGCTTCAACCCCAGCACCCTGAATCGCCTGGGCCGCTACGGTTCGGTCTACCACCGCGTCACGGTGAGCGCCCCCTGGGGCAGAATCGCCGTGTCCCACGGAGATGCGCTGATTGACCCGAAATTCAGCGCGCTCACCGTGGCGGCGCCCCGGACGCTTTCCGGACGGACACTACACGGACGCGGCTGGGTGTTGACGCTTTCCAGCAACGCGAAGATCATCTCGGACCCCTCGAAGCCGGGTTCCTTCATCGTCGCGCTCCGGCGCTCCACGACGCGTTGAGTACGCTTTCGGAGGTCTCCGGACCTCTGGGCAATCGAACCGGTGCCCGATGATCCTAGGCTATACGGTATTGTTTGACGCGGTTAAACGGTAGCGCTGGCGATCAGCGCGTTGGCACGGACTGCCCGGTACAGAGAATCAACACGGCAACGCAATCGCGCAAACCGCTCACAACATTCTCGCATCGGTGCGCCTGTTTCGTGTCGGGATCGCCACTGACCTTATTGGCGGCGCCGGCAACGCCGCTTTCGCGGTCGCATTCTATGTGATGCTCAAGCCGGTGGGATCGGCCACCGCCCTGTTAGCTGCCTTCTGGCGGCTCGGAGAGGCTGTGATCCTTGGGCACATGACTCTGAACAGCATGATTGTAGTACACATCCTGAGCCATTCCGATCGCTTGGCTGCCTTTTCGGTCGGTCAGCTGCAGACGCTCGCGAGCATATACCTTGGCGCTCAGGGTGCGGAGTTCGCTATCGGTCTCGTCTTCTACGCTCTGGGGTCGACGTTGTTTTGCTACCTACTGCTCAAATCTCGCTATGTACCGAGGGTCCTCGCGTGGTGGGGACTCCTTGGTTCAGTTGTCGCGCTGTTCAGCTCGTTGACGATCATCGTCTTTCCAACTGCTTCCAGTATTGCGCCGAACTGTCACATCCTCGTTGGGACTTTTGAAATCGCCACAGGGTCCTGGTTGCTCGTCCGCGGAATTGGGCTGCCTCGGTTACCCGAAGCGACTACGGTGAGCCCACAACCCGGCCAGTGACTCGCAGGCGCGGGGACAGACCAACCCGAAAATCATATGTGATCGACTGAGGTTTCCGGCAACAATCGCGCGATCGAGAGAGTTTGGTAGCGGAAACACAAACCGCGCGGTTTTAGGGGCGAGAGGCGGACTTGGCACAAGAGTTCGCGTCGTAGGCCGCGAGGTGGATACCCAGACGCGGAATATCCAAGATTCGGGAGCGCTGTGGCGTTCGCTCGAGCGATTTCCATTGCTGGCCGTCGCCAGATGCGGCCCTGACGCGTCATTCCCGGCCCGTGGGACCCGCGCCACCCAGACACCGCTGCGCAACAGGCGCACGATGGAGCCCGTGGATGTGGCTATCCTCGAGGATCCACAGCCGCCTCACAACGCTGAGCCCAGCCCTCAGACAGGGCTATCCAACGACCTTCCGGGGGCGTCTACCAAGCCCCTGGATGCTCAGCCGACGTCAGCTCGCACGTAGCGATTCGTGTCCCGCACGGCAGACGTCGGGGCATTTCGGTCTCGTCTACGCTCTAGTTGGAACCGGCAACTCTCGACCCATTCCTGGTAGTCGCGCCCGGCAGCTTTGGGGTTACAAGAATTCGACCCGCATTCGTCACTTCAAATGGTCGGATTCGAGTACGTCTGCCACGGCTTTGAGCGTACGTTCCACGTCTCGAACATTTGTCCGCCCATTGACAACACTAATGCGCATCGCGCGATGCCCCTTCCAGGTCGTTCCGCTAAAAAACGCAGTGCCTTCACGATTGATTGCCTCGATGACACAGTCCGTCCTCGCGTCGTGATCTGCCGCAGTCGCGTTGGGACGGCAGTCTAGAAATCGCACTAGACCCTGATTCAGCGTCGGCGGCGCCACCAACTCCACACCAGGCAGTGCGGCGAGCCCGCTCGTCAGTTGCGCAGCACAGCCGCAACACCGATCGATCAGGTCTGCCAGACCGTCCCGTCCCAATTCGCGCAGGGCTGCGTATACCGGGAAGCCACGGGCGCGGCGCGTCCAATCGGGCGTCCAATCCATTGGATCGCGTGCGTCGCCGGCCGATGATATGTAGGACGCACTTATTGCCATCGCCTCTTTGTGCGCCGCGGGGTCTGCGACAATCGCGATCCCTATATCCTTGGGCGTGTTGAGCCACTTGTGAGCGTCGGTAGCCCAGGAATCGGCTCGTTCGATTCCGTCCACCCAATGCCGCTGGCGCTCGCTTGCTCGTGCCCACAGCCCAAAGGCTCCGTCCACATGTACCCAGGCTCGTGCCGCCTTCGCCTTTGGAATAAGTTCGCGGAACGGATCGACCGCACCGACGTTCAAATCGGCAGCATTAAGAACGACGACAGTTGGCTCCTCGGACTGTCGCAACGTCGCCTCCAACGTATGAGGCGCTATCCGGAAGTCGAAATCGGTGAGGAGCGGTTCGAGGCTACGAGAACCGAGACCGAGAAACCGAAGCGCTCGGGTCACGGAGCCGTGACTGTTTTCGTTCGCGAGTACACGAATGCTCGGAGCGCCGCAGAGACCCCTCTCCTCCACGTTCCAACCGCGAGCGCCAAGCAATGCGTGACGCCCCGCAGCGAGACACGTCAGGTGCGCCATCTGGCATCCCGTCGTAAATGCGTAGGATGCGGATGCGGGCAAGCCGAGCAGATCCTTGATCCAACGGCCTGCGACTTCCTCGACGACGGCAGATGCAGGACCACAAGCGTAGAGCGCGGCGTTGTTGTCCCAAGTCGACACTAACCAGTCGGCCGCAAGCGCCGACGGCAGTGCTCCGCCGATGACCCAGGCGAAGAAACGTCCTCCGGCCGACCCCAGGTGTCCTCCTTCAGTTGCAGCGACGAGATCATCAATGACTCGACCAGCACCCACGCCTGCACGCGTCAGCGGCACGTCGAGCCGACGCTGAAGGTCGGTAAGGGTCGCTGTCGCATTGACTGGCCGTTGGTCGAGGCTGGTCAGGTATTGGACGGCATGCTTTTGGGTTCGCGCCAGTACTTCCTCAATATCGTTCATGATGGCTCCATGCATTAGTAGTTCACAGAATTGCGATCCGCCTCGTTGACGACTCTCTGTATCTTGCGGCTAGCATTTTCGCCAGGTTTACGATCAGTCGGCTCGGAGCTAAGCGCGATTGACAGCGCACGAAAAACATCCTCGGTTCGCGTTATGCAAGTGGATGTACGCGACTTCCTTAGAGCTGAACATTCTTTGAATTGCAGACGCCGTATCGGTGCCCGCGCAGATGATGGCGTCGGTCATTAGATGCGTCGAGTCATACGCGCGCACGGATATCAAACGGATACGAACATAGTCCGGAACGACACCAGTTGCGATCCTGACTTCCACCGCAGCTTTTCGCACGAAGATCGGCCCAGACGACCTGTATGGTGACATCGCAGGCTGATGCTCAAAGGAAAGCAATAGGAGTTCTTCACCAATTTCAGCGTCAGCGAGACTGACTCGACATGGGTAGCCCGGCTTTTTTGAGGCGATCACGCGGTGCACGTTCCGTTCGGCCAGCGCGGGATCTGAAAGAGCGAACAGCGGTCGGAATCTTTCAAGCGGAAGACCGACTATCTGGAAGGAGGTCATGAGACACCCCAAATATAATTGCGAGCGCTTATGATGACTGAGTGGCGCCCCTACTTCTCGCCGCTTTCGGACGTCGAACCTTTAGGGAATTGCGGGTCATCGTGGAAACGAGTGGGTAAAAGTTGTCCATTTTCCATTCAAATCTGAGGCAGCATCGAGCTCAGGACCTTCAGCCTGAGATATTCCTCGTCACGCAGACCGTAGGCGCGACGCTGGATGACCCGGATCTTATTGTTCAAGCCCTCGACGAAGCCGAGCGCGACATTGTTCTCTGGCTGGCAGTAGGCGGCGATGCCGTCCCAGAGCCGCTCGATCATGTCGGCGAATTTCTCATACGGCTTGAGGCGCTGCCACTTGAGGCTTGCCCGCCAGTTCTCGAAGAACTTGCGAGCCCAGGCCTCGCGGTTGTAGTCCCAGAGTTGACCGAAGGACTCCTTCAGTACGTAGGCGGTGTTCAGGCGCTTGTTGACGACCAGCAGGAGCTTCGAGTTCTTGCGGGCGGTACCGGTGAGGTTCTGCGGGTGCGAGAGCAGCGTGTACTTCTGCCCCTTGATGAAGCGACGCTGCTTGCCGTCGAGGCGCGCATACTCGGCCTTGCGGATCTGGTCGAGCGCTTCGCCCAGATGTCTCATGACGTGGAACTTGTCGAACAGGATCGCCGCCTGCGGGGCGTGCCGGTGGGTGGAGTTGCGGAACGCCTTCCACATATCCATGACGGCGAGGCGGACGCGTTTGGCCTTCTTTTTGCCGAGGAACCGGCGGTGATTGCGACCGCGGCGATGGACGAGGCGCAGCGCAGCGCCTGGTGCCGCGAGAAAGGGGTTTTCCCCTCGGACCTCGCGCAGTGGCGAGAGAGCGCGATGGCTGCGCTGGCGCAGCCCGAGGAGGCTCGGGCGACGGCGCAGGAGACGCGCCAGGACCGTCGACGGATCAAGGAGCTGGAGAAGGACCTCAGGCGCAAGGAGAAGGCGCTGGCGGAGACCACAGCGCTGCTGGTGCTGAGAAAAAAACTGCAGGCGATCTTCCAAGAGGGCGGGGACGAATGATTTCCCTGGAAGATCGCCAGCGTATCGCTCGTGCGGTAGACGAAGCGCACCGCTGCGGGGCCCGGCTGAGACGCGCATGTGCCGAGGCCGGTATCACCCTGCGGACCCTGCAGCGCTGGAAGGGCGGCTGCGGCCTCGAGCGCGGAGACCGCCGGCCGCCCCGGCCGTCCATCCCACACCCGCCCATGCGCCGAGTGGGGCGGAACGGGAGCAGATCCTACAGATTGCCAACGAGCCGCGCTTCGCTGAGCTCCCACCGGCGCGCATCGTGCCGATGCTGGCCGACGAAGGGGTCTATGTGGCCAGCGAATCGAGCTTCAGCCGCGTTCTGAGGGCCCATGGGCAGACTCGGCATCGAGGGCGAGCCAAAACGCCTCAGCGTGTCCGTCCGCCGAACACACACGTGGCCACCGCGCCGAGGCAGGTCTTTTTCTGGGACATGACGTATTTGCCAGCCACGGTGATCGGTCGCTGGTACTTCCTGTACCTGATCTTGGACCTGTACAGCCGCAAGATCGTCGGCCTCGAGGTCCACGAGCGCGACGACTCCGAGCATGCCATGAACCTGCTGCGTCGCACGGCCCTCGCCGAGGACCTGCACGCGCTCGATTACAAGCCGGTGCTGCACGGGGATAACGGCGCGACGCTCAAGGCGACCACCGTCCTGGCGATGATGAATTGGCTGGGGCTGAGAGCCTCCTACTCCCGCCCACGTGTCAGCGACGACAACGCCTTCGTCGAGTCGCTGTTCCGCACGGCCAAGTACCGGCCGCAGTTCCCGGCGAAGGGCTTCGCGGACCTGGATCACGCGCGGCAATGGGCAAGCTCGTTCGTGCAGTGGTACAACCACGATCACCGCCACAGCACCATCCGCTACGTCAGCCCGGCGCAGCGACACGCAGGCGAGGATCACACCGTCCTGCAGGCTCGTCCTGCGCTCTACCAGCGCGCACGGGAAGAAAACCCGCGGCGCTGGGCACGACACACCCGAAACTGGAATCCGATCAGCGTCGTCACCCTCAATCCCGAGCGCGATGCGGTGATCAAGGCGGCGACCGAGAACCTTCATAACTCGAAGTCCGCCGCATGAACCGGGCGACAACTACGTTGACACGCACCGCGAGCGAGACAGTCGCTCGGCCCAGAACGCATCGTGCTCGAGCTCCCGCCATAGCTGCAACGCTAGCCAACATCCGCCCAACTGCCGCGGCCGCTCCAGCCGCATCTGCGCGAGCTTCAACCGTACGGCGGTCCCATCGTCAACCACGGCCTCATAGCGATCGGCAGGAAACAGCGCCAACGTGCGCGTGCGCGGCCGCTGCTGCGTCTCATCCAGTACCTCGATCGAGCTGCGCCAAGCCAACTCCTGCGAGGAGTTGATCTCCCCGAGGTACAGCACGTGTCGTTGCACGACGCGTCCGTCGCTGACGCGCTTGCTCTCCACGACACTGAAGTAGGTGTGCTCTTTGCCGTCCTTCTTGCGGGTCTTGGCGCGCAGGTACATGACAGTGCCTCATTATGCGCACCGCCCCCGTGCTCGCCAGCACCAAAGTCGGCACTACAGCCCTCCGCGCCCCGGAATCGCCCGCAAGTGCTTGAACGGCCATCTCCGGCCCCGTCGATCCGCTTAGAATCGGCGTCGAATCCGCGAAGAGCGGTTAGCTGTCGCCCGATTCATTCCCGACCAAATCCACGAGAGCAGCGCAGGGCGTGGTGACGCGCAACCAAGCACGTAAACATCTCGTTCCGTTCTAATGTCCGCTGTTGCCCCCTATGCGGATCTCGCAACTATGCGGACTTACATCCGCATGCCCGGAGTTCCGTCAGCGATTCCAGCTCAGGAGGCTAACGAGACTCCCCCCCGAACTCCGCATAATCCTCAGTTACTCGAAGTCGTTGACGGGTGCCGGCCGCGAGGCCATTCGCCACTTGGCACGCGGCCCCAATGCGCCGGTGCCGTGTCGCCCGGGTGCGGAATCGAATGCGCTGTTCAGTGCGATTAACCAGCGGAACTCAGGGAGGGTCCCGCGAGCCAGCAAACTATGCGGAGTTCGGTCGACCGCCAACTGCGGAATCACCGGCGCCAGCTTCGCTGCTCCGCATAATTACAAGATCCGCAAGGGGTCGTTATGCGGAGCTCTGCATAACGACCCACAGTAGTCACCCGTGAGTGACCGCTTTGAGCGCATCCACTGCAGCCCTTTAGGCAACGCTACAAGGTTAAGTGCAGAAATTGATTGAAAGCACTGCGCTTATAGTCGGCAAATTCAGCCCCCTTCACAAATCCGCGGCGCCGGTAAAGCGTGAGCGCGGGTTCAAAATATGGTCCGCTGCCGGTTTCAAGGCTAAGGCGCGTCATACCCTGTACTCGTGCCACATCAATGATGTGCTCCAGAAGCGTGGAAGCGACACCGCGGCGCAAAAAATCGGGATGAGTGCGCATCGACTTCAATTCGCCGCTGCCACTTCCAAGATTCTTTAGCGCCCCGATCCCCGCGATCTTGTCGGCGTGCCAGGCAGACCATACTGAGACCTCAGGGGCTGTTAGGCCGGAAACATCGATGGCGAACACGCTGCCGGGAGGAGAGTGACCATGCATTCCTTCGAGATGTAAACGCACCAGATCGCGCGCCTGGACGCCAGTAAGATCCTCGCTTCGGATTTCCCACGCGGTCACCACCATGCCACCGACCGATACAGATTGCTACTGCGCCGTCGCACTGGCGTCAGTATACTGGACGCAATATCCAGTAACAAGAACCGGGTTTCTACCGACCAAACCCTTAACATCAGTAGAGTAGAGATGTGGCGCGGTGACAGCAGGTTCATTTCAACGGTTGCCGCACCTTTCGGACAGCGGTGCCTCAATTGATGGACCATAGCTCCGTTTCCACACCCCTCTCATCGAACCGGACAGGCCCTATTAAGGCATCCGGCTCTCGGACAAGCTCATGTCTTCGCCCACGGGAAGCTGCGTGTAAGCATAGATAGGTTTATGAGCCCCAACGTGTTGTAAAGGTACTCAGCTGAGAAGCAGGTGTAACCGCTACTGCGGCGAGCTCGGCGCATCCGGGGTTGAGGTCCGGGTCGTACAGTTGGCACTTGAGCACGCCCTGCTTGAGACAGTCCGGCACCGTCACGTTCGCCACGCCGCCGTAGAAGGCGAACATGCGCCGGTGGGAGGCAAGCCAGTTGACGCTCTTGGTGTCCTCGGCCGCCCAGGCGAACAGCAGCTGGCTGAACCCGAGTCCGGCGACGAACACGTAGGCCTTGCGGATCTCGGCGGTGGAAAGCTCCACCCACTCGAGCGTGTCGCCGGCGTAATCGACCTCGACGCGCTCGCCGGGCTGGAACTCAAGGGCGGTCACCGCCGCCTGCCGGCACTGCGGGAACTTGCGGTAAAACTGCTTCCAGAAGTTCGAGTACGTGGTGAGCGCCTGCGCCTTTTCCTCCCACAGGAACTTCAGCGAATGTCCGAGCCCCAGATCGTGAATGATCTGCGGCCAGTCAACCTGGGCCATCCACAGCGGCTCTGCGCCGCTCCTGGGCTGATCGGGCGGGGCGTGCACCCCGTCGCGGATCTGGCGCACCAGGCGTCGCGAGCACTTCAGCGCCGGGTGATCTCCCGCACGCCCCGCCCAGCGGCCAGCAGCCGCTCGATCTCTTTGTACAGGTCCACCGTGAGCTTCCTCCGCGACATCGCGCCCTCCCGTTCGTGTTCTTGGCACCAACGGTACGGGCAAACCGCACTCGGTCGGCTGCCGCCGGGGGTGGGTCCAATAGGAGGAAATCGTGCACGCCGGCGTCACCTGCAGCTGCGCGGCCACAATCCCGAGTAGCGGCGGGTATGGCGCTTCATTGGCGGCCAGCACGCGGCTGGGATGGCGCAGATAGACCATCTGGACGGCCAACCCCAGCCGGTTGTGATCGCCACGGTGCTGGCGAATGTACGTAAGGTCACCCCGGGGCCAGGGTAGCCAGCCGAATCAGCTCCTCCTCATCCTCGGGGAAGGCGAACAGTTGCGCCCGCTCAGTCGGCGTCAGTAGTTCACGGCGCGGTGTCGAAGCCCCCGGTGACTTAACTGTCCCAGTTGAAGTACACTTTGAACAGAGCAACACTCTGCCATAGGAAAAGACTCGTTTCCGGGGTGTTTTGCGCCGAGGGTTCAATTGGGACAGACCGCCGCACTCTATTGCCGGGTATCAACCACCGACCAGACCTGCGCCCGCCAGGAGCGGGATCTGCGCGCCTTCGCCAAGAAGGCCGACTACAAGATCGCCGGCGTGTGGAGGGAGACCGCTTCTGGCGCTAAGGACGATCGGGCTGAGCGCAAGGAAGTCCTGGCCCTGGCCCAAGCGCGCAAAATCGACCTGATCCTGGTGACCGAGCTCACTCGTTGGGGGCGCTCGATGCTCGACCTATTTCGTACGCTGCAGGACCTGCAGGCGTGGGACGTTTCCCTGGTTTCCCAGACCGGCCTGCAGTTCGATCTGCGCAGCGCCCAGGGCAAACTGATCGCCTCGCTGATGGCGGCACTGGCAGAATTTGAGCGGGACCTTCTGCGCGAGCGAGTCCGTTCAGGCATTGCTGCAGTTCGCAAGTGGGGCGTGGTGTTCGGCCGGCGACCTGGCCTGCGTGTCAAAGCCGACCGGTTTGCATCCAAAGTGCTGCAGCTCGTCGGGGACGGTCAGTCGTACCGAGAAATCAGTCATCGATTGGGAATCAGCAAGAACACGGTGCTCGACATCGTCAAGCGTGATCGAACAGCCAACCGGGAAACAGCCTGACAGCTTGAATTGTCTGCCCGGATATCCTATGAGCGCAGAAGAATCCCTGGCTAGCTACTACGCCGATAGAGCCCGAGAATACGAGCGTATTTACGACAAACCAGAACGACAAGAGGAGTTACGAAGGCTACGTTCTGTTGTTGGATCGTCATTTGCGGGCGCAAACGTATTCGAAATAGCCTGTGGAACTGGCTACTGGACTCAAGTAATGGCCCGCTCAGCGGCGTCCGTGCTAGCTAGTGTCTGGACGAAAATGGCCGTTTTCGCGAGTTTGGCGCGGCAAACCGCTGATATTCTGTACAGTTGGAGTACGAAGATTCCACCTCATGTCGGCTCACGTCATGGCGAGAGGCGATATA
>JAJZLX010000083.1 GCA_021850555.1 Pseudomonadota bacterium | reverse complement strand
GAGGCGGTGCACATGGCGAGCCTGTATCCGGCGGAGTTCCTGGGCCTCGCTCATGAGCTCGGCCGGATCGAGCCCGGCTACCGCGCCAATCTCGTGCTCGCCGACGAGCGGATCAACGTCCTGAAGACCTGGATCGACGGCCAGCCATCAGACCCATAAGCAGGGACAACCCGCCACGGCAGGGGCAATCCGCCGGGCGATTCGCTATCCTAGGGACGGCGCGCCGAACGTGCGCGCTGCGGTCGATCCGCTCAGGCTTCTTTAAGGATGCGTATCCATGTCCATGGCACGGTGCGGTGCGGTCCTGGCTGTGTTGCTGTCCCTGGCTTTGGCCGGTTGCGGCACGAGCGAGGATGCCAGCATCCGCTTGCTCAACGCGAGCGCGGGCTATCCGGCGCTCGATGTGTACTTCGAGCTTGGTGGCACATTTGGCAAACCGCAGATCAGCGATGTGGCTTCCGGTACGGTCAGCAGCTACGCGCACATCGTGCCGAAGTCCTATACGACCTACTTCACCAGCCATGGGGTGGCGCCAGCGAACGCCCTCTCGAGCGCCAGCGAGACGTTTTCCACCAACCAGACGCTGACTTACGTCGCCTACGGGGACAGCGGCGAATTCGGTGATATGACCATCGACGAAGACCAGCCCGCCCCGAACGGCGGCTACACGAACGTAGAGGTGCTCAACGCCGACCCGGACGCCGGCAGTCTCGATGTGTACCTGACGAGCCTCGGGTTACCTCTGAACGACGCCTCGCCGAACTTCAGCGCGGTCAAGGGCGGCCACTCGACCGGTTTCACCGAGATCAAGGCCGGGAACTACGAGCTGCGCATCACGGGCGCGGGTAAGAAGTCCGACCTGCGCTTCGAGCTGCCGAGCATCACGCTCGGCAACTTGAAGACGCTCTCGCTGATCATCACCGAGACCCCGGGCGGCTACCTGGTCAACGTCATGGCCTTGCCCCAGAAGGGCTCGCTCACGACCTACTCCAATCCCGATGCGCGCGTGCGGGCGGTGATCGGCCTGAACGGCAGTGTGTCGGCGTCGGTCGGCTCCACCCCGCTGCTGAGCGCCGCGCCCGAAGGGGTCATCGGCCCCTATGAACTCGTGCCGGCCGGTAGCGATCCGGTGACGCTGACGGTCAATGGCGTCTCGGTCTCCGTACCCAACCAGCAGCTGAACCCCGGCCAGGATTACACTTTCCTCGTGTACGGGACCGCCGCGGCGGTCAAGGAGAGCCTGCTCGCCGACAGCAACATCCCGCCGCTCAGTGGCTACTCCAGCGTACGGCTGGTCAATGCCATGTCCGGCACCACCGACCCGATCTCTCTGTCCATCGACTTCCTGCCGGTCGCGACCAATATTCCCCTGGGAAGCGACGTACCGAGCGGCAGCGCCAGCGGCACCTCGCCCTACGATACGCAGGTTACGGCCACATCGACCGGAACCGTGATCGTGACCGACGACGTCACCGGGCAGACACTTTACTCGAAGCCCAATGCTGCCGATACGAACTACGCGACGCTCACCTCGGGCGACGTGTACACCATGTTCATGTTCGGCAGCACCTCCGCGCCCAGCGGAGAGCTTTTCCAGGACGACCCCGTGCCATGACCGGGACGGCGGCGGCGCCCGCGCAGCGCTCTGCGGGCGGCCGCATCCGGCCCCGAGCGGCCCACGCCTGCGGTGACCCGCACGCCGGGATCGGGAACCCCGGCGACGCGGCACGCTCAAAACGATACACTGGCAGCTCGCCGGTCGCTCAGCCTGAGCCGCCCGCCGATTTCCAAGCCATCCCGAGTGAAGGGGAACATTGATGAGATTCGATTGCGCTCGCGCAAAACCGGGCGCTTTGCCCATCGTGCGCACCGCACTATTCGTACTGGCCGCAGCGCTCGCGATCGGGCTGGCCGGCTGCAGTGCCACGACGCGCGTCTACAACGGCACTCCGGTGCTCACCTTGACGGCCGAGGCGGCCGGGGCCTTCAGCACCTATACCATCGGCATCGACACCATAGAGCTGACCCAGAAGGACGGCTATATCTTCCCTGCGCAGTCAAATGACGAGCAAGTCGATCTGACGCGCCGCGTCAATCTCACCGAGCTGTTCGGCGCCCCGGGCATTCCGATTGGCACCTATACCAGCATGACGATCTACTTCGACTACTCGAATCCGACCATCTACCTGCAGGGCGCCACGAAGGCAGCGACCGTCAAGACCACTTCCACAGCGAAGATCATTCCGGTAAAGGTGAAGTTCGCCCCGAATCACCCCCTGGTCGTGAGCCTGAACAAGTCGACGCCCTTCGCCATCGACATCGACCTGGCGGCATCGAACTCGATCGATGCCGCGACCAATACCGTCACGGTCAATCCGTACGTCGTAGCCACCGTCGAGCCGGTCGACACGAACCCATTGCGGGCCCGCGGGCAGCTGGTGTTGTCTCAGCCCGGCCTGAGCAACGTGGTCGAAAACATCCGCCCGTTCGATGATACGTATTACACCGACCCGGGTGTCGGCGCCCTGACTGTGAACACCAACTCCAGCACGTATTTCAATGTCAGCGGGCACGTCTATGTGGGCTCGGCGGGCCTCAAGGCGCTCCTCAACGCTCAATCCAGCACGGTGATGACGGCGTACGGCACTCTGGGCAACCTCACGACGATCATCCCGGAGCTCAACGCCACGCAGGTATACGCTGGAACCAGCGTAAGCACCCAGGGCACGGCGGTGATTCGCGGCGTCGTCTCGGCGCGCAGCGGCGACACGCTGACGCTGGCGCGAGCGCAGTCCGTCTGCCCCGAGAATTACTGCCTGGCCAACGCAACCGTCACCTACTACCCAACGGCCACCGTCACGGTCAGCCCCTCCACGATCGTCACCGAAGACGGCATCGCGGCAAGTGGACTCGGCATCCAATCCATATCGGTCGGCCAGCGCATCAGCGTCGCCGGAACCAGCACGACCACCACCGCCACCATAATGCCGAACACGCTGAACGCGGCCAATGGACAAGTTCGGATGCAGCCCACGACGATATGGGGCACCCTCGTATCCGGTGCCAGCGGCAGCGCCACGCTCGATCTGCAGCAGATCGATCTCCAAGCGCCCGGCGCGTTTGACTTCACCGGCACCGGTGTGACCGGTAGCGAGGACGCCAATCCGGCAAGCTACGCGGTCAATACCGGCACGGTGGATGAGAGCGGCACCACCGCGGGAACATTGCTTTCGGCCACGGGTTTCGTAACGCCATTCGGCTCGGCGCCGCCGGATTTCACGGCCTCGAGCGTGACCCCGGGAAGTGCCGGACCTACCGACCTGATCGTGCAGTGGAGTAGCGGCACGACCGCGCCGTTCACCTCCTCGGGCAGCTCGGGTCTGGTCGTCAACCTCGGGAACTCGAGCATCCAGTCGGCCGTGATGCAGACCGGACCGCAAACCGTACAGCTTTCGAGCCTCTCCGCCAGCCCGACCATCGCGTTCGGGTGCGTCAGCGGCAGCTGCGGCAACGCGGAATTCGGCATCGGTAACGGCTCGAAGGGAATCTCGGTATTCGATTCGTCCTCGAGCTTCCTCTCGGGCCTCGCTAGCACGCTCAACGGCTCGACCGGCGTCACCGAGCTGGTGGCCATCGGAACGTACGACTCGACGAGCAACACGTTCTATACGCAGCGTATCGACATCGTCACCGAATGAGCCGCGCGTAGCCTCCGGCGAGCGCCGGAGGGCACGCCGCTCATGCAGTACTGGCTGAGCCGGCCGGCCGCCCGTGAAGAACCCGCTGCGAAGCGTGCTGGGGCCGGACCGGCGGCGGCCATGCTCGAGCGAAAATTCCAGCAATGCATCACTGGAGAGGCCCTTATGTCGGAAACCATCTTCAGCAAGATCATCCGCGGCGAAATTCCGTGCCACAAGGTGTACGAGGACGAACAGGTTCTGGCCTTCCTCGACATCAACCCGCTCAGCACCGGACACACGCTGGTGGTCCCCAAAGAAGCCGCCCGCACTCTGGATGCGCTTTCCGACGAATCCGCTGCGGCAATCGGACGCGTCCTGCCGCGCCTGTGCCGCGCCGTGATCGAGGCAACCGGAGTCGAGGAATACAATGTCTTGGAGAACAACGGCGGCGGCGCACACCAGGCGGTCGCGCATGTGCATTTCCACATCATTCCCAAGCCCAACCGCTCGGAGGGTCTTGGAATCGCCTGGCCGGCGCACCCTCTCGACCCCGCCGTTACCGCAAGCGTTGCAGCACGGATACGAGCCGCCCTGGAGTAGTTCGCCGCGCGATGAGATCGGATCACGTTCACAGAAGATCGCTACAAAATTACCGCAGAAATTATCGGTCCCAAATCGCTTGCTGGAATGACATTCGCTCCGTACAATGCGCCCCCTCCTGGTGCGGGGTGGAGCAGTCTGGCAGCTCGTCGGGCTCATAACCCGAAGGTCGCAGGTTCAAATCCTGCCCCCGCTACCATTTCGTATACCGATCCCGACGCTCCCTGGATCTGTGCCGGTCTTCGCCAGTCCCGCGGCCAATTGGATGCTACCTGCACGGAGTTCGCCCACCCCCTGGGCCGGATGGCTGCAGAGGGTTCTCAGCACTCTCGGATTCCCCGCGCAGTACATGCGCTCGATTGTGAATCACTGATCCGCGCAAACCATCACAGGCTTCCCGTCACGAATGACCGCCGCGCGGCTCACCGTCCCCGGCGGGAACTCGCAGCTGCCCCGCGGCCGCGCTAATCATCCAGCGGGAAATGACAACGTACTTGAGGAAACCGCAGAAAATCCCGATCCGCGGTATGCACGACCGCGCGATAGGAGCTGGCGAGCGCGGCGATCTGTGCATCGGTGACCAGATTGCCGGCCGCACCTCCCGCAGCGCCGAGCAGTTCCACAACCCGCGCGACGTGGTCGGTCGGTGACTGCAGAACCTGGCATATGCGCCGTGCCAACCATGACCTGATGCAGTCGGCCGACTCCGCAAGCGTCATAGGGTCCGTGTAAACCCGAGCGCTCGTGCTCAGGCGCAAGAACGCAAATATGACCGGGTGAGTCAGGCCGACGGCTTCCCTGCCGGAGAGACAATTCCGCCACCACGAGCGAGCTCGGCTGTGAAACGGACTGCCACTGTCACTTGCGTACAGCAGCAGGTTGGCATCGGGGACAATCACTTGCGCGCGCGCGCTGGAGCGGCTTTGCGGCGCCGCAGGCCCCGGCTCAGCTCGAGGAACGCCTCGACCTCCAATTCATCGGCCAGCTCATTGAGTCGGCCGGGATCGATACCGGCGCGCAGCCCCATGCGGCGCGCACGAATGACGAACGGCGCATCTTCGATGCGATATCCGTCGCTACGGGAAAGGCCCGCACGAATTGCCTGATTCAGCGTCTCTTTAAAGCTCTGGCGGTTTTCGTGCATCGCATCACGCAGCAACTGCTCCACATCGGCATCCAACGTGACGGTCGTCCGCATATAGGCATCATGACAGCCGAAATGCTTGCTGTCAAGATGCGCCCGCGCGCCTCAATCGGCCGCCGACACAATAAGGCCACCGCGAGGCCGTGCGCGTTAAGGCGCCTCTCGATGCCGACGTGCGCAGACATCACCCACTCGGCACTGCGGATCGGCCTTGCGCGCCTCGATTGAACGATCGAACGGCTTGCACCGACTCGATGCCTTGCAGTTGTGAGCGTGGGTGCGTGTGTGGGGCGCGCCATCCCACGAAGGGAATGGCGCCGAGTTGAATATGAAAACGCGCAAACCTAAGATCGTGCATGCCGGCGCGGCATGAAATCGCATCGATGTCGGTCGCGCAGAATCGGTCGCGACTGAGCCTGCGCTCTGCCCCGCGGAGCAATCGCAGGAATTCGCCAGCCGGCAGCGCATGAAGAGAAAAATCACGGGATTTCACACTGACGAAGACCGGCACTGGGTTGCCGAGCTCGAGTGCGGTCACAACCAGCACGTTCGGCACAATCCTCCGTGGATCAATCGCCCCTGGGTGATAACTGCCGAGGGGCGTGCCGACGCGCTCGGGGCGGAACTGAATTGCACGAAATGCGACGAGGGTGCCGCGCCCGACGGGCGATCCTCTTAGACCCGGGAGTGGACAGCTGACGCGCCGGCGTGATCGTCCCCCCACACTGAAGGCTCGGTCATTCCACGCGTGGGCAGCCCGGAGCGGTGACGTTGGCGTGCACGGGTTTCGCCTGCGCGGCATCGAGGCGGGTCCGTTCAATCGGATCCGCCACGGGCGCCGCCGTCCCTCCTCGAGGGTCTGTCATTGCTGTTCGAATCCACCTTGCACGTTCGCTTGCGCGGCCAGCGTGCACAGGCAACCCAGCGGACTCGGCGGCGAGGGGCTCGAGGAGGGAACCGATGAGAGTCCGGATCATAGCGTTCCTTGCCGTCATCAATCGCGGGTCAGCGGCGGCGCTGGCGCGAAGCCCGCCGATCGATCTGCGCACCGTCAGTGCGTTGCTCGCCACGCAGCACCTGCACGATCTCGCTGCCGTCCGCGAACGCTACGACTCCTGTTCTCAAGACCCAAGAGGACCGCGCCCGGTTTGATGCCGGGGGTGAGGCATCTTGCCGGCTCCATTCGCGGTCTGATTCCGATTGGGCGGGCATCGCGGCTGCAGGAGAATCTCATGCGCACGCCGAACGATCCACAGACTGAGCTCGGCATGAACGTGCTGCAGCATCGCGCGCTCGCGGTGGAGCGGCACGGGCTGTCGAACGGACTGTTGGTATCACCGGCTCCCGCGATGCATCCGGCGCTGTCTCCCAGGAACGTCGCTCGCATCGGCGGCGAGAAACCCGGGCAGATCCTCCTGCGCCTTGCGGCGCTGTCCGCGGGCACAGCGGGATGGGTCGCCGACTGGGCGGGATTCAGGCTGCGCTACGCCTTCGAATTGCGCTGCCTCGGCCTGCTGCATGCGAGCAGCCCGTGATGCTGACGCTGCGCACGCCCGCCAGCGCACTTCGGCGCCTCGAGTTGCCCATCACCCCGTTGCCGCATTTCAAGGCCCTGTTGAAGGCGGGACGGCGCAACCCATGGTTCAGCTGGTCCGGGGACAAGAGGCCCAATATCGGGTGCTTCACGCTGAACGGCATGAAGCTCACGGGACCCTACGAGCACGCCGTGGCGAGAGTCATCGCCGCAGTCAAGAACGCGGGGATCACGCACATTGCAGTCGATCTGCGCAAAAAAACGGCGGCGGAGATTCCCTGGCCGAAGGGCCGTTCATGCCGCATCTCGGCGTGACAACACTCCAGCACTATTCCACCCCAACCTAAGCGCGAAGCATTGCCCTTTGCACACCGGTCAACCGAGACGCACGAGCACGCTCCCCCTGCTCCGCCGGCCCGATCGCCCACGGATCCTAAGTGCGCATATAATGCGCATACGCAGAATGCGGAGGCCCCGGAAGTGAAACGCAGCGCCACCCAGACGGTCCACAAGCGCCCAGTCAATCTCACATTGAGCGAGAACCTCCTCGAGGAGGCAAGCGGCATGACAGACAATCTCTCAGGCGTCGTGGAATCGCTCCTCGCCGAGTTCGTCTCCAAGGAGCGGGAACGGTGGTTGCGCAACGTTGCGCAGGCGCGCGCCACAGCTGCTTCATGGAATGACTTTGCGCAGCGGAACGGCTCCTTCGCGGCTGATCATTCGACACTCTGATGAGACAGTTCGACGTCCTGCGCCATGCCGGCAGGCACAGAGACAGCGTGCCGTTTGTGGTTGTTGCCCAGTCTGCATTGTTCGACGACTATCATCGCCGCGTCGTGATTCCGTTCGTCCGGAAAGCTGCGCTCAGGCAGACCGAGAATCCGCGCCTCAAGCCGACGTTTAAGATCAAGGGCGTGGCAGTGGTCCTGCATCCGCTGAGGATTGTCTCCCTCGCTGACGACCAGTTGGGCGCGCGTGCCGGATCGCTGGCCGCGGAAGGTGATTCGATCGTCGGTGTCCTCGATGAGCTGTTCACGCGCGCGTTCGGGCTACCCAATCCTTGCAAAAAATCGGGGTGATCGCCCTCAGGCAGCGGCGCGGATCGTCTGGCCGGCAGCTGTGCATCTGCTTGAGACCGTCGCGAGCGTACAGGCCGGTCATGAGGTCACACTGCGCCGCAATGATTTTGGCGCTCTCGCGTCCAGGTTGCCGGGCCCGATACATGTGGCGGCTGTCGAAATCCGCTCTCCCGGGCGGATTGAAGAACTCGGGGATCACGCGGCCGGCGGCGGACCACCAACATCGCACCTTGCCGTTCACCGGACTACGCTCTCTGCGCGTGATTACACATCGTACGCAGAGAGGCTCAGCCATCGACATGGCGACCCATTAGGGGCAAAACAACAATGAGTGCGCTACACCGTGACGATCACGCCGCTACGCCAGTAGCCCTTAAGCCGCACCCGCGACGCGCGCAATGAACAGCGCCAATGCCAGACACAACCCGCTTACGGAAACAAACATTTGAGGCCATTCAAGCAATGGCGGCTGAAATAAAGAATCTACTTGCCCCAGGGAACAGACGCGAAGCAACGCATAGACTCTTCTTCGCACCCACGACTTCTGCCAATTTGCCGTACGCGTATTGCGAAAATCGAAATCGTAATATGAACTGGAAGGATACCCCGGCGAAGAGTCGCGATAGTACCCCGCGCAGAGCGGCGCGCTAAGTCCGTTAGCGAATACCCGAAAAGACGGCACGATTCCGCTGCGAAGATCGCGAAGACCCATAAATTCTCCCCGCGGACCTTCGTAGATGACGCCATAATCGACATCAATAATGCAAACCGTGCCCCGGAGGGTCACTTGAACCGCGCAGTGGCACCATCTTCCGGAATGAGGGTAGAGGGTGATTTGTGCAGCGCGAATTCCAATTGTTCCCAAGCAGGCTATGAATAGCCTGTGGATGCCGGAACAACAGCCTCCTTGACGAAGAATCGCGAGAGGTGAACCGCCCAACGGAGCCAAGAGCGGGGTCAAAAATACGGGATCCTTCGCGCGCGTAACATTTGCGTATATGAATTTCGCGACCGCCAGAACCGCATCAATCTCTTCGGCACACCCCACCGTCAGTTGCTCTACGACAGCGCGAAGTTTGCGTCGTTGCAACGCGTAAGAGATGGAATTTAATGCCACCCCTGCGAGCAACACGGCGAGCGACGCGTCAAATGCGACTCTCAGCATAGTGAAGGGATCGAATCGGTAGGATGATCTTGTTTTTTTTGACGCTACGATATTCAGGCGTTGGTCGTCAAACGGAAGCGCAGTGCCGCATTATGTAAAATCACTGCTCCCTCGCACTGCTGTCCAAATTGACCGGAATCCGGCGAAGTGACCACTGTTTCTCGTGGGTCATTTGACAGGCTCTAGGTCGGGCTCAAGCTCGCACCCCCCTGAAGCTGCGCACACCGGCCCTGGCGGACAGCAATCCGGCCGTCCGCCCAAATGTCCGGCATCAGCCCGGAACGGTGTCCGTCATGGCGCCGGAATGGTCTCCGCCATCATCCCGGAATCCCGTCAGTCATGGGCCGGTCCACGCATTCGCGGGTGAATGACAGGCGTTCCAGGACCCGAGGCTCCGAAAATATGCATCTGGCGGGGTAAGTCAGGAGAGGCGGCGGCACGTTCGGCCATGGCGCGCGATCGGCGGCGCTCGATGGATTGCCCCAAGGCTGTCGGTCACGCTCGGCATTGAGTGTGCGGGGCGCTGCTCACGAGCGGCGCAGCCAGTCGGACGATTTCCCGAGCTGCGCGAGTTCGTTCCGCCGCTCCTGAGGATGCCCTCGCTGTCGCTCAGGTTCGCATTCGGTCCCGGCAGGCGACGCGCGAGGCCCGCCGGCCGAAGAGCCCTCTTGATCAGCTGCGTCCGCAGGACCGCGCAGAACGTTATGATTTCGCCACGGCAGACCCGAGCATGCCCTCGCCCACCGCAGCGGCAGGCCACGCAATGGTGAGATTCATGACCCAGGCCGCAACAGACGCCGGTCACGGCATTCCCGAGGAGTGCGCGGGGCGAGCGGATCCTGAGGAGCGCAAGCCCCGACTGTGGCGAGTTACACCTAATACATGATCCCTGGCGGGGCGACAATGAAAGCATCCGTCTTCGTCGGCACCAGCGTCGACGGTTACCTGGCCCGCCCGGACGGGGCGCTCGATTTTCTTCCGCCGAACGGCGGCGAGCCGCACGGCTACGATGAATTCATGGCATCGGTCGATGCGCTGATCATCGGGCGCAACACCTATGAGGTCGTCCGGGCATTCGAGGAGTGGCCCTATGGCGAGAAGCCCGTATTCGTGTTGAGCAGGAAAGCCCTCAGTCCCGCTCCCGCGCGAGCCGTCGTCGAGCGAATGTCGGGCACTCCCGCGCAAATCGTGGCGGCGCTCACACGGCGCGGCTTGCGGCACGCATACGTTGATGGCGGCCTTACCATCCAGTCGTTTCTGCAGGCCGGGCTCATCCAGCGCCTGACCATCACGCGCGTCCCGGTGATCATCGGCGCTGGAGTCCCGCTGTTCGGCCCGACGACCCGGGACCTCATGCTGAAGCATATCGAGACCCGCCAGTACCCGAGCGGGCTCGTCAAGAGCGAATACGAGGTCCTGGCATAGGAATGGAGAACTCGCCCGTCATCCTGGCGGATGCCGCGGCCGTGTTGTCCGCCGAGTCTGACTGCCGGGGTCGGCATGGGCCGATCCGCTGAGGTGCTGAGTGGCCCTGCATCCCTGAACCCCGACTCAGACATGCCCTGCGGCTCACGCGCCCCTCATCGGGCCGAGAGAGAGTCGCGCTGGCGATGGCAGCACGGCATTCGTGATCAAGCCCGAGGACCGTGATCCGCGCTTGAAGCGGCTCGGGTTTGCGGCACAGAAGACGATGGACGGGGGCATGCGCATCGCCGCCGGCGCAGGCTCCGCAGCCAGCAACGCGAAGAACTCGGGCATCAGATCGCGCACTGCCTCGACCGGCGGAGGCACGTGCATCGAGCGCCGGATGAACCCTTGTCCTGCGCGGTATCCGGCGAGATCGGCGGCGTTCAGGAGGCCGGCCGCCACCGAGGGCCCGAACAACTCCCGATACCCGTCCCCGTGCACTGCTTCGGCGACCACGCCGGCGTTCTCGCCGGCGAGCACGCGCGCCACGGACTCTTTCACGCGCTGGAACGCCTGCCAGTAGCCGCGCGCCGCGAGCGCATTACGATCGAGTCGGTCCTGCTCGTTGTGCTGCGGATTCCATAGGCCCGAACGCACGCGCTCGATGAGAGCGTCACTGACTGTGTAGCCCTCTATCGACAATGAGTGGTACGCGTCGGCGCGGTATACCTCGTCCACCTGCTGAAGGTAGGTCGCCGCGACCGGCGAGGCCGGCGCGGGCAGGAAATGCTCGAGCACCCTCGGACGCATGCGCGCCCATTGCAGACGCAACCGACCCACATAGGGCGAACGCTCGCGGCTCGAAAACACGACAGGGGCGGCATCTTCGCAGGGGTCGTTCTCCTGGACTACGTAGCCTGCTGTGCGCATTGCGGCGAGGACCTCATCCGCGACGCGTTCGCGGCCGACGTTGCGCAGCGCGCCGGCGAGCCTGCCCGCGACTTTGCTCTTGCCGCCTGCGAGGAGCGGACGTAGTAGGTCGCAGGCTTCGGGAATCGTGACAAGCGCGGCCCGCACGTCCACCGCGCGGTCGTGATAGAGCCCGGGCGAGGCATGCACGAGCGATGCGCCAAGCGTCATCGCGCGGACACCGTCGATCACCGCGCGTTCTTCCG
>JAJZLX010000064.1 GCA_021850555.1 Pseudomonadota bacterium | reverse complement strand
TCGCCCGCACCCCGGGATGCCCCGAGTTCGGCGCGCCCGAGCAGGCGCGGGACTGGCGCAATGCCGCGCAGCTCGCCGCCGGCTGGATGCTTCGCGAGGCGCTCGAGGAGATCGAGACGTTTGATCGTCAACTGGATGACGATCAGGTGGTACCGACGGCGAAGCACTACAACGAGGTGGTTACCATCGCGATCGGGGCGCTGACCCGGATGAGGGCTCTGGAAGCGGAGGTCCTCGCCCGTCATCAGGATGCCTCGGTGAGCCGCCAGGAGCCGAGCAACGAGCAGGACGACGAACAGGACCAGGGGCGATAACCTGCGATATCCCTGCACGCGATCGATGGGGCCGATGTCATCGTCACCGATGCGCCCGAGCAAAGCACCGAGAATGAGGATTCGCAGGACCTCGACCAGGGGCGGTAGCGGCTACGCCCCGGCAGAAGGACTTGTAGCCGTCCTTGGGGGATGCAGCGGTGGTGCGCCCCAGTTGCGGTCCGCAGCGCAGCATGTCCCACGCGGTCGGGCTCCCATGCCCTCGCGCACGCTAGCGTCAGCTCAACCTTATCTACTTGTACCCCCCGCAGGCTAGAGAGCGCAGCGGGGCATTTCTTCTCCGGGGGATCGGCTTCCACTGCTCGTTAGGAGCACCGACAGGAAACGAAGCGGACATTCGTAGGCGTTCTGGATGGCGGGGGTTGATCTCTCCCTTTCCGCGCTTGCACTTCGGGCGGCAGGGTGCCGCGCCTCACTAGCGCGGGTTCCCCAACGCAGAGGGATGGCCCATTTGCGAAAGTCCCCGTGTCGTATCCCTTTACAACTCTGGCCCGCCGTACATGCGCAGAGTCGTGGAGAGCTGGTGCTGCTAGAATACAGTCTTGCTCCGAGAGGACCGACAGTGTTTGGGCACCCCCCTGTGGGGACGCCACCGACGGCCCGGAATGTGCGGCCAGCACAAGAAGGCGGCAGAGCGAACAGCGGGCCTGGGACCAATCAATAAAAGGCGCGGCGGTGAACGAGCATGGCGAATCCATACCCTCAAGGATCAATCTGGCGGCGCTGGGACCTCCATGTCCATACGCCGGACTCATACGAGAACGCCTTCGGCGGATGGGACGCGTACCTGAAAGCGCTCCGGGCCATTAGCGGCGTTTCCGCCCTTGGCGTGACCGATTATTTCTTCGTCGACGGATACCGAAAGCTGCGCGAGCTGCGCCAAGGCGGCAAGCTCGACAATTTTGACCTGATCTTGCCGAACATTGAGCTGCGCCTCGGGACTTTCGTCCCGAAGCGAAGCGACGGCAAACAGCTCCGGCGGCTAAATTTCCACGTGATATTCAGCGACGAAGTGTCTCCGGACACAATCGAGCAGCAGTTCATTCAGGCCCTGCATTTCCAGATTGAGGGCCACCCTGAAAATGATCGGGGCCTGCGCAACGTCACCAGACAATCGATCGAAGAGGCAGGTCGATTGGTCAAGCGGCATCAGCCGACATTTGCGCAAGACACAGATTTCGTTGCCGGCTGCAAGGTCATCACCTTCGATCTGCAAGAAGCGCGCAGGGCTCTCCAAAAAGACTGCTTCGCAAGCAAGTACCTTCTCTTTCTCGCGTCCGAAAACTGGGATCAGATCGACTGGGGTCAGGACTACCTGACGCGGAAAAACTTGCTGCAGTGTTCCCACGGGCTTTTCAGCGGCCAAAAGAAAACGATTGCATGGTGTCTTGGTCGCTATCCAGACGATATGACCCCTGACAAATTCATCGCGGAGTTTGGCGCGCTCAAGCCGTGCATCCACGGCTCCGATGCTCACAGCATCATGAAGATCTGCAAACCAGATGACGATAAATTCTGCTGGATCAAGTCCGATCCCACCTTCGAGGGCCTGCGACAGATTGTTTACGAACCCGCCGACCGCGTCTACGTCGGCCCAAGCGCGCCCGTCTACTACGACGAGGCTCGCGTCATCCGGTCCGTCGCGCTCGGCAACAGCGACGGATGGTTCGATGATGCGGAAATCCCGCTGAACCCCGGGCTTGTTTCGATCATTGGTCAGAAGGGATCGGGCAAGTCGGCGATGGCTGAAATCATCGCGCATGCGGCGGGGAGCTGGGAACCAAATGAAGATGGCAGTTTCATCTGCCGCGCAAGCCCCTACATCGACAATCTGTCGATACGGCTTAAATGGGCGGACAACGAGGAAACGCACGCGCGCCTTGGCGACGAGCAAGCCGGCGAAAAAAAGGTGCGCTACGTGTCTCAGAAGTTCGTCGAACGGTTATGCGCAGGTGATCACATTGGCCGGGAACTGATCGATGAGATCGAAGCCGTGATCTTTGCCTGCACTGATCCGACCGATACGCTGAATGCATCCGATTTCAGTGAGCTGCGCGCGATCCGTACTGAAGGTATTCGCGCGGACGCAGAGCGTCTGCGCGAGGATGTGATCAGGCTCATTCGCGAGGAATGCTCACTGAAAGAGAACGCCAAGAAGCTCGGCGAGAAGAAGGCGCGCATTAAGACGTTGCAAGAAGAAGAAAAAGGGCTGGTCAAGCAGTTGCCTAAGGCGGCGACCCCGGAAGAGAAAAAGCTGCTCGCGGATCTTCAAGCGAAACGTACCGCCCTGACGGCCGTGCAGCAAGCCATCGCCGCCGAGAGGCAAAAGATTCAGAAGGTGACAGATATACGAACGCGCGTTTCCGCGTTCAAAGCGCAGATTGTCCGTTTCGTGTCCGATAGCGACGTGCTCTTACGTGACGCCGGGATTCCCGACGCGGATCAGGCAGCGTTCCATCCTGCGTTCCCCGCAGACACCGAGGGCCCGTTGACAAGGAGAACCGCAGCCCTGCAAGCGTCGATCTCGAAACAAGAAGGTACGCAAGAGCAGCCCGCAGAAGGAACGGTTCACTGGCTCCTGGCGCAGATCAACGCATTGACGGTAAAGGAATCGGCGGACAAGGCGCGCCAGGAGCGGATCAAGACTATCCAGACGAGGATCGCCGCAATCGGTACGGAGGTCAAAAGACTGGAGGGCGAGATCGCGCAGATCGAAGGACCGGAAAGCAAGCGCATGGTGGCTGCATATACGGAGCGACTTGATGCGTATGTCGGATACTTCGGCATACTGAAACAGGAGCACGAAACGCTTGAGGAGCTGTACGCGCCGGTCAAGAAGAAGCTTCGTACGGAATCGGTATCTCAGCACTCGCAGGATCTTGAATTTTCGATCCGCTGGGAGGCGGATTTGGGCAAATGGCTCGAACGCGGAAGCGCGCTGTTCGATCAGCGGAAGACCCTGCCCTATGGGACGTTTCAGAAGCTGTCCGACACGGCGCGCGAGATCCTTGTGCCCGCGTGGACATCCGGTGATCCGGAAAAGATCAAGCCTGCGCATGAGACATTTCTTGCCGAGTTCAAGAAACGCGAACTCCGACCCAAGGACTATCTGCGGTCCGACTCCACCTATCAGGACTTGATTGAATGGCTCTACGAGGTTGATCACATCCGGCTCAACTACGGCCTCAAGTACAACGGTGCCGATCTTGAAAAGCTCTCGCCGGGAACGAAGGGTATTGTCTTGCTGATCCTGTATCTCGGCCTAGATACCGTCGATACAAGACCTCTGATCGTCGATCAGCCAGACGAAAATCTCGACAACGAATCCATCTACCGGCTGCTGACAGGATATTTCAAGGACGCGAAGACGCGACGCCAGATCATCGTGATCACTCACAATCCAAATCTGGTGATCAACGCCGATTCGGAACAGGTGATCGTTGCTAACTGCGAGCGCCGGGCAGACGGATTGCCGCACATGAGCTACGTTTCCGGCTCGCTGGAGCACAAAGCTGCCGATGGCAGCGGCATCCGCCAGCAGGCGTGTCGCATACTGGAAGGCGGCTCAGATGCATTTCGGAAACGCGAGCTGCGATATTCTCTGTCGCAGTAACACTGCGCGCTGTTAATAGAATCGACCTACTGCATGTCACTGGATGGGCTGACGAAGGATGAGCTGACGCGCGTGCTTGCCTACGCTGGCCTTGTGCTTGTGGCATTCGAGCTGGTCAAAAGCCTTATCGTCAACCCCATCAAAGTGTTTTACCGTAATGTGACGTTCGGCGAGGGAATGCCATTTAAGTCCTACGAACACGATGTCATGTCGCGCCACCGGAACGAGTTTGAAGCATGCCTTCTCTATCTGCGCGACTTCATGAAAGCAATCGATGCGGACGACATGCAGGCTATTCAGGAACTCAGACAGCATCGCAACCAGCTGGCGCACGATCTTGCCAACCGGCTGCACAGGATCGACATCGAACATTACGCGCCGCTGCTTGAGCGAGCGAACAGGGCGCTATTCAAGTTGAGCAACTATCGCGTGTATATCGAGATCGGGTCTGATCCGGCGTTCAAGAACCTCGGGATCGATTGGAATACCGCCGAAGGACCGGAATACGCTGTGTTTAAAGAAGTGCTCAGCAAGGTATGGCTTCTGGAGGGAGACCTTCGTTCTGACTGAGTATTTTCGACTCCTCCTGCCCCGGACGTGCCTGGCTCCATGTCACTACTTCGCCCGCCGTCGCCTCAACTTCACCAGCATTCTTACCCTTGCGAAATCAGTCGAAGGCCGTTCCTGGCCGGGAGGGGTCGCCCACGGCCACGGCTGCGCTCCGGCTCTATCGGAGGCGAAGGACCGCATGCGGTCGAGGGGCGCCTGCCGCATACCTCGTGATGCTACTTCCGGACAGAGACCCGGCGCGAGCTAAGCGCCCGTCGGGAGCGCCCGCCCTTTATGAGGGCTTGTGGCCGCCCTGGTGGTCGGGAAGGGCCGCGTCAGTCCTGAGGCGACGTAGGTGCAGAAAGACTGCCTGCGATACCTGACCTGTCGCGATCGCGAGGAGGCTGCTTACATACTCATCCGCCTCCTTCTCGGGCCTCTGGCTCCCATAGCCTGCACAAGCAATCATTTCCCCAATCACAATCGCGAGTTCCTGAAGGCGCTTCTCAAGGTGCACCCCTGAATACAGGTCGGGACGGTGCCTTTGATGCGACACCACAATTGCCCACACCATGGGATGCAAGCTCTCTTCCTCGTTTTGGTCGGTTGGCAATTCGGGCATAGGTGCTACTCCCCTTGATTCCGCGCAGACGAGCGCGTGAAGACCTTAAGGATAGGCCCAAAACCGCAATCGGGAGCGCAACGTCCATCCATCGCGCGCCCTTTAGGAATCACACGCTGCCCGGGCTTGGGAGGAGCCAACACCATCCTCTATGATCTGCATGTGTAGACGTCGCCGGCCAAATCGGCAGGCGCCACTGTCGTATAGTGGCCGTACCCTGCCGGTCGATAGCCTCCACGCCGCCGGGGCCTGAACGAGGAGGACTTTGGAGCCCACTCGCTGTGATGCAGTGAGCCGTGCCGTCCGCAGGGCCCGGGCGGCGGAGAAGGGGTGTGAGGCACCCCTTTTTCGTGTCGGGAGACTGCGATGAGCCGCATCGACAATATTCAGGCCCGTTGCGAGGACGGGCGCATCGAGGTTGGGCTGTTCGAGGGCGAGGAGTGCCGCGAAGTCATTCCGTTGCGTGCGCCCGAGGCATTCGAGCTTCGGGATTCATTGAACGATGCCTTGCGTGAAGCGGGACTCCTGAGCCGCAAGACCGCGGCGGCCGAGGGCCACGCGCTCGAGCTTCTGGAGGTCGCTCGCGATGTGGTGTGCGCGCGGATCGAGACGGTGGACCCGGTTCGGTTCCATGAGCATATGAACGCCGTCGCGGAGCGTGCGAAAAAGGCGGTTGAGACCGTCGATCACGCACCTGGGCACCGGCTGCCGCCGGCGGAACGTGCGGCGCTCGCCGCGCGGCCGTGGCTGGATGCGCCGGAACCGGGGCACGCTGAATCAGAGCGCGAGCCCCCGCGTGCGGCCCCTGAGAAGACTACAAGAGATTTGATTGTCGCGCTGCGCGCGACGATCCACGCGCTGGTGTTGCTCGGGGACTACATCGGAAACGAGCACAAGGGGAAGATCGGCATTCCTGCCTTTGATCGCTGCGCGATCATTGGACAGGCGAAAGATGCGATCGATCATGCCGAAGGGATGCTGTCGCATCCCGAACGGCCGCGCGACTCGGTGGCCGAGGCGGCGGCCCGCCGCCTGACCGTAGCGCTCGAAGGGAGGGGATTCGGTGACTATGATGCCGATATCAACGGCGCCGAGGTCATAAGCGTGATCGCCGATCACCTCCCGGCGCTACGGCAAGCGCTCGGTAACGATGTGGGGAGTGAGTCCGCGCAATCCCTTGCGTCGACTCCGCTTGGGGACGCCCCGGGCGAGCGGGACGCTTACTTGGCGGGCGACGAGGAGGACCTCGGGCGATGAGCAAGAAACTGACGTACGCCGAACTCGATGCCGAGCGCGAGCGGCTCGCGAAGTCCGAAGGAATTCTCGGCATCGCCCTCAATTTGACGCTGCACGGCAAGCCGGATGCGACCGAGCAGTGTAGCCACGAAGGTGATCGGTGGAAGCTGCAGCTCTACGGCGCGCGCCGCGCCGATGGTGGGCTCGTGGTCGAGACGTTCTACCACCCTGGACAGTCACCGCACTCCGGAGTCCATTATCTCGAGGATTTGACGCGGATTCCGGCGCGCTTGTCCGAAGGGGGGATGAAGTATACGGAAGCGCTATCCCGGCTGCGCGCCACCCGGGATCGCATCGTGTATGAGCCCGTACGGACGGGCCACTCGCAGCAGGCGGCGCCGGACCGGTCCGTGACCGGCGAGTAGCCTGCGCAGAAGGCCGAGAGGCGGTACTCGATCCGGCATGAAGATGGGTCCGTGCTCGCGGACGGACTCACCATGGACTAGGTTGAGCAGTGGTGGAAGGAGAGCGAGGCGAGTGGTCAGACGAACGGGGACCGGTATGAGGGCCTGCGTACGGAAGGCAACGTCGTGCTCGTGACCGCCGCGCGCGAATGGGCGGCGGACGGGCGGGACGATGACGACAACGAACAGACTCCTGGCGAGGACTTGGGGAGGTAGCGACATGGCAGGCAATCGACGGCATGACGGGGGTGTGAAATCGGCCATGGCGAATCTGAGCAAGATCGACGAGCGCATCGCAGTCGACCGTGCGGCCCTGGCGGCTGCCGTGCCGTGGCCGGCGCACCGGTTGATCGGGTATGCGAAGAATTACCTCGGTCGAGGAGACGCGGCGCTCGCGCGCGGATTGCTCGATGAGGCCACCGCGGCGGAACGGCGATCCGCGGTCGGCTTGGAAGACGGTGGACTCGCCCATGCGCGTGAGCTCGCGCTGGCTTCGCTTCAGGCGAGTCTCGGCGAGGACCACTCGGACTACGTGTTGATTACTACGACGCCGGGGATCAGGAAGGACGAGGCGCTCAAGAAATACCTACGTCTGATGGACCGCAATCTCAGGGAACCGGTGACGGATGAGGACAAGCGCCGCGCCGCGGCGGTTGGCAAACCGGATGGGGCGCACGGTCTCGCTCGGTCGCGCGCGATCGCGCGCGTTGCCTCGCCGCGTGAGATCCAGGAGTTTGCCCTGCAGGTCGGGGGGTTCTCCTGGCCCGCGAGCTATGGCTCATCGCCCTGGGAACATGCGTTCTCGCTTGCGGTCCAGTTGGGGTTCGTGGCGGGACTGCCTGCGATCGAGTTCCGTGAGGTGCGCACGACGTGGGATGCGCTCAATGCCGAGTGCGTGCGAGCGTACCGCGAGGAGCGGCAGCGGGTGGATATGGTGCGGTCTCACGAGGCGCCGCGACCGGACCCGCAGGTCCCGACGCTCTACATCTATCCGACCGAAGCTGGCCAGATGAGCGGGCAGATCCTCGATCATCGCCGATTGGTTTGGGGTGTCGGCGGGTGCGAGGACAGGAACGCAGTGATAGAGGCTGCAACCGATGCCGGCTACCAGAATCTTCGGATCGCAGATGTGCCGCACATGAACGACGTGCTGGAGGTCGAGCGGGAAGAAGACGAGGCGATCACGGGTACTCCAGCCGACGGAGACCGAGACGAGGAGCGGGACCCAGGACGGTGAAATGAAGCTCAAGCGTCGGTCACCAAAGCCTTGAAAATAGCTAATCTTGCACATTTAGCTATCTCCTGTTAATATCTACAGCTTGAGCCACTCCGGGGACGACCTGCCATGAAAACTGTCTCGGCCACCGAGGCAAAGAACCGCTTCGGCGAACACTTCGATTTCGGTAACGATGAGTCCCTGCTGATCGAATCGCACGGCTCGCCCAGCCACATGGCGTTTACCGCCTCGACCGGTCGGCGTCTCGTGCTGGTTGCCTTCTCGGCTGGGGAGATCTCGCGGTATGAGGCGATGGAACTACTCGGCTTCGAGTGGTACGGGCAACTGCTCGATGCGCTCGCCGAACACGGGGTCGATCGGCCGGATGCGCATCTCACCGCGGATGACGCGGCAGCTCTCGAGCACGCGATGCCGGTTCTCGATGAGGCGATCGGATGACCCAACGGACTCTTGATGTCGTGCTCCCTGACTCCGGGCCGCTGATTTCGCTGGCCCGCGGCGGACACCTCGACCTATTGCTGCGCTTCAAGCCCGAGGTGCGGATCATCGTCGCTGACCTCGTGAAGCACGAGGTCACGCGCTTTCCGGACAAATACGAGGACAGCGCGGCGCTGTCACGATTCTTTCGTGAGAACGCCGCCAGGATGGAGATCGCCGAGACTGAGCTCGGCCAGTTCATCATCGCGCAGATGAAGTCCCGGGACGCTTACGAGAACGCGCCACCGGAAACGAAGGCGGTCATGGAGACCACGGGCGCTGTGCCGCCAAAGCCGCCTCGCAACCGAGGAGAAGCCGTGATTCTCACCGTCGCGCGGGATATCGGGCGCAGGCACCCGGACGATGTGATGCTGATTTTTGCGGAAGATCGATATTTCCTTAGCGAGTCGCGGTTCGCGGAGCGGCACACGCACATCCTGTCTACGAGGGCGTTCCTCGAGGGACTCGCGCGCAAGAACATCATTTCCCTCGATGCAGTGTGGGCGGACATCGTTGCGAAGCGGCCAAACGCGGTCGCTCAGTCGGTAGATCGGCGTGCTCCGGACATCGAGACGGATTGGGAGTCTGCGATCGACGAAGGACGGTAAGTCCCGATGTTCGCAGGGATTGCGCTCCGCAGCACCTGTCATGTCATGACAGTTGAGCAAATGGATGAGCGTGGACTTGATGACAGGCGGTGTCGTTGCGGACAAGAAAGACGCTCATATAGTCAAAGGTCGCGCTGAGCTGGCACACCTCATTCGAAAAACTGAGAATGTGAACTGGCATAGCGGGGCAAACATTCTCGTGTTGCACCTCCAGGCCGGCATACCCTGTAGGTCGTTTGGCCGCATTCAGCTTTAGGAATTGACAATGCTGAATTCACGAATCACAGTTCACGATGCGCAGTCCACCGCCATGTGGCGGTTCCATGATTCCGCGCTGGAACGAGCCGCTCTGATTTATACCTTCGCCCGATCCACGACTGAGGACATTCCTGCCGGCGCCCTCATTTACTCGCGGCAGCTCGTGATGTTGATCGATTTGGTGCATGAATTCTGCTTCAATGCCAGGCGAGCGATCGAACGGGCAGAGAAGTATTTACCCGGAACAATAGAGTACGCGCAGGCACTGAAAGTGCACAACGCAAGGAAGGAAATTGTGCTGTCTAAGTACGAACACCCGGATCGACTCCCGCTCACAGAACAGTCGCTTTGGTGGGTTCTCGGGCGCATTATCCATTCAAAGGATACCCAGGTCATATACAGGACGGTCGATGTGGTGGTTACAAACTCGCGTACGGGCCAACGCTTTTCTGTCATGCAGCCAGCCGCATTTGCGTTTGCGTCTGACCGGGATGATCCCAAGGTAGATCATTACGTGGACATAGAGCTTCTGGCAACGGTTTACATCGGTGGAATCGCACCGAGGATAGAACAGGCGATCAACAATAGGAACTATCCGCGCTCCGCTGATGCGAAGCTGGTGGACATGTAGATATGCTTCGCTAATCACAGCGTACCGGGGGTCAGATGCGGGTGAGAGGAAAGCGTCCCACCAGGTACCGGCCTAGACTCGACGGATAAGCAGTGATAAGGCGGGCGCCCCCGCGGAGGGCGACGAACGCATCCATCTGGTGGCCAATGCTATCGGAGACGACGTCTGGGCGAACGATTTCACCTGACATTCTTGCAAAGCAATACGGCCGCTTCATGCAGATGCGTGAAACGCTTGAGGAGTTTCGCGGTGCGGATCCGGGATAGGAGATTGACGCAACGGATGGCGCTATAGTGGCCGGAACGGCGAATAGGGCGAACGGGGGAACAGAGATGACTGTGACACAAGCGAGAGACGCCGAGATTCAAGCCGCGATCGATGCCTACCTGAAGGCGCGTGCTGCGCTTCGCGTCGTGGGTGAAAAATATCCGGCGCGCATGGGCGGCAACGACAATCTGATAGGCCGGATCGGGGAATTCATAGCGCTGCGATACTTCGAGGGCCAGGGTCGAAGCCCGAGGAAGGTTGGGGGCGGCCATAACAGTACAAATCCCGGATTTGATCTCGAGGAAGGAAACGCTCGGATCCAAGTCAAGGTAATAACGCATGAGAACAAGCGCGGAAGCAGCACGCGATTGAAGGCGCCATGGACGGAATTCTTGCTGATAGAGCTTGGTTCGGATTACAGACAGTCGCGAATCGGACACTTATGGGAGGAGGACCACGCCAAGGCCCGCAAGAAGGATAAGCGCCTGACAGAATTTCCCACCGCGCGAAGGTCAATGCTTGGGGAAAACGGGCTGATCGCGCGATACGGCAAAGTGACGCACGCAGAGGAGTCCCCGTAGGTGGCGACGACCACGAGAGCCCGCGGAGGTCTTTGGGTGGCGTTCATCGCGCTGGTTCGTTGGCTCGGACTTCGGGGGCGGAGTTCCGCGGGCGACAAGGGGAATGAATCGCCTGTCGTGATAGACCGAGTCCGGCAGTCCCGGCCGGCTCATGTCGGCCATTCTCGGACGCGAGCAAGCGTAAGGTTTACACTGGGCAAGGCGCTCCATTGTGTCGCCCGGGTGCTTTCGAAACCGGGTGCAATTCAGGGCTTCGTGGAAGCGACCCATCCTCCTTCCCTTCCGCCACCAACGAAAAACGGGGCGCTGGCTATGACAGAGTGCTGAGCGGGATGAAGTGCAGTCCCTTACGACTCGAGTGGCTGACGATCGCGTACTCATTCCACACGACAAGGCCACCGGCTCCATTGGGGGTTGCGCCGAGGAAGACCGCGGACTGTGGTTGGAGCGATTCGCGGTCGAGGCTGACGAGCTCGTGATTGTGCCGGTTGACGGTCAGCAGCAACGGCCCGGCCGTCGCCTGGCACAACGGGTCGACCCAGGGGAAGGGCGAGGTGTTGGCTGACGTGCGCTCGAAGCGAACATCCCGAAGCCACCGGCCGGAGTCGGCGTCCAGGACGCAGATGCCTCGGCGGGACTGGAACATGCCTACGTAAACGCGATCATAGAGGTCGTCATAGGTCAGGCACGCTGGAGTGGCGTCGTCCGTAGTGCCATTGATGATTTCGGCCAACTGCGCATCGGCCAGGTAGCGACGCTGTGCCAGGTCGTAGGTGGCAACGTAGCAATTGGCGTAAGGATAGGGTCGGCCGGCGATGCGCCCGCCGCGCTGAACGCCGATATAGAGCAAGGGGCGAGACGGATGACGCAACAACGACAGGCAGCCGCGCCCCCCCGTCGGGTAGGGCACGGCTTCGAGCGCATAGGTCGCGCTATC
>JAJZLX010000263.1 GCA_021850555.1 Pseudomonadota bacterium | reverse complement strand
CCGTTGACCGGTGCGCCCTGTTCGAAGCGTGAATGCGCGATTCGCGCCGAGCGGGTATCGACGCTATAGCGCTACCGCGTGATGCACGGCTGATTCTCGATTCGCGACGGAGTCGCTCAGAGGCCCCCGAGCGAGTGACATCGCCCGGGGGCCTCGTTGGTTCATCGGCGGCTCAGAAGTTCACGGTAGTCGTCTGATTGGCGCTCACGGTTGCAGCCTCACCTGCCGGCGGCAAGAACACGACCGTGGTCGTGCCCGTGCTCGATGTGCTGGTG
The DNA here is from genome assembly GCA_021850555.1 of Pseudomonadota bacterium. Next base: position 11,567 of record JAJZLX010000263.1, on the reverse strand, counting down.
CAGGCGACAGCGAGCGTGTAGCTGCCGGCGAGCAGGAACGGCTGGTCGTACGCGTAGCTGCCCGAGGAGGACAGCGTGATTTGCGGCTCCACCACCGGCGTAAGGGTGCTCGAGGGCGTCACAGTTCCGGAGAAGACGTAAACGTGCGCATTGGGCAGCGGGCCGCTGCCCGAGTACCCGTTCAGGCACGCGGAATTGCTCTGCAGGGTCGAGAGCGCCACGGTGCCGCTGATCGTCCCGGCTTGAACGTCATTGATCAGGCGCAGCGCCGGCTTGAGGATGTAATCCTGGGTGCCGCCGGAGGTCAGGCCGGGCGGGGCGGTGATCGATTGCTGCAGCATGAAGTCGATGGTGAAGTCGGCCACCTGGTTGGCTGTCATGGTGAAGCCTTGAACCAGCTTCAGCCCCGTCTGGGCACCGCTCGGGATGATGAGCGGGTATTGGGCCCCATTGATCTCGATGTACGAATTCGCCACCGTGCCGTTTGATTGGACATTGAGCAGCAGGCGGATCCAAGCGTAGTTGCCGGCCGGGACGGAAGCGCCGCTGAGGAGCGAGGCTTGGTTGCCGTTCTGCTCTTTCAGCAGATCGATCGTCTGAGGGGTCTTGAAGTTGAAGGTGATGGCTTTGCCGCTGCTCGGTTGCAGCTCGACCCCGGTGAAGGAGACCACCACCGCGCTCGCCGAATCGACCGGTCCGTCGGTGATGCCGAGATTCATGGTGGCCGAAGAGGGTGAACTGCCTCCGCCGCACGCAGCCAGCGGCAGTGCGAGGCACGCGAGTGCCGCCATTCGCAGCCGGCGCCATTGGAACGTCATGTGCATAAAGTGTCTCATGGTCATAAGTCCTCGAGGATCGAGAGTTTCTTGCCCATTTGCCCCGATCTTCCGCCCGACTTGAAACGTCAGTCGTTCAAAACGGATGACAGGATTCTTCAGCAAACTCCAGCGGACTGTTGCTCAATCCGACCGGTGGCGGTTCGGGGCCGATGAGTGGCAAAAACTATTGACGTAATCTGTCAGGCGCCGCGCCCAGCCACCATTGACGAGACAGATGCATCTGCCGGCGCACGGCTCACAGCCTGCCTTTTGCCAATGTTACCTATCTGAGCGCTCAGGGCAACTGTGATCCAGGTCCGGGCGCGGTTGGTCACCTACCGTTGCAAATCAGCGACATTCCCGCGGCTCGTTCTTTGGAAAATCCGCGCATCGCGCCGGAACGTTCAGCTGTGCGAACCTCGCAGCTACACGACGAGCGGATGCGTCGCCAGGTACTCTTCGAGCGTTCCGGTAAAATCCTCGACGGTTCCATCGGGCTTCAGTTCGATGATCCGCGTCGCCAGACCGCTGATGAACTCCCGGTCGTGGGACACGAAGATCAGCGTTCCCGGATACAACTCGAGCGCCGTCTGCAGAGACTCGATGGTCTCCATGTCCATGTGGTTCGTGGGCTCATCCATGACCATGACGTTTGGTTTGGTCAGCATCAGCTTGCCGTAGAGCATGCGGCCCTGCTCGCCGCCCGAGAGGACCTGCACGGATTTCCTCACCTCGTCACCGGAAAACAGGAGCCGCCCGAGCGTGGCGCGTACGATCAGGTCATCGTCAGCCTTGCCCGTCCATTGCGACATCCATGCGAGCAAGTCGACCTTCTCGGCGAAGTCGGCCTGCGGGTCCTGCGGCATGTGACCGGGCTCGGCATTCTCTGCCCAGGTGATCTCGCCAGCCGACGGCTTCAGCTCGCCGACCAGGCAGCGCATGAGGGTGGTCTTGCCCACCCCGTTGGCGCCGATGACGGCGATCCGCTCGCCGGCGCGGACGTTGAAGCTGACTTTCTGCAGAACGTCGGTGTTGGCGCCCGGGTATCGGAACGCGAGGGCCCGCACGGAGAGCGCGGAGTGGTACAGCTTCTTGCGCTGCTCGAAGCGGATATAAGGATGTTGCCGGGAGGAAGGTCGAATCTCCTCCAATTTGATCTTCTGGAGCTCTTTGCGGCGCGAGGTTGCCTGGCGCGCCTTCGAGGCATTGGCCGAAAAGCGCCGAACGAATTCCTGCAGGTCCGAGATGCGCTCCTGGGCCTTGGCGTTGGCCGCCTCCACGCGCTGCCGCGCCTGCAGCGATGCAAGCATGAAATCGTCGTAGCCGCCCGGGTAGACCTTCAGTTGCTGGTAATCGAGGTCCGCGATGTGTGTGCAGACCTGGTTCAAGAACCGCCGGTCGTGGCTGATGATGACCATCGTGGCGTCATAGCCGTTGAGTACGCCCTCGAGCCACCGGATCGAGTGGATGTCGAGGTTGTTCGTCGGCTCATCGAGCAGCAGCACGTCGGGTTTGGAGAACAGAGCCTGCGCCAGCAGTACCCGCAGCTTCAATCCAGGCGCGACCTCGCGCATCGAGCGCTCGTGCAGGGATTCGGCGATGCCTATGTCGCTCAAGATGCGGCCGGCGCGTGCCTCGGCGTCATAACCGCCGTATTCGCCGAATTTCACTTCCAGTTCGGCCGCCTTCATGTAATCGGCGTCCGTGGCGCTCGGGTCGGCGTAGATGCGATCCCGCTCCCGCATGGCGCGCCACATCTCGACGTGGCCCTGCATGACCACATCGAGCACGCGCTCGTCCTCATAGGCGAACTGGTTCTGTTTGAGGGTTCCGAGACGTCTGCCGGGCTGGAGCACGACGTCGCCCGCGCTCTGCTCGAACTCTCCGCTCAAGATCTTCATCAGCGTCGATTTCCCGCTGCCGTTGGCGCCGATCAGGCCATAGCGATTGCCATCGGAGAACTTGGCGGTGACCTGCTCGAAAAGCGGTTTGGCCCCGAATTGCATCGTGACGTTGAACGTGGAGAGCATATCCGTCCGTCTGAGTGGTGCGGTCCTGAGCCCGAGCGCGCATCGAGCGGCGAGGCGTCGATACAGGATCCGGGGCGATGACCTGTGTACAGCGGGCAGGACCATCGCGATGTCCCGAGCCCGACATGTCCGATGGGCTCAGGTTGCGTGCGGGCCGGATCGCCACACGGGCGTGGCTCGCAGCGAGCCGCGCAGTCTAGCGGAGGGGTCCATCATGTGCAATGAATTCGCCGCGACGGCCGGATCGCCGCCGGCAGTGCTGCGTGTGCCGGCCCGCGGCGCAGAACGGCGCGCACGATCTGACGGCCCGCGGATTCCGGGGACTTCAGTTCCGCGCGGCAGCGCGGCGTCGCGCGGGCCGGATCGGCGTTCAGCCCGGCGCGGTCGTCCGCGCCTCTGCGTGGGCTTCAGTGCGCTGCCGGTACTCGTCCATGGATATGATCCGCTGCGCATTCCGATCCCAGAGAATGCACTGCAAAGCGCCGAGAACCTCGTCCAATCGCAAGCGCGTGACGCGCGAAAACAGGCGCTCGTATTCCTGGTGGCACTCGGCCAGGCGGTAATTGGGTATGCTGGCTGACAGATGATGAACGTGGTGGTAGCCGATGTTGACGGTGCACCAGTTCAGCCAGCGCGGCAGCACCAGATAACTCGTGCCCTCGATCGCCGCGGTGTCGATGTTCCAGCGCGCGCTGTCGCTGGCGTACGAATGCTTGAAATTGTGCTGCACCGTGAACAGCACGATGCCCGCGCCGCCGGCGATCGATACGGTGAGGATATAGATCACGAAGAACCGTGCCGGCCCGCACAGGGCGCTCATCGCCGCCCAGGCGCTCAGCAGCACGACGTTGTTCCAGAGCATGTGCCGGTACTCTCTGGAGGATTTCCAGAAGCGAGTCGTGTAGCTCGCGGCATGCGCCTGCAGCGATACGCCGGGCTCGGCCAGTTTCCGCTTGAGCGTGTGGATCACCAGGCCAATGGTGCCTTTGAGCCAGGTATAGCGCGGATTGAAGATCAGATATATGAAGCCCGCCAGCGGCGCGGCCAGCACGCTGCACTTGCAGCGATACACTCGCCGCCGCGCCGGGGTCAATGCCGCGTATTGATCGACCGTCAGCGTCGCGTACGGTCCGCGGTACTTCTCCCAGTCGCCGTTGTGCGCATGGTGGTAATTGTGATGCTGAGACCACACGTACTGCGGCATTCCGGACACGACGCCGAGGATGAACCCAAAGGTGCGATTGAGCGAACGGCTGCGAAAGAGGCTGCCGTGGCCGCACTCGTGCATCAGGCCGAATGCGCGCACCAATAACAGGATGATCAGCGGCAACGGGAGGACGGCCAGCAGGGGCGAGATCGCGGCCAATTGCACGGCAGTCCACCACAGCAGGGCGAACGGCGCCAAGGTGGTGACAATCTGTGCCACTCCTCTCAAGTCTTCCGACTTGCCGTATCGGTCCACCATGGCGCATCTTTCGCGATTCAAGCATTCACTGACATCCACGATGGAACCCCCGTTTGTCTTGCAGTTGTATTTCCAGGACACCGTCGCAGGCAAAGCACGTGGCGGCGGGGCATGGGCCCGCGCGGCGGTCGATTGACGCCACGGTCATTGCGCTGCGGCGAGGCGGGGACTCCTCGTGGGATCCCCTATTCGAGTTCCATTTCCCGCCAGACCCAATCCGGCGGCCGCCGTGCGCCGTCATCGCGGGCCGCGCTGTCGGGCGCGGTGGCCGGGTGCCTGGGCAGACGATTCCGCGGCTCGCCACGGCAGGCCTGCTCGATGCGTTCGAGTTCACTCTGGCCGGCATGTGGCCGGCACACTTGCCGAGAGAAGCTCGACCGCTGTGATCGCATGGAGTTCCGCCGCCGGCCGCGCGACGGAGCGTGTATGCAGCGCGATGCAGATGCTGCTCGGATTCGGCCTGATGATCACACTGTGTCATGGAGCGCTCAGGCAACCGAGCCTGGGTTGTCGCGATGCCATGCCGCGGCGGCAGAGCGCCGGGGGGTTCACAAGGCGCGCTGCGGACATCGGGGGGGCGGCGAGGGCGCACGGACACAGTCATTCGTACGTTCTGGTAGTGGTGCGGTGCCATGGCCATGGGGTTGCCTATCGTGTACACGCAAGTCGGTGGCGGCCCCGGACGCGACCGGAAACGATCATGCGGCACTCCCCGGGCGAGCCGGTTGCCCCTTGGCGGCGATGGCGCCGACGTAGTGCGCCGTGCCCTCCGCGGCGCGGGGCGGCTTCATCAGCACGGTTCGGAACCGCAAATCCCTCTGCGTGCCCGGTGAACCCTGTGTGGAGACTCGAGGGTCACGTTGATCATGACATCGCGGCTGCGCGGACCGTCCGGCCGATCCAGTTCAACACCCCTGCGGGCCAGAACGGAATCCCTCGCCGGAGCGCTCCTGCGCTTCGTTCACCGTGAGCGTGCGTCCCTCGAAATCGGTGCCGTTCGGCGCCTGCGTGGCGAGTACGGCGTCCGCGCTCGCCATCTCGACGAACCCGAATCCGCGCGGGCGGCCGCAGCCGCGGTCATCGATGAGCGACACTTTCTCGACCGCGCCGTGGTTGCCAAACGGTGCGCGAATGCTCGCGTCAGTGGCCGAAAAGGGGAGATTTCCAACGTATATTTTTGTCACTGCAATTCTCGCAAGAACCCGATACGACGCGGCGGGTACGTCCGCCTCCGGGTGGTTCGCCGAGCTTTGCAGGACTGGAGTCAAGCCGACCCGGCGTAAAATCGACAGCCAACACCGTGGCAGGCAAGCCGAAAAGTCACGAGCCGCCAGCGAGCGTACCCCAATCTGTCGCAGGTTGCTCACCTTTCGAGTTGCGTCGGAAACATGACCTTTGAATCGAGCTCGGCGGTGAGCGACCCGGGCGGTTGATATCACCACGCAGTGCGATGTGCACCGGCCCGTACGATCGATCCCGGCCCGACACGTCGCGTTGCGCGGCTGTATACAATGCCAGTCAGGTGGAAGGCTCTACCGCCGGGCAGGCGGAAGGTTGGGCGTGGAGCGGATGCGACGGGCCGCTCGGCCGGGCCGAGCGAGGCCTGGACCGCCGAGAAGCGCGAACCGGATGGAAGGTTCTGAGGGACCGAGGCCATGCGCCTGCTGTCAGGAACAGTTGAGAGCGGGGTCAAGTCTCGGCGATCCGTGGCGCGCACGAGCGTTTCTCTGGCGCTGCGTGAGAATCCCGGCCTGAAGCATCGTGGGTGGGATCTGGCCGCTTCTGCGGCACAGTCGATCTTGCGCCCCAGCGCGCTCGTGCCCGCTGGCATGCCGCAGCAGGCGCGCCGTATCGACTCGAGGCCTGTCGAGTGCGTCCGCGCCGAGGACGATCGGTCGGCGCCCGGTCATTGGCGGGGTTGAGCCCCGATCCGCGCACTTTCCTCCCCCCCCGGAACACGACAATTTCCGCCCAAAGGATAGCGCTATCAGTCTGCCCAAAGCGGCGCAGATCGCGGTACGGCCGGACTGTAACCTGCTGACTATAAAGGAATACAAGGCCTCCGAAGCGCCTGTGAGTCCGGCAGTCGATTGACAAACAAATCGCGCGGGGCTAGCCTGATACCGCTACCATCCGTGTTCGCGAGTAGGAGCGCTCACGGGAGGCACTGCGCAACAACGATAAATGGGGGCAGACGTCATGTCTTACCATGCGCGTAGTTCGTCCGATCGGGCCGGCCGCTCGATCCTGATTTCAGTAGCCGGCGTCGCATTCCTGGTATTCGCTCTCAGTTGTATCCGGCCTGCGTACGCACAGCAGGTCGTCCAATACACGTGGAGCGATGGAACGAGCGACAGTTGGATGTCCTTCGACAATGCGTCGACGCCGATGGTTTCGACGGCCGCGGCGAGCGTGGCGGCACAGCCCGACGGCGGCGACGACAGTTTGTTGACGACGACCAACAGCTCCGGGGCCGGCGGGCCCGGGCTGACGCTCACCGGGTTGACTCCGGGGGCGACCTATTCGATCACGGGATACGTGATGCTCACGAGCGGCGAGGCCGCGACCGACGCCGATTTCACGGTTCGGAGCCAGGATCCGGGATGCTCCGGCGAGACGTGCTACACCTACACCACGGTCGGTCAGTACAAGGTTCCCGTGACGGCTACTGCATGGGCGAAGATCGGCGGTACCTATACGGTCAGCACGACCGAGACGAGCATGCTGCTCTACGCGCAGCTGATCGGTCCGACGACGGCGCAATCGTTCTACCTTGCCGATGTCACCATCACCGAGACCGCGCCTCCCGGCGGGGGCACGCAGAACAATTCCGGCCTCGTAACGAACTTCGAGGACGGCGGCCTGGATGGCTGGTCTACGCGCAGCGGCAGCGCGACGCTCACGAACGTATCGATCTCGAACGGACCGGACGGAGACACCAATGCCCTGCTCATCACGAAGCGTGTCGCGAACTGGGATGGGCCGCAGATCAATGTCAGCAACTACATGTACACGGGGTCGGATTATCAGATCAGCGTGTGGGTCAAGCTCGGTCCGAGCGCAACCCAGGCGGATTCGCTGAACCTGAGTCTGCAGGTGAGCAACTCCGGCACGCCGGCCTACTACACGGTCGTGAACAACACGCCGGTCCCGCTGGGGCAATGGGTGCAGCTTACGATACCCAGGTTCACGATGGCCTTCACGTACGATCCGGGCTCGGCGTATCTCTACGTGCAGTCGGCAAGCGGCACACAGGACTTCGAGATCACGGACTTCACGCTGAAGTACCTCCCGCCGCTGACGATTCAGCAGAACATCCCGTCGATCTACAAGACGCTGGCGCGCTACTTCCCGGTGGGCGCGGCGGTGGATCAGCTCGACCTGTCCGGGCCGCACGAGCAGCTGCTCGTGAAGCATTTCGACAGCATCACGTCCGAAAACGACATGAAGTGGCAGGAGACCGAGCCCGAGGAGGGGACATTCACCTATGCGATCGCTGACGAGGAAGTGGCGCTTGCGCAGGCGCACCACATGCTTGTCCGAGGCCAGAACCTCGTTTGGTCGACGGGCGAGCAGACCCCGTCCTGGGTGTTCACCGAGCCCAACAGTACGACGCCGCTGTCGGCCTCGAACCCAGCCGACGTGGCGCTGCTGACCGAGCGCATCCAAAGTCACATCAAGCATCTGGTGCAGCATTTCGGCACCGCCGTGTATGCGTGGGACGTGGTCAACGAGCCGATCGATCCAAACGAGCCGGATTGCCTGGTGCACGGGCCGTTCTACAAGGTGCTCGGCGCTAAGTACATCGATATCGCCCTGCGCGCGGCCCGCGAGTACGCGCCGCCGGGAACGGAGCTGTTCATCAACGAGTACGGCTTGTCCAACCCCGCCCGCCTGAGGTGCATGATCCGGCTGATTCACAGACTGCGGGCGCGGGGCGTGCCGCTCGATGGCATCGGCCACGAGATGCACACTCACATCAACGGACCGTCGGCTCAGGCCGAGTTCCACTCGTTCATGACGATTCACCGGCTCTTCCCGCGCCTGATCCAGCAGGTGACGGAGCTCGACATGAGTGTTTACAACTCGAACGACAACACGTCCAACTATGGAGCCAACGGCGGTACCGTGCCGCGCTATCTGCTCGACGAGCAAGGCTGGCTCTACAAGGACTATTTCCATGTCTTCCGCCGGCTGCGCGGCGTGATCGATTCGGTGACGTTCTGGGGCATGGCGGACGATGACACGTGGCTCGACAGCTTCCCGATCGACCGTCTCGATGAGCCCCTGCCGTTCAATAGGGATCTGCAGGCGAAGCCGGCGTATTGGGGTATCGTCAATCCCAAACACCTGCCCGGGTATGGCATGACGTTCGCGGTGTCGGCGGAGGCGACCTCGCCGAACACCGCCGCGTTGACGGTCACGGCGAGCAACCCGAGCGAAGGAACCGCCTATGACACGTTCGTCGACGGTCTGTTCGTCAGGCAGATCGCCGGGCGGCCGTGCTGGGCAACCGTGGTTCCCCCGTCGAAGTATCCGGTGTCCCTCGGCAACATTGCGCCGAGCGGCGCGGCATCGGCGACCTTCAAGCTGCGGCTGTTCGGCTGCCGGGGTGACGTGGGGTTCGCGGTCTGGGGCCCTTGGACATCGGCGGTGTACGAGACCGGCAGGCTGTTCGGGAAAGTCGAGCTGACCGGTCTGGCCGCGCCCCATGGACGTGGACGCGACCAGGGTGACGTCGATCGCTTCTTCCGCTTCCTCCGTCATTGGGGTCGATGAGACCTGCCCTGACGGAGCAGTCCCGCCCGCGCTCTGCGAGCGCGGGCGGGGTGGCGGCGCTGCGGCGCGTCCTCGCGTGACGGGGCGACAGTATGGGGGTCCGTCCGAGCGATCGGCGCGTGTCTGACCCGCCGCGGCCGTTCCGGGGCCGCTCAATCACCGCCGTGATGTGCGGCACGGACACTTGCGGCGATGCAGCCGGGTCGTTCCGGGAGGGCTATCCTGCGCTGCCCAGCCCTCGGACGGGTCCTCCGAGAAAAGGAGAAGACTGCAGCCACTTGGGGTCCGGGTAATACCCGACCAGCACCGTCGCGCCGCGGATCAGCTGCACGACGGCACGTTCCACGTTACGGCTGAGGGCGAAGCAGCCCCAACTCTGACCCATTCGGCCGTACTTCTGCGCGAACGCCTTGCTGACGTACCATGCGCTGTGAACGACGATGTCGCGGCGGTATGCGGCGGTGTTGAATCCCGGGTCCAGGCCATGGAGCCGCAGCGAGTACCCGTCGTTGCCGTAGAAGGTACGGCCGGTGAGATAAACGCCGATGCTGCTTGCGAGCGACCCGGGCTCATTGGAGAAGCGGGTGGCGTACTTCAACCCGCTCCCTTTGCCCTGGGCGACGTAAGTGTAGAAGAGCACCTTGCCGGTGTGCACATCGACGACCGCCAGCCGCCGCCTGTTGGAAGGCGGCGAGTAGTCGACGATCGTGACCAGCGGTTTGTCGGTCAGATGCCGCAACCGGACGTGCGCATACGCGTCGAGCGCGGTAGCGGCGGCCGCGATGCTGATGTTCGGCGCCTGCGCGTGAATCGTCTCCGCGATGCGCGTCAAACGGTTGCCTGGCGCAGGCGCGGCGCGCGCCGCGAGCGCAACGAGACACAATGCCAAGCCCACGGCCGCGACAGATCGCCGGCCCGCGCTTGCGCGCAGTCGCAACGAACTCATCTCGTGTGTCATCTCGCAGAAAGAGTGTTCCACACCACTATGCCACGGATCGGCCGAGCGTGCAGCAATGCCGCGCGGGTGGCTGTCGGGATCCTGTAGGCCTGCCCTGGCACGTCGTCAGGAGAGAGTCTTGCGGTTGTCGAACAGAGCGCTTGTCCGTACCGGGTGGCACGGCGCGATTTCGCCGCCGGCTCGCGGCGTTCTGGGACCACAGGATGGACCGGCGTCGCTTCGGTGCCGCGCTGATCCGTGCGCAGATCGAGGCGGTACAGGCAGCTCAGGCCGGTGCCGTCATGCTCGGGAACCCGAGGAGCGTGTACTGGCCGGCGGGCCTGCAGTCCGGGAGCCGCTCGCGGTGACGGCGATTGTGTATTGTCGGACGCACTGAAGCTCAGCGGGCGGCCGGTCTCAACTGTTCGAGCACCTCGTCGATGTGATGCACCATCAGCGAGAGGTGTCCCTCTGCGGGGAGATACCGGGCCTCGCATGCCGGCAGCGCCCGAGCCAGATTTTGGGCCAGGGCGGCGGGCAGGATCTCGTCGGCGAGTCCCTGCCAGAGGCGGACAGGCCTGCGCACATCCTCGAGCCGCAAATCCCAGGGTTGCGCAATGAGCGTCAGCTCCCAGGCGGCCCCGCGTGCGCCCTGGCGCAAAGCTTCCATCATGTTCGCGGCCATGATCGCGCGATAAGCGGGATCGGCAAACAGGTCGCGGTCGGGCGAGTGCAGCCCGGCCATCAGGAAGCGGATGTACCGCTCACCGCTCAGCCGGATCCAGGCCGTGATGAGGTGAACGGCACCGCGTGCGAGCGCAGGGGCGCGGGCGGCCAACGCCAGCAGCGTCCTGTTGCGCGCGATCATGCCGCGCGGCCAGTGCCCGCCGTCGAGCGGGCTCAGGGGACTGATCAGTACGATCTGATCCAGCCGAGCCGCAAGATCGGCGGCACAGGCGAGCGCATAGGGCGCGCCCGCCGACATGCCCACGATCGAGAAGCGTTGCACGCCGAGCGCATCGGTCAGGGCGCGGATGTCGGCGCTCCACTGGCGGATGCGGCGCCCGGGTTGGAACGTGGATCCCCCGAAGCCCGGACGGTCGACGGCCAGGAGCCGCACGCCGGCCCGGCTGGCGGCACCGGCCATCACTCGGGCTTCGAGCCGTGAGCCCGGAAAGCCGTGAAAGTAGAGAACCGGTGGACCTCGCGGATCGCCGAGGCTGAGACAGGCAATCCGGCGTCCGTCCGCGAGGTGAACGCGGTACTCTGCTTCCGAGGCTGTCCGCCCAGGGCACGCCGGAACACGCTCCAGGTCGACCATGGATGCATACTACCGCGCGAATTGGGGCATTGGCGGCGCACGCCGCGAGCGCCGTCCGCTTTGCGGCCGATCCCGAATACAATATGCGCCAGCGGCTCACGGGAACTCAGGGTGAACGTACCCTTTGCCATCAGGGGAATCGACCACATCGTGCTGCGTGCGCGCGAGCCCGGGAGGCTCGTTGCGTTCTATCGTGACGTGCTCGGCTGTCCTGTCG
>JAJZLX010000073.1 GCA_021850555.1 Pseudomonadota bacterium | reverse complement strand
ACCTCCACGGAGTACGGCCTGTTTACGCCCTTGGGAACGGAGGGCTTTAACGTTCCGTACAACGCCGCGAATTCGATCGCCGCCAGCGGTACCGTTCCGAGTGTCACGCTGACGTACAACCTCGACCGGAACCACATGGTTTATGTGAGGGTCGACAAGGCGATTCGACTCGGCGGAATCAGTACGCTGACGGGGCCGATTCCGGTGGTCGCCGCCAGCAATACCAACCCTATATATTCCTCCGATGTCGCCAACGAATGCGGATTGCAGGCCAAGGTGCTCCTGTCGACCACGTGCAATCCGAACATACTGATCAAAGCGCCGACGACCTTCGGATCTGATTCGCTGTGGAGCTACGAACTCGGCGAGAAGTCTTCGTTCTTCCACCGCAGACTGATTGTCAACATCGATGGCTATCTGGAGGACTGGTACCATCCACAGGTGGCCACGAACCTCGCAGGATACGGCTTGACGGTCAACGGCGGCGACGCCCGCATCAAGGGAATCGAGGGTCAGATGAAGACCCTGCTGCCCATGGGTTTCGAGCTGTCGCTGAATGCCAGCTATATCGATGCGAAATTCGTTCATGGCAGCGCCTACTCCGGATTTCCCGCCGGCATGCAGATTCCAGACACGCCGAAGGTCTCGGGATCCGCGGTCCTCGGATGGAAGCACTATTTGGGGAGCGGGCGGTCCTTGTTCGGCTCGCTCGAGGAGGATTACACGGGCGCGAGGACCGATTTGCCCTTCGGAGTGACCGCCACGTTGCAGACCATGGGGCAGCTTCTGGTGCATCTGCCGGCGTATAACATGGTTAACATCCGCTTTGGCATCAGGGGTGAGCGGCGCGGCGGCGCCGGTTGGAGCGCGGCATTTTTCGTGGACAACGTCACGAATAACATCGTGCTGGTGGATCCTCAGCCGCAGATTTCCCTGCAGACGGGCGCGTTCGAGCGATATATCGTCAGCCGGCCGCTGACTGCGGGTATCGATGTGACTTACGGGATCCGTTGAGGGTCATGAATCCCGCCCTGAAATGCGAGGACGGGGAGTGGCCGGCTGTGGATTGTTCTTGGAAGGGGTAGACAAGCGGTGTCCGGGCGGTCGCGGTATTTCCTTCGGCGCAGCGGTCTCGTTGGTGAATGAGCCACTCTCCGCCGCACGTTTCAGGGACGGTGTTCGAGGCGTTCTGCCGCACCGTTGAGCAGTACGAGGACGGCTGTTTCCTGTGCGTATTGCCCCAGGTGGCGGAGAGTTACTCCATCGAGGCGCGCACTTGGTCCTACCGGCAGGCGGCGCACGAGGTGCAGGTGCTGTGCGCCCGGTACCGGGAGGCCGGGTATGGGCATGGACATCGTGCGGGCCTCATGCTGGAGAACCGCCCGGCGTTCTTCTTTCACTGGCTGGCGCTGAACGCCCTCGGGGTGTCGGTCGTGCCGATGAGCGCCGAGTGGCGCAGGGCGGAACTCGAGTACCTCGTTGGGCACTCTGAGATTTGCGTGGCGGTCGTACCCGAGGGCCGTGAGCGTGAGCTCAGGAATGCCGCCCGGGCGGCCGGACGGCCGCTCGCGCTGGCGTCAGTTGATCTGGCGCAGCTGCCGCGGGCCGCTTTCGCTGCTCCCTCGGCGACTCGGCCGGACCTCGCCGCGGAATGCGCGTTGCTGTACACCTCGGGCACGACCGGACGGCCAAAGGGATGCGTGCTCACGAATGAGTATTTTCTGGAGGCGGGGACATGGTATGCCGGCCTCGACGGCGTGTGCGAGATCAGCCCTGGTCGTGAGCGGCTGATTACGCCGCTACCGCTGAGTCACATGAACGCCATGGCCTTCTCGAGCATGGCGATGCTGCTCACGGGTGGATGCATCATTCAGCTGGACCGCTTCCATCCGAGCACCTGGTGGGATAGCGTGTGCCTGTCGGGAGCAACGATCGTTCACTATCTGGGAGTCATGCCGCCGATGTTGCTCGGCGCGCCGGTCTCGGAGCGTGAACGCGACATTGGCGTCCGATTCGGATTCGGTGCCGGTGTCAGCCCGCGTCTGCACGTGGCCTTCGAACGCCGGTTCGGGTTTCCTCTCATCGAGGCGTGGGCCATGACGGAGACGGGGGCGGGTGCGGCCGTCATCGCAAATCGAGAGCCTCGTAAGGTCGGCAGCGCCTGCTTCGGCAGGCCCGGACCGCAGATCGAGTACCGAGTCGTGGACGAGCAGGGCCGGGACGTTGCGCCGGGGCGGCCGGGCGAGCTGCTCGTGAGGCATGCCGGCGATGCGCCGCGTCGTGGATTCTTCCACGAGTACCTGAAAGACGTGCAGGCTACCGAGCAGGCCTGGGCGGGCGGATATTTCCACACGGGGGATATCGTGGAACTCGATGCAGATGGGGATTTGCATTTCATTGATCGGAAGAGGAACGTGATCCGCCGCAGCGGCGAGAACATCTCAGCGGTGGAAGTGGAAGGTGTTCTGCTGCAGCATCCCGGTGTCGCCGCCGTCGGGGTCGCGGCGGTGCCGGATGAAGTCCGCGGCGATGAGGTGATGGCATGCATCGTGCCCCGTGAGCGGCTGAGTGAGGCCGCCGGCGCGGCATTGGCGCAGAATATCGTGGGGTTTTGCCTGGAGAGGCTGGCGTACTTCAAAGCGCCGGGCTATATCGGATTCTGCGAGCGCCTGCCGCTCACGGCCACGGAGAAGATCCAGCGGGCACAGCTCAAAGAGCTTGCGCAGGGGCTCGTGCGAAGTTCAGCATGCGTCGACGTGCGCAAGCTCAAGAAACGACAGGTGGCGAGGTAATGGAGCGGCGGCGAGCAGGTTACGAGGATGTGGTCGTAGCCGTGCCGGTGAGCATCCCCTACGTGCGCTACTCGACTCGCGGCGCTCATTGGTTTGTGGCCCGTGCGCTGCGCGCATTGCTCGAGGGCAGCGGGCTTGGCAAGGCCGATCTCGAGGGGCTGTGTCTCTCGAGCTTCACTCTGGCGCCGGATACGGCGGTCGGCGTGACGCAGCACCTGGGGCTTTCGCTGAGGTGGCTGGATCACATCCCGATGGGCGGCGCGTCGGCGATCGTCGCCTTGCGCCGCGCGCTGCGCGCCGTCGCTTCCGGTGACGCGGCCATCGTGGCGTGTGTGGCCGCGGACACGAATCACGTCGATACGTTTCGCGCCACGCTCGGCAGCTTCAGCCAGTTTGCGCAGGACGCGGTGTATCCGTACGGCTCTGGTGGCCCGAACGCGAGCTTCGCGTTTCTCACCGCGTACTATATGCGTGTCTTCGGGGCGCGGCGCGAGGATTTTGGCAAGCTGTGCATCGCGCAGAGGGAAAATGCGCTCCGCTACGCGCACGCGCTCTTCAAAAAGCCGCTCACGCTGCAGGAATATCTCAATGCCAGACCCATCGCGGAGCCGCTGCGCCTCTTTGATTGCGTGATGCCGTGCGCGGGCGCGGAAGCGTTCCTGGTCATGAGCCGTGCTCGCGCGCAGGACCTGGGGGTGCCCTTCGCGCAAGTGCTTGCGACGATCGAACGGCACAACTCATTTCCCGAGGACCCGATCCAGATGCGCGGCGGCTGGCTGCTCGACCGTGAGGAGCTGTTTGCACAGGCCGGGGTGGTCCGCCGGGACATCGATTTTCTGCAGACCTACGATGATTATCCGGTGATCAGCGCCATGCAGATCGAGGATCTGGGATTTTGTGGCAAGGGGGAGGCGCCGCAATTCATCCGTGAACACAGTCTGACGACCGACGGCACTTTCCCGGTCAACACTTCAGGCGGACAGCTCTCGGTGGGGCAGGCGGGAGCGGCCGGTGGCTTTCTTGGCATGACGGAGGCGATTCGCCAGGTGACCGGTGCCGCTCAGGGCACCGCCGTGGCCAATGCACGCATCGGGCTGGTGAGCGGCTTTGGGATGATCAATTATGATCGCGGGCTGTGCTGCGGAGCGGCGATTCTGGCGGGGCCGGGGGCATGAGCGAGGTCCCCGGGCGGCCGCAGCGCAAGAATCCCGTCTTGCGCACACGAGTGCCTCTGCTGCCGCCCCGCGGGCGCAGCCGGGTCGCGCTCGGTCTCACCGCCGCGGCGGCTCTCGGGCGCTTGGAGCTGCAGGTTTGCCCAGAATGCGGCACCGTGCAGTATCCGCCGCGCGAAGCCTGTCACCGCTGCCTTTCGCTCGACCTCGTATGGCAATCGCAGTCCGGCGAGGGTGAGCTGATCTCGGAGACAGTGCTGCATCACAGCCATGACCTGTATTTCCGGGACCGCATGCCATGGCGCCTGGGCATGGTGCGCCTGGATTGCGGTCCGACACTCCTTGCGCATCTGCATCGCGGTGTCGCGCTTGCGCCATGCCGGGTACGGATCGTGGCACGACTCGATAAGGCGGGACAGGCGGCGCTGATCGCAGTTCCCGGCAGGTCCGATACTGGCGAAGGGGCAGCGGAGATGGCCGACGACATTCATCTGCGGGAAATGACGTGCGATCCGAGGTGCCGCAAGGTGCTGGTGACCGATGGCAAGACTGCGCTCGGCCAGGCTCTGACGAGGGCCTTCGTGGCCGCCGGAGCGGACATCGTGTGGGCGGGCTGTGCTGAGCCGTGGGAAAGGTCCCCGGGGCTCGAGGAGGTCGAACGGCTCGAGGCGGTGACGGTTGTGCCGCTCGATGTGACGAACTGCGATTCCGTCAAGAGCCTGGGGGCCGAGCTCGGCGCCAAGGTGGACATTTTGGTCAACAACGCCGAGGTGCACCGGCCGTATGGCATCGCCGCGCGTGATGGGACGGAAGCCGCCAGGTCGGAGATGGACGTTAACTATCTTGGGCTGCTGCGACTGGCACAGGAATTCGGGCCCATCATGCGCGCGCGCGGCGCGGATGACCACTCGAGCGCCACGGCCTGGGTCAACCTGCTGTCCGTGTACGCTTTGTCGAGCTTTCCTTCGCACGGCACTTATTCCGCCTCGAAGGCGGCAGCCTATTCCCTGGCGCAATGCCTGCGTGCCGAGATGCAGTCGGCAGGGGTCCGCGTGGTAAACGTGTTCCCCGGACCTCTGGATGACGAATGCAATCAGGAACTGCCGCCGCCGAAGATGAGCGCACAGGCACTTGCCAAGACCATCGTCAAGGGGCTGCAGGACGGAGTCGAGGACCTGTTTCCGGGCGAGGTGGCGCAGGAGTGGCTCGCCCGCTGGCGCGAGGATCCGAAGATCCTCGAGCGAGAGCTGGCGATCAGCAGATGAGCACAGCGCGCGGACGCGCCTGATCCATGCGCACCGGTGACGGATATGGGCTTGGCTATCGACGCTGCGTGGAAAGCGCGTTTCATCACCGATTGGGTGCTGCCGCATACGCCGGGACCCGATGTCGAGGTCATCCGATTTCTGATCGAGGAAAGGGACATCTGAGGCCGCTGTATCCTTGCCATGACTCCGGCAGTCCGCTGCGTATCCTTGCATTGGTTCTGCGCTTGACGTGACCGTTACAATGGAGGCTGTCATGGACGGGCGGCACTGCGATGAGCTTCACCAAAATCACACGAATTCGATTTTCCGATTGTGATCCTGCGGGGATAGTCTTCTATCCGCACTATTTCGTGCTTTTCAACGACCTGGTTGAGGAGTGGCTCGATGGCGTCTTCGAGGAGGGATTCGCCGGCTGCATCACGCAGCGTCGCTTCGGCATACCAACGGTGCGTCTGGAGGCGGACTTCAGGGCCGTGAGCCGGATGGGCGAAGACGTCGTCCTCGCTCTCACGGTTGACCGGATCGGCAAGCGCTCTTTCGATCTCGCATTGAGGTGCACGGGCATGGATGGTGGCGTGCGCATGGCCGCCCGGCAGACCATCGTGACCATGTCATTGGAGACATATAGGTCGATTCCAATCCCCGCCGAGTTGAGCGCAGCCCTCTACCGGCAGCTGTCCCAAGGGGCTCAATCGACCGATGCCGCGCAATGAGGAACGTCTGTATCGGAATGGGTTGGCCGTGATCCGTTGATGACCTCGCCGCCAGGCGGCGCGGTCCGCCGCGTGCCCGTGACCTTCTCAGATCATGCCGGGAAGACGGTCGCGGACTCGGGCACCGGGCTTTCTGCACCGGCGGGCCCCAATCAGAATGCGCTGAAGCCGGTCAGCTCGCGCCCAAGGGAGAGCTGGTGAATGGTCTCGGTGCCCTCGTAGGTGATGACGCTTTCCAGATTCAGCATATGGCGGATGGGGACGAATTCGGCGCTGATGCCGGCGCCGCCCAGCATGTCGCGGCAGTCGCGCGCGATATCGAGCGCCATGCGGCAGTTGTTCCACTTGGCCAGGGACACTTGCGCGGGCTGCATCGTGCCCTGGTCCTTGAGGCGGCCGAGCTGTAGCGCGAGCAGCTGAGCGGCGGTGATGCGCCGCGCCATGTCCGCCAGACGGATCTGGATGGCCTGGTTTTGCGCGAGGGGACGATTGAAGAGGATGCGACTCCTGGAGTACTCGAGCGCCTGTGCGAAGCACGCCTGTGCCGCACCGATCACGCCCCAAGCGATCCCATACCGTGCTTGAGTGAGACAGGAGAGGGGGCCTCTGAGGCCGACCACGCCCGGCAGGACGTTTTCCTCAGGCACGAGTACATCGTCGAAATAGAGAGCGGAGGTGACCGAAGCGCGCAGCGAGAATTTCCTCTGGATTTCCGGGGCGCTGAAGCCGGGTGTGCCTTTCTCGACGATGAAGCCGCGAATGCCTTCCTCCGTCATCGCCCATACAAGGGCGAGATCGGCGATCGCACCGTTGGTGATCCACATCTTCGAGCCGTTGAGGAGCCAGTCCTTGCCGCGCCGCTTCGCATGCGTTTTCATGCTGGCGGGATCGGAGCCGCCTTGCGGCTCGGTGAGCCCGAAGCAGCCGATGAGCTCGCCTCGTGCCATGCGGGGGAGGTACTGGCGCTTTTGCTCATCCGAGCCGTATGTGTAAATGGGATACATGCAAAGGGACGACTGCACCGAGACGAAGCTGCGGATGCCGGAGTCGCCACGCTCGAGCTCCTGGCAGATGAGCCCGTAGCAGATGGCATTGAGTCCGGCGCAGTCGTAGCCCTTGAGAGTGGAGCCGAGAAGCCCGAGCGCGGCGAGCTCGGGTATGAGCTCGCGAGGAAAGTGATGCTCCTCGAAGCACTTTTGAATGATGGGCCGAATCTTGTCGCCCACCAGCCGTGCGACGGCATTCTGCACCATTCGCTCCTCTTCAGTGAGCGCGTTGGCGATGTCATAGAGATCGAGTGGATCGAGGGGCATGGAACCTACGCTCAGGTCATTGACGACGGTCGGATGGGGAGGGGGGCGATTGGTCGCGTGAATGGGCCGGCTCCCATGGAGGCGAGGTCAGCCGGCGCTTGCCGTCGGCGGAGCGCTTCACGCCCGGCTCATCGAGCCGCTCTCGATCCCACAGCTCGCAGGTCACTTGCCGATGGCGCTGATCGAGGGCCTCGCAGTAATTGGTGTAGAGGCAGAGCCGCACCTCATCGCCCCGGCCGCGGGCAACCTTGGTGAACCAGTCCGGATCGGCAAGCGCCTGGCGGGCGAGGCCGGCGATATCCGCCTTGCCTTGCGCGAGGAGGGCTTCCGCCTGCTCGAAGCTGTGAATGCCGCCTGCCGCGACAACGGGCGTGCTCAACTGCTGCCCGCGCAGCGCGGCGCGGATCCGGGCCGTCGCCTCCAGGTTGCGGCCGAAGGGACCGCGAGCGTCGGAGTAGTACGAGGGCATGCATTCATAGCCGCTTCTTCCCGTGTAGGGGTATGCCGCCTCGCCGATCTTCGGCTGGCGTGCGTCGTCGAACTTGCCGCCGCGGGACAGAGACAGGAAATCCATGCCGGCGCGAGCGAACACGCCGGCAAAGTATGTCGCATCGTCCAAGGTGGAGCCGCCATCGATGCATTCTTCCGCCAGAAATCGACAGCCTACGACGTAGTCGTCTCCGACGGTCTTGCGCACCTGTGCAAAGACCTCGAGCGGCAGCCGAGCGCGATTTGGAGCCTCGCCGCCGTAATCGTCCTCGCGCTCGTTGCCTCGTGAGAGGAACGACGCCATGGTGTACGCGTGAGCGTAGTGAAGCTCGACGCCATCGAAGCCGCATTCCCGCGCTCGCCGGGCCGCGTCTGCGAATAGAGCCGGAAGCTGTGAGGGTAATGCACGAATCGGTTCCAGGTGCGTGTCGGTCACGCGCTCACGGTAACCGTAGTCGAGCGATTCGAGCTCGCGCCGGTCCAGGATCTTGCTGATTTGCTCTCGCGTCCGAGATGCCAGCCAGGCGCGTATGTCTGCCTCGGGGGCATCTTGGCGCCCGTACGCATGGCGGTGCCGCGACGTGATGGCCAGAAACTCTTTGAAGTATCTCAAGGGATCCGGCCGTCGCCGGATGGTGAGGAAGTCGATGATCTGAATGAGCAGCCGTGTCTCACCTTCACTCGCTTCGTGCACGACGCGCACGAGCTCGCGAAGACCGGGCAGGAAACGATCGTGACCGATCCTGAGCAACGGGCCGCTCGGGATGTCGCGAATGCCGGTCGCCTCGACCACGATCGCTCCCGGGCGGCCGCGTGCAAACCGCTCGTACCAGTCGAGCACGTCCTCGGTCACGAAGCCATCGGCGCTCGCCCGCCAGGGGACCATGGCGGGGACCCAGGTGCGCTGCCGGAGCGTCAGGACTCCGATTCGCACCGGCGAGAACAGGCGCGAAGCGGCCGCTTCAGCGGCGCTGGGCCAGCGGCCGGGAGAGGGCGCATAGCGGATTCGCTCGGGAGGTCGCCACATGGGATCTGCTCTGCATCCCTGAGTCAGGGGATCACCGCGGTGGCCTCGATCTCGACTTTCGCCAGCGGCTCGATGAGCGCCGCGACCTCGATCGCGCTCATCGCTGGAAAGTGCTTGCCCATGATCTCACGGTAGGCCGCTCCGATCTGCTTCAGCTGCGCAACGTACTCGGAGCGGCTCGTGAGATACCAGGTCATGCGTACGATGTGCTCCGGCCGCCCCTCGGCCTCCGCGAGTACCGCCAGTACGTTCTTCAGCGCCTGCGTCGCCTGATCCGCGAGCGCCGTGCTCGTGAAACGCCCGCTGCGTGGATCCCAGCCGATCTGGCCGGCGATGAACACCTGCCGGCCGTGCGCCGCTACGCCGTTGCTGTATCCCGATGGGCGCGGCCATCCCGGTGGCTGCAGGCATCCCGGTGTGCTCAAGATCGAGTACCTACGGCGCGTTGGATCACGTCGCGGCCGATGATCAGCTTCTGCACTTCGGTGGCTCCTTCGTAGATGCGCAGGGCACGAATGTCGCGATAGAGGCGCTCGATGATCTCGCCGCGGCAGACCCCGCGCCCTCCGAACATCTGTACCGCGCGATCGATGACTTGCTGCGCGGCTTCGGTGGCGGCCATCTTGGCCATGGCAACCTCGCTCGTGGCGCGTTCCCCGCGGTCGCGCCGCCAGGCCGCCCGATACGTCAGCAGGCGCGCGGCGTCGATTGCGGTGGCCATGTCCGCGAGCGCCGCCTGGGTGAGCTGGAAATCCGCGAGCGTGCGGCCGAACATGGTCCGATCGACCGAATGGGCGAGGGCTTCATCGAGTGCCCGCTGCGCGAATCCGACCGCGGCGGCTGCGACCGAGGTGCGAAAGACATCGAGCGTCTGCATCGCGAGCTTGAATCCCTCGCCCTCGGCACCGAGACGGTGTGTCTCGGGCACCAGGCAGCCTTGAAATTGGAGGCTCGCGAGCGGGTGCGGCGAGAGGGTGTCGATCCTTCTCGAGACCGAAAGACCCGCGGTTGCAGCCTCGACCACAAACGCACTGATTCCGGCAGCCGAGGTAGTGCCGTCGGCCTTCTTTTCGGGCGGACTTGTGCGCGCGAATACACAATAGAAATCCGCTATCCCCCCATTTGAGATCCAGGTCTTCTCGCCCTCCAGCCTGTACCCGTCCGCAGTGCGTGTCGCGCAGCATTGCAGGGCCGCGACGTCCGATCCCGCATCCGGCTCCGACAGCGCGAAGGCGGCTATCGCCTCTCCGGCCGCCACCGGCGGCAGATACCGTTCCTGGATCTGCGGGGAGCCGGCGAGGGCAATTGCGCCGCTTCCCAGGCCTTGCATGGCAAAAGCGAAATCGGCGAGTGCATCCTGCCGCGCGAGTGTCTCTCGGATCAGTGCCAGCGCGCGAACGTCGAATCCGCTCGTGCCACCTCGCGGTTCAGTCCGATCTCGCGCAGGGACGCAGTAGCGAGTCCATCCGGCCCTTCCAAGGTCACGTACGATCCGCCGGCAGGCGGCATCGACCGATTCGCGATCCTCCGCAGTCTCACGCTGGAGGAATCGTGCCGCGGCCCAGGCACCGACGCTCGCGGCGAGCTCACGGTGCCGGTCCGTGAAAAACGGCCAATCGAGGAAGCCAGGGGTGGCCATGAGACTCAATTGCCCTCGAAGCGAGGCGGCTGTTTGGCGACGAACGCGCGATACGCGCGTCGGAAATCCTCCGTCTGCATGCAAAGTGCCTGGGCTTCCGCTTCAGCGTCGATGGCCTCATCGATCGGCAGGTGCCATTCGGCGTGCAGCATCTTTTTCGTCATGGCGTGCGCGGCCGTCGGACCCTCGGCGATCCGTTCGGCCAGTTGGATGGCTTCCCCGAGAACCGCCTCCGGGTCCGTGAGCCGGCTGAAGAATCCCCAGGCGAGGCCTTCCTCGGCGGACATCGAGCGCCCCGTATAAAGGAGTTCCGAGGCGCGTCCGTGGCCGATGATTCGGGGCAGGATGGAGCAGGCGCCCATGTCGCATCCGGCAAGTCCGACCCGGGTGAACAGGAAGGCGGTCTTGGCCCGGGGTGTGCCCAGGCGCAGATCCGACGCCATTGCGAGAATCGCGCCGGCGCCTGCGCACACGCCATCGACTGCGGCCAAAATAGGCTGTGGACAGGCCCGCATCGCCTTGACGAGGTCTCCGGTCATGCGCGTGAACTGCAGGAGGCCTTCCGGAGTCTTCCGGGTGAGCGGGCCGATGATCTCGTGCACGTCGCCGCCGGAGCAGAAATTGCCGCCGGCGCCGGTGATGACAACCGTGCGAACGCGGTCGGTCGAGCACAACGCGCGAAACAGGTCCCGCAGCTCGGCGTACGAGTCGAAAGTCAGCGGATTCTTGCGCTCCGGCCGATTGAGCGTCACGACCCCGACGCGCCCTTCCTGCCGCCACTGGAAGTGCCGTGCCTGGTATGCCTGCGGGTCAAACCCGGTTTCTGCGCTCATGGTGTCATTCTCCTTTGGAGGCGATGACGTGCGCCTTAAGCTCGGCCAGGAGCGCCATGAGATGGCCCTTTTGCCTCGGGGAGAGCGCTGAAAAGAGGTCTGCGATCCATTGCTCGTGCTCGGCGGCCATGCGCCGGAACTGCCGCGCACCTTCGCTGGTCAGCTTGACCCGATTGATGCGCCGGTCAGCGGTGTCCACCTCGCGCACGACGAGTCCTTCCCTCTCCAGCCCGTCGGTGATGCCGGTGACATTGCCACCGGTCACCATGAGGCGCTGCGACAGCTCGCTCATCTTGAGCCCCTCGGGGGCACGCTCGAGCTGGGCCATCAGGTCAAACCGCGGCAGCGTGGTATTGAAGCTAGACTGCAGCCTCTGCCGGATACGGCTTTCGATCTGCCCCGTACAGGAAAGCAGGCGCAGCCAGAGGCGAAGCGAGGCATGGTGATCGTCATGTGCGCGCGTCTCCGCATCGAGCACGAGCGGGACGGACTTCAGCGCGACTTTTCTGCTCGACATCAGGTGACCTCTCCTCCGGCGATCACGATGCTCTGACCCGTCACGCTCTCGGTGCCGGGACGGCAGAGCCAGAGCACCGCGTGGGCGACTTCCCCGGGCTCTATCAG
>JAJZLX010000306.1 GCA_021850555.1 Pseudomonadota bacterium | reverse complement strand
TTTCTCGGAGGATGATCGCCGGTTCCTCTCGCCGACCTTTCCCATCTGAACTTCAGGCCTTTTCCAAAGGTAGCTCGGCCTTTCCGAACACCGGAATAAGTTGTCTGTCTGCCAGCCGGGCCGAGCGGACGGAAGCAATTGATCGGGGGCGAAGCTGTCGATGAAGCCGCCGAGCCAGCTTCCGGGCTTGAATCGCAGCGGCGTGCACTACATGCCGGTCCGGCGCCAGAGAGAGACCCGAACCCCATGCTCCGGATCGACGAGCCGCATCTGCACTGACCGTTCCGCGGCGCGCAGCCCGCCGGCGAAGACTTCGACCTCGGGCGATTGGGGGTTGCAGTCATGATGCGGCGCAAGGGCATCGACGCACGCTGTCAAAGCCGCGTACGAGCACCCAGGCGCGCGCAGACTAAATCTACTCACATCTGCTTTCCGGGGTCTCCATCGAGTGGCCGAATCAGCTCTGGAGCACCGACATCACGTAAATTCCGATGGCCCGCGGTTTTCCGTATCTGAAGGCAGCCCTGGATCTCTTCAGGCGCAACGTGCCGGCGTGGCGGGTCTCCATTGGTTTCGACGGACGTCTGCCTCGCAGCGGTCGAGGAGTCACTCGTGCGTAACGGGGTGTCCGAGATCTTCAAGAGCGATCGGGGCTCCCAGTCTAACCCCGGGGACTGGCTCGATCAGCTCGAAGCCTCCGGTTGCCCCATCAGCATGGATGTCAGAGGCCGCCGACACGATGACGTTTTCGTCAAGCGGCTGTGGCGTTCTGAGAAGTCCGACGACATCCACCTGCATGCCCACCGGGACAGCCCCGAGGCGCGAGAGCGGCTCGACGATTAGTTCTCCTGCTACACTCTCCGGCGTCTGCATCAACCCCTCGACGACCGCGAGGCCGACGTGATTTACATTTGAACCCGCGATGCCGATCTTGGCCGTGGCAGCTCGAGACTTTCCCGCGCGCGTTGGCGGTTATCGGCAGCCGAGACCGCCCGTGCGTTCCTTAACTTGGGCATCAGACATAGAGAAGGCATAACGGAGTGAGACAGTGAGCCGAGACGACGAATGGGCTGAAGATATAGACCCACAAAACATCTACGACAATGAAAGGTTCTTTCAGGGGTACAAATCGCTTCGGCAGAATGATACCGGCCTCAATGGTGCGCTCGAGATCCCTGCGTTGCGCTTGCTGTTGCCTGATCTCTCGGGCTTGAACGTGCTAGACCTGGGATGCGGCTTTGGTGATTTTGCTCGTTTTGCGCGAGCGCGCGGCGCCGCATCTGTGACCGCGATAGATATCTCCGTACGAATGCTGGAAGAAGCGACGATGCTCACAAATGATTCGGCGATAACTTATGCGCACCGCGCAATCGAGGAATATGCGCCCGCTGCCGACACTTTCGATGTAGTCGTATCTTCCCTCGCATTGCACTACATACGAGACTACTCAAAGGTCGTTTTGGCAGTACATCGTGCCCTGAAGCCTGGCGGCCGATTTGTCTTCTCGGTTGAACACCCCATGTGTACCGCGAATCCAATAGGCTGGGTGTGCGACTCTGACGCCCGCCCGATGTACTGGCCAGTCGATCTTTATTCTCAAGAAGGCAGCCGGAGCACCCACTGGTTCGTCGAGGGTGTGGTGAAATGGCACCGCACCACTGCGACATACGTCACGACGCTTATTCGTTCCGGATTCTCGATCACTCACCTCGATGAGCCGATTCCCACTCGTGAAGCATTGGCGGCGCGACCGATTTTGCAATATGACTGTCGTCGTCCGCCGTTTCTGCTGCTGTCAGCTGCGAAGCTTTGCTGCTGACAATGGTCTGCTTTCGTCCTCGGTGTGAGACTGCACGTCCATTCAGAGCGCTCCTGCATGAGCGCCTCTTACCGGTGCGCTCACCTTGAGCCGACTCCTCGGCTTGCGGCGCCGATCGACTGACAGTCAAGCAATGACAACAAGCCTTTCTCAATCGACGTTGGCGACGCTACGGTGCGGGATCGAGGTGCCGAGCTTCGTGCGCGACCGGGTCCGGCCGGGCATCGTGCACTTGGGCCTGGGAGGATTTCATCGCGCGCACATGGCGCGGTACACCCATGATCTCATGCAAAGAGGCGACGACGGTGCCAAGTGGGGCATTGTCGGGGTCGGATTGCGGCCGCCGGACGAACGGCTGGTCGCCGCCCTTGCGAAGCAGGACTGCCTGTATACGCTCATCGAGCGCGACGAAACCCAGGCGCGGGCCACGGTAATCGGCTCTCTCATCCGAGTCATCCATGCGGCGACTGGCACGCACGAAGTGCTCGACGCGATTGATCAGCCAGAAATTGCGATTGTAAGCCTTACCGTTACCCAGGCGGGCTATTGCATCGACAACGGCACGAAGCGGCTCGATGTCAGTCACCCGCAGATCGTCCACGATCTCGCGTATCCTGCGCAGCCCCATAGCGCGGTGGGAGTCCTCACGGCCGCATTCGCCAGACGCAAAGCGGCGGGTCTACCACCATTTGCGGCTCTCAGCTGCGACAATATTCAGCACAACGGCACGGTCCTTCGTGACGCCGTTCTCGAGCTCGCGACGCGCCAGGATCCCAAGCTGGCCGGGTGGATCGAAGCCAACGGCGCCTTTCCCAGCACCATGGTCGACCGGATCACGCCAATGACCACGGCCGACTGTCGGACGTGGCTCGAACAAGCTTACGCGGTCAGTGATGCCTGCCCCGTCCTCTGTGAGCCCTTCACCCAGTGGGTCATCGAAGACACTTTTCCGACAGGTCGGCCCGCATGGGACGTGGTTGGAGCGCAATTGGTGAAAGACGTGACTCCGTACGAATTCATGAAGCTGCGACTGCTCAATGCCACCCATCTGGCGATTTGCGCGCCGGGGCAACTACTGGGGTTCGACTACGTTCACGAAGCCGTTCGGGACACGCGCATCAGCCGCCTCGCACAGAGGCTCATGATGCGCGAAACAGGCCCGACGGTTCCTCCGCTGCCCGGGGTTGACGTGGGCCAGTACGAAAAGGATGTGGTGCGCCGTTTGAGCAATTCCACCGTCGCGGACACCACTGAGCGGGTGAATACCGACGGGTCTCTCAATTATCTGCTCGATCCACTGCGCGACTGTTTCGACGCCGGCCGACCGGCCCCGGTCCTCTCATTCGCCGTGGCGGCCTGGATTCGCCGCAGCGCCGGCCGGGACGACGCCGGACGCAAGTTGCCGGTCGCGAACCCCACCGCAGCCGCTTTCAACCGTTATGCGCTGAAAAATGGCCGCCATGCCGACAGTCTCCTTTCGCACCGCGAGACCTTCGGTGAGCTGTGCGATCGATCCGCTTTCCGGATGGAGGTGGGCCGGTGGCTCCGGAAGATGGATTCCGAGGGGACCGCCGGCGGACTGTCAGCTCTTCTCGAGGAAAGTCAGCCTGACTAGGCTGCGGCCCTGCTCAAGCAGAACGCGCTTTTCGGCGGAAGGCGAGCGTCGGCACCGGGCGGGTCTCCTGAGATGGCCGCGGCTATGCGGATCGCTACGTAGACCGAGCCACCTCTGGCTAAGCGACTGCCGAGGCGAAGGCGGCGATCTCATCACTTGGCAGCGGATGCTGCATCCACCACGTAATGGGTACGCGTCTCATCGCCGCGAGCAATGCGCAGCGGCCTTCCACGCTGATGAAGTACAGCAGCGTTCCAAGACCATCAGGCGACGGGCGCTTGGTGCGCAATTCGATCGGTCCGCGATTTGCGATGCGGCAAGCATTTCGCCGATCTTTACCCGCGCGCCGCTTCAGCCCAGCAGCGCGGGGTTGGCGCGCCAAACGGCCCAGGAGAGGGCGCAGGCAAAACTCACCCAGGCGAGATACGGCAGAAGTAGCGTTGCGGCCAGATGATCGACGCGCCAAAACGCGAGCACAGTCGCGACCAGCAGAGCAAGCAGCAGCACAATCCACGCGAACGATGCGGGACCGAGGTGCCAGCGAAAGAACAGCCAGGACCAGGCCGCGTTGACCGCCAACTGGAGCAGGAACAGCACGATCGGTACAGATCCCGTCGCTCGCCTGCGCCAGACGCGCCACAGCGCAATCGCCATCAAGGCGTAGAGCACGGTCCACACTGGCCCGAAGAGCCAGGCCGGCGGCGCCCACACCGGTTGCGTCAACTGCGCATAAAACACTGCAGCATGAATTGAGGCGAGCGTTCCGAGTGTTTCCGCGGCGAAGGCGATCAGGAAGCAGACGAGGAGCAAGCCCCCTCCGCGCGGTGCGCGCATCGATGGTTCGAGCCCCGATGGAGTTCGCGTCGACATCTCGTGAGCTTGCGACAGTCGTCCACGAGCGGTCAAGAGCAACTCCGAGGGGCGTTCTTGTCAAAAGCCCACGCTTTCGCCATAGCTGCCCGGCTGTCAGGGAGCTTATGGAGGCCGAGCGTTTCGTAGGGATACTCGTACGGGTACAGGCGGTACCCAGTCGTGCCTCGCTTGCCTATTGAAGACGATTGCGCACCACTTCGCTCGCATTGCCTCACGTGAAATGCTACCGGCGGCTGGCGGCGTACCATGTCCCTCTCCGTCAGGGATTTCTGAGCCCCTCCGGCGTCAGACTGGCCTTCCGCTTTACGGCCAGAAAGCCGATCGGCAAGAGATGAAGAATTCAGCAACATCGTGAATGAGGCATTCGGTAACAAAATTATATGAGGCAATACGGGGGGTGTACATGCGGATGCGGTTCGTCCGTATGAAGCACCAGCGCCTATCGATGCTTGAGAGCGAATTCCTCCCGGGCGAAATTGCGTGCCGCCTGAAGCACCCCGTTTGCCGGGGTCCCGGGTGGCATGGAGAAGATGATTTTGTGTACCAGCTTCGATGCCCGGCCTGTGCCGGCCGATAGCTTCGAGTCTCGCCGATCCTGGTCCAGGTCGAGATTCCAGTCTTCGACCAATCGCTGACCGGCATCTCCTCCTTGCACGCGGGTTCCGCCGTCCGTCTCGGGCTCCAGCATGCCACGACGTCCGATGTAATCCAGGTGCCGCGCGACAGACCGCAGGTTGTTGCTGTCCTTCGTCAGCACCTCGACCATGACTTCGGGCGTGCGTCGGACGGTGCGGCCGATGAGGGCCATTTCCTCTGACGACAATCGATCCCGTCGACCAGGGCCGCGCCTCGCGAAGCTCCGGATATCGAGAAGGGGCCGACCCTCCAGTGTGTTAATCCTCAGGTTCGGCATGTCCGGAAACCCAGCTGGCGGCGTTCGCCTTGATCAAGTTCTTCGTGTGATCGCGGAGGGCCTCGCAGATCTTGAGGATTGCCTGGAACTCGTCATGGCCGATGCCACCGACGCGAGCGCCTTGGTTCGCGGCCCGGGCGATCTGATTCAGGTTGCGCCCGACTGCACCCAGCTCGCTGACGGCACGCTTTAGTGCGATCAGCTCGTCCTTCGGCAGCAGAGCCAGCGAGCGCAGGTGCGATCGCACCAGTACGGAGACGTACGTGGCGGAGGCCATGCCCCGAGCGGCCGCACGCTCGTGGAGTAGCACACGTTCCTCTTGCCGTAACCTGACGTACAGACCGGAACCGGGCGTACGGCGCGCCGAGCATCGTCCACGGACAGCCGCAACCGGCACACCATCATGATGCCCACGCCGGTCTTCCGATTCGATGGCCCGCAGTTCTCTCAGGATCAGTTGGCGCAGCCAGATCGACTCCGTCAGAAGCCGCACCTGAGTCACCTCGGCGACGCGCGCCTTAATCTCAGGTGTTACTCCTGTCCGAAAAATTTCTGTTGCACCCACGGCTCACAATGTTAGACAAAACTCGCTGTAAAGCTATTCTGCATTTCGTTCAAATTTCAGCCGATACTGCACCCCACCGCATCCGTTCTCTCGATGCCGCAGGTTTCGTGAACTGGGTGAGGGAGATCGTGGTCTCGCGCCCGATCGACGATGGCAGCGATCATGCCGCCCTTGCCTGCTTATCCGCGGATCCTAGCGGTTTTCGTCCTGCGCCCTTCCCTGGCCCGAGGCTGCGGCGCTCAGGTATTGGCGAAACGTGGGGCACTCCATGTGGCTCGGCGCCGGGCAGGCTGCGGCATGCCGCAAGCCATCGCGCATGGTGGTCAGCCTTCGGATCGTCCGGTCGAGTTCCTCTGCCTTGGCCATGAGCATCCGACGATCGATGCGTGGCCGGCCGTCCGGTGCGAACATCCGGGCAATCTCCTCGAGAGAGAAGCCGGCCTCACGCCCAAGGGCTATCAGTGCGAGCCGATCGAGGACCGCCGGACCAAATAGCCGGCGCTGGCCCCGTCTGCCAATCGATGCGATCAGGCCCCGCTCTTCGTAGAATCGGAGCGCCGAGGCCGGGATGCCCGATCGCCGCGCCACTTCCGCAATATCCAGATTCCCCACCCTCTTGACTTCAAGTCGGCTTGAAGTGGCACACTGCCGGCACCGAAGCTCCAAGGCAAGCGACAGGGGATAAACATGGGTTCCGCGCACCAGGCCGATGACGATCAGGCGACGCTGTGGAATGGCCCGGCCGGACGCGCCTGGGTCGATGCGCAGGCGGCCCTCGATCAGATGCTCAAGCCCTTCGAGGACCTCCTCGTCGAGGGACTCTCTGGGGGCGATTCGATCCCTGGCCGGGTCCTCGACGTCGGCTGCGGCACCGGTGGCACCACAGTGGCAGTGGCGCAGCGGCTCGGACCGGGCGGCCGCTCTACCGGCATCGACATTTCCGCGCCGATGATCGCCGCCGCCCGGGCCCGGGCCGAGCGCGAGGGAACGCCGGTCAGCTTCATCCAGGCTGACGCCCAGGTGCATGCGTTCGAGTCCGCGAGCTTCGATAAGATCATCTCGCGTTTCGGCGTCATGTTCTTTGCGGACCCTGCCCAGGCCTTTGCGAACCTGCGTGCCGCGGCCAGAGAGGGCGCTGAACTGCTGTGCGTCGCCTGGCGAAGCCCCGCCGAGAATCCATTCATGACGACCGCCGAGCGCGTGGCGGCGCCGCTTCTGCCGAACCTCCCTGCCCGGCGTCCGGAAGCGCCTGGTCAATTTGCATTCGCTGACCGGAGCCGGATCGAGCGGATTCTGCAGGAGAGTCGCTGGAGCACTGTCGATATCCGCCCAGTAGATCTACCTTGTACCTTGCCCGAGCAGGATCTGATGCCCTTTCTGACCCACCTCGGGCGCCCCCTCGGCCGAGCCCTCGAGGAGGCCGACGAGCGGACTCGCGCTCAGGCCGTCCGGACGATCCGTGCGGCCTTCGACCCGTACGTGCACGGAGCCGAAGTTCGCTTTACCGCTGCCTGCTGGCTGATCGGTGCTCGCGCACCTTCGGCTTTCGGCATGGCAAGCGAATAGCTGAATTCCCTGTCACGCGCCGCAGCGAGACGGTTACCAAAAAGAGGGGAGAGAGCGTCGAATCCGACGCCCTCTCCCACTTCACTCATGCCGCAAGCACTTCGGCCGCGAGATCCCAGAGACCGCTGTTGATGCGAACGTCCTCCCTGATGGAGGTGATCCGTCGCGTGCGGACCAGCCGACCATTCGCCGAGCGGCGCAGCAGTCCGCCCCTGAGCAGATTCTCCTGGACCTTGTTCAGAACGCTGTACAAATCATCCCCGGCGTCCTCCGGCCGACGGCACGTCAGCAGCTGCGAGGCCTCCATCCCGGCCTGGGCTGGAACCGCATAGCGCAGCGCCAGGGCCTGCTCGGCGAACTGGATCTCCTCGTCCTTGAGCAGTCGCCGGTGCTCCATCCTCTCGACCTGAGCCGCCAGCACGTCGAACTGAGCCGCGATGCCGAGCGCATGCGCCACGACGTCCTCCACGACGTTTCCACGGTGCGCCACGCTGAAAGTCGGAAATGCGCCCCGCGAGACGATCAAGCCATTGGTGCAGACCACTCGGAACAGTCCCACCCGAAGCTGGTAGGCGCTCGTACCATCGTGGCTGTTCAGAAAGACGACCTCCGGCGTCGAGTCACGGAGCTGCACCGTCTCGAGGCGTCGACGCAGCCGCACGACGTGCCGCGCGTGGAGTGGGCTCGCCGACCGAGTCCGGGTCTGACGAGCCTCGACGGGCACGAAACCGGCCTGCATGAGCCCGTCCAGCACCTTGTCGGTCGGTATGAACGTGTACCGGAGACTCCGGTGATCGTCCGCCGACGGCGCGAATACCGCAGGCACCTGCTGCCGCAGAGCATCCAACGAAAGCGTGCGGCCGAAGAGATTGTCGTGCGTCACGAATGAAAGATCAGGTGAAGCGTTCATGGTGAAATCCTCGGGATCGTTCTTGGGCGGGATTGCCCGCGTCCCGGGGATCACGGCGCGCGCAGCGGTCAGGTGGGGTGCGACGGGTCGTGGAATAAATGGAGGGGACCTGCGTCCTCGCGGGGAGGCGGCCGTTTATGCCGCGAAAGCCCGTCGCGGCCCCACTTGACGGCGAGCACGGCGGGAGCAGCCTGAGCGGTCTACGCAATCCCGTCCTTGTTCCTTGCTGCTTTCCGGCGTGCTCCGGATGTGGGCGCGAGGCCGGCCCGGCGGCTGATTGCACCGGATCGGGGGGTGACTATAATGACCAGAGTGACTATTGTGAGAGGTGAGTCCCCATGGACAGCGGCACCTGGACCGTCGCTCAGGCCAAGGCGAAACTGAGCGAGGTCATCGAGAGCGCCCATACGCAAGGTCCCCAGACCATCACCCGCAACGGCCGGCGCACGGCGGTCGTCATCGATGCCGAGGAATGGGAGCGCCGGACCCGGCGCAGCGGCTCACTCGCCGATTTCTTCAAGGCCTCGCCCCTTCGCGGCTCGGGGATGAAGGTCCGCCGCTCTAAGGATCGGCTGCGCCCGACAGGCTTGTGAGCTTTCTGCTCGACACGAACGTCGTCTCCGAGTGGACCAAGCCGCGACCCAACCCAGGCGTCGCTCAATGGCTCGCCGAGGTCGATGAGGATGAGGTCTTCCTCAGCGTCGTCACGTTCGCCGAGCTCCGTCACGGCATCGAGCGCTTGCCTGCCGGCGCCCGACGCCGGCGGCTCGATGAATGGCTCCGTCAGGATCTGCCGCTGCGGTTCGAGGCGCGGATCGTGGGCGTGGATGGGGCCATCGGCGATGAATGGGGACGGCTGGCCGCCCGGTGCGAGCGGCGCGGGCGACCCATTCACGCGATGGATGCGCTCATTGCAGCGACGGCGCAGGTCCACGGCCTCACCCTGGTAACCCGCAACACGGCGGACTTCGAGGCTTTTGTGAGCGCGCTGTTGAATCCTTGGACGTAGCGGCGCTTCACCCCACGAGTTTACACGACCCCTCTCGATCGTCCCGTCGGACACGGGACGGCCTGTCTACGGGGGCTCCTCCAACGCCAGCTCGACCCGCAGGTGCGCATCGAGCGCCGCCGCCAGCACCAGCGCATCGTTGAGCGCATCGACCGGATCGCGCTCGAGCGCGGCTTGCTGCGCGGCTCTCAGCCACGACGAGGCGGCCTTGTCAGCCAGGATGTCCTGCGCGGTCGGCGCATCACCCGGTACCGCGCTCACCGGGTGGGCTCCTCACGCTTGCCTGTCACCGCGTCGGACGGCGCGGCCTCGGAGCGCGTGCGCGATTCGCGCAGCCGCACCGAGGGCAGCGGCTCCCCCTTCCTGACCGAGCCCGTCATCGCATTGCGCACGAGCTCGAGAAAGCGCGCGCAGTCGGCGGGATCGGCGATGCGCTGGGTGGCGAAGGCCTCGGCGGCCCGCAGGCTCAAGAATGTCGACTTGAGCTCCGGATGCGCCCGCAGGGACTCGCGCACGTCGGCCCGCTCGTCGCGCACCCGCCGGGCAAGGCGCGCGCGCTCGGTGGTCTTTTCCCGCAACCGAACCGGCGGTAACGGCTCTCCGCGCGCCACTGCACCCACCAGCGCAAGCACCGGGATCGGCCGCGGTTTCGAGGGCACCCATGTCTGTCGCGGTCGGCAGTCCCTCGATCGTCGCATTGCCGGCGTAGGAATCTGACGTCGCACACGACGTCCGAAACACCGTGAGATCTCTAGGTCTCGATGGGGCTGCAGCCTTCCTGCGCATGCACCCGGAGGAAGTGCGCTCGCGAGCCAAGCGTGGACTGATTCCGGGCGCGAAGGTCGGCCGATCCTGGGTGTTTCTCGAGGCGGATCTCGCAGACTTTGTGCGCTCGTTGTATCCTTTGAGGCGGCAAGCACTGCAAGTGACAACCGAACAGGAGGATGTATGTCACTTAGAAAGCGCGGTGTGATCTGGTGGATCGACTTCGCCGCCCCCAGTGATGCCGCACCGGCGCGCCCTCGTAGGTGAAGACGCGCTCGGCGTGCTTTCCCCTTTGTCGTCCGATCACCGCGATCGCTGCCGCATTGAGCGGCACGGCGATGGCCTTGCGCGCCTTCGCCTGATCGGGATGAACCCACGCCACCTTGCGATCGAGATCGCCCTGCTCCCAGGTGAGCCCGGTTTCGTTGGCCGCACGAAGCCCTGTCGCCAGGGTGAACGTCGCCATGTCTCTGAGATGCGCCGGCAACTCCTCGAGCAACGCCGCCGGCTGGTCGTGGGTGAGAAAGCGGATCCGCCGCGTGGGCTCCTTCAAGAGCCGCACCGCGGGCGCCCGATCCAACGTGCCGGCTGAGGGACTTGAACCCCCGACCAACGGTTTACAAATTTGGGCGGGCAGCGAAACCCCGAAATCGGCCATTCGTAATGCTTTGTTTCTACTGACACTTCTATAAGCCCGCCGCGGGGCGTTCGTTGCACTTGTCACGACAAAGCACTACTGAGCACCACTGATTCCCACAAAACTCCCACGGACCAACGGCTCTCTTCGTGGACGAAATGGACCGAGCGAACGCGCACCGCAACAAAGCGGCTCACTCCCGTTCCCCGCGGCGCGAGCCCTCGTCCGCACGTAATCTGGCAGCGCCGGGACCCAGGCAGAGAGACGGCAGCCGCAATGTGTCGCCGATCAGTCGATTGCCCACGCGCCGGCGCGAGGAAGCACGGCATCGAGCACCGAGCTATCTTCTGAAAAGTGTGGTTATCGTAGTTTCGCTACGATAACCCGAATAAATCAAAGCTTGCGCGCTTTCGAATTACTTCTATAATCGTAGTATGGCTGCGATGAGTAGAGATAAGCTAAAGCGCCTCTACACCCACTTTGCGCCCGGAACGCCGCTGACCCCCGCTGATCTTGCGGCCCTGGGCATATCGGCCGATTTGGCCGTCCACTACGTGCGGGCGGGCTGGCTGGAGCGGATGGCACGCGGCGTTTATTGCCGCGCCAATGACCCACCCGCGTTGCACCCGAGCCTCGCACTATTGCAGCGTGTGTTCGAAGGCTTGCATGTGGGCGGCAAGTCCGCGCTCGATTGGCATGGCATCCGCCAGTACGTGGCGCAACGGCCAGTGCTTCACCTATACGGCTGGCAGGCCGGACGCCTCCCTGGGTGGTTCACCAATCGCTTCCCGGCCGAGTATCACCGCAAACGGCTGTTCGAAGAGCGTCCCGACGCGCTCCTGCACGTTCGGCCCATCGAGGGCCGCAAGGGCGCGCCTCTTGTCTCCGCGCCAGAACGCGCCCTCCTTGAGCTCCTGAGCGAGGTCGGCGTTCGCCAATCGCTGCAGGAAGCGCGTGAGCTCGTGGAGAGCAGCTACAACATTCGTGCGGGCGTCCTGAGCGAACTCCTCAAGCGATGCGGCAGCGTCAAGACCGTACGCCTCTGTTTGCAGCTCGGGCGCGAGCTCTCCCTACCGTGGGCGGGCAAGCTCGACCCGTCTCAATTTCCCAAGGGCAGTAATCGACCGTGGGTCGGTCGCTCCCGCGACGGTCTCCTTGTGCTCAAGCCATGAATGAGATCTATCTTCAAACTGCTCGATTGCTGACGCGGGTCGCGCCGCTCGTGCTCGTCGACGACACCTTCGCGCTCAAGGGCGGCACGGC
>JAJZLX010000065.1:6523-12048 GCA_021850555.1 Pseudomonadota bacterium | reverse complement strand
AGCGATGCTGTTCTGGAATGCGGATGCCACGGCCCGCATCGTCCGGGTTGTCTGCGGATTCCGATGAAATCAGCCGCCGATTCCGATTGAAGCCAGCCACCTGTTCCGACGGAAGCCAGCCGGTGGTTCCGACGAAGCCAGCCGGGGTGGTGGAGCGGACCGCGAGCGGTTGGCATGGGGTCAGCTCGCGGGTGTCTCGTCAAGCTTGTTGGCTTTGACGGCCCTGAGCTTGCGGAGGGACTCTCCCCGGAGCTCCAATCGGTGCGCGCTGTGGACCAGCCGATCGAGGACGGCATCGGCGATGGTGGGGTCGCCGATATGGGCATGCCAGTTCTCAACGGGCAGTTGGCTGGTGACAATGGTGGCGGCGCGTCCGTGGCGATCATCGATGATCTCCAGCAGATCGCGCCGCTGCTCGGCGGTGAGCGGGGTCAGTCCCCAGTCGTCGAGAATGAGGACCTGCACGCGGGCGAGAGTTTTCAGCATCCGGGCATAGCGTCCGTCGCCTCGGGCCAAACCGAGACCTTCCAGCATGCGCGGCACACGTTGATAAAGCACTGAACGGTTGTCGCGGCAGGCGCGTTGACCGAGAGCACAGGCCAACCATGTCTTGCCCACGCCGGTCGGGCCGGTGATCAGCAAGTTTTGCTGGCGTTCAATCCATTCTCCCTGCACCAGCTTCTGGAACAGGGCACGGTCCAGGCCGCGATGTGCACGATAGTCGACATCCTCCGGGGTGGCAGGCTGACGCAGCCCGGCGAAGCGCAACCGCGTCTTCAGCCGCTTGTTGTCGCGCTCCAGCACCTCGCGGTCCACCAGCAAGGCCAGGCGGTCGTCGAAGCCGAGTTGATTGCTATCGGGCTGGCGCCGCTGTTCCTCCAGCGCATGGATCATGCCGATGAGGCCGAGTTCGCGTAGCCGGTCGATAGTGGGATGATTGAGCATCTGTTGTTCTCCTCAATGATAGTAGCTGCCGCCGCGGACGTTGCTGTGCTCGACAGGCGGTGCGTCGGGCACGGGTTGGGGGCGATAGGCACGATCGAGGTTGTTGCGCAGGATCGAGACGATGGAGCCGTAGGTGCGCGCCCCAATGTCGATGCCGCGTTGGCAGGCAGCTTCGACCCGTTCGACGCCATAGCCGCGCACCAGGCGCAGAATGCCGAGGCAGGCGCGGAAGCCTTGTTCGGGATGCGGTTTGGCGCCGAGGATCAGCTCGACCAATCCGGCGGTGGCTGGACCGATGTCGCTTGCCTCGCGTCGCAGTCTGGCCGGCGTCCAGTCGGCGTAGCGCCGGTGTGCGCTCGGCATGTGATCGGGCACGGTGGTATGCCGGTGTGTCAGCGGACTGCGTACGTGCGCGGCAACGCGAACACCGTGATGGAATATCTCGATCGTGCAGTCGGTAATGCGTGCCTCGACCACTTCGCGGATCAGGCGGTGCGGCACGGAGTACCAGTGGCCGTGAATCTCGATGTGGTAGTCGATACCGGGCCGGCAGCGCTTCCATTCGGCGTATTCGAAAGGCTCGGAAGGCAGTGGCAGCAGCGCCGTGCGCTCGATTGCTTCGAACAGTGCGCGTCGGCTGCTAGCGATACGCCGCATGGCGCGGGTATTCAGCTCATCGGTCAGCTCGTGCAATGCGATATTGAGTTCGCCGAGCGAGAAGAACTGGCGATGGCGCAGTCGCGCCAGCACCCAGCGTTCAACCACCTGAACCGCGACCTCGACCTTTGCCTTGTCACGCGGCTTGCGCACCCGCGTCGGCACGATGGCCGTACCATAATGTGTCGCCATCTCCTGATAGGTGCGGTTGATCCCCGGCTCGTAGCGACATGCCGCGGTGACGCCAGCTTTGAGGTTATCGCAGACGATCTGGCGGGTGACGCCACCGATAAAGCTGAGGGCATTGACGTGGCAGCCAATCCAGTCTGCCAGGCCCTGCGTCCAGCGTGCCTCTATATATGTGTAGTTCGAAGCACCGAGTGCTGCGACGAAGATCTGTGCCTGCCGCACTTCACCGCTGAGCGGATCGATGATCGGCATGGTGTGACCAGCGTAATCGACAAACAGCCGCTCGCCGGCAACATGGGTTTGCCGCATCGTCGGCGAGATGCCGGCGCGCCATTCCCGATAGAGGTCACAGAAGCGGCTGTAGCCGTATCCCTCCGGTTGCCCGGCGCGATACTCTTCCCATAGCAGCAGCAAGGTGACACCGGGACGGCGCAGTTCGGCGTGCAGCCGGGACCAATCCGGCTGCGGCCGCGGGTTCTCCTGGACGGCAAACGGTGGGCTGAACAGCCGTGCCTCCAGGGTGGCGTCGTCCAGTTCGACCGGCACCGGCCAAGTGATGCCAACCACCGCCGCTCGGCGCAGATACTCCGCCACGGTGTAGCGGCTGATGCCGATCGCGGCGGCGATGCGGCGTTCACTGTGGCCGGCAACGTGTTTGAGACGCAGAACTTCTCGGACCTGACGCATTGGCAGTCTCTGGGCTGGCATGGCGCTCCCCGGGGTTGCTTCCCGAAGAGCGTGCCGTCGGCTGACGGCTGCCCGCAGACCGCTCCGCCACCCCTCTCAGGGGGTGGCTGGCTTCGATCGGAATCGGTGGCTGCTTTGCGTCGGAATCAGTGGCCGGAATGGATCGGAATCACCGGCTGCTTTGCTCCGGAATCCGCAGGTTGTCGTCGCCGCGGGTCCGGCGGCCGGCCGCGGTCTGGTCCGATTCGAGCAGAACGGATGGGGTGCCTGCCACGTCGGCAGGCCGACGCCGGACGGCTACCACCTGATCGCCGCGCCGGACGTGGGCACCCGGCATCACCTGCTGCTGCCCGGCCCCGAGCCGCCGCCTCCCGGCGCCATTCTGACGCCATGCATCCCCTGGGATGAATGGCACCCCGAGCGGCTCGAGGCGGCTCGCGCGTTCTGGCATTTCGCCGCCCGGCCCCGGGTATCGCCGGCGCCGCGCACCCCACCGCCTCGGCCGCACTCGCGAAGCCTGAAGATCGCCTACATGGCCTGGGCGCTCGACCTGGCCAGCGCAGGGGCGAGCGAGCGCGACATCCACCGCGCTGTCATCGGCGAGCCGGCTGTCCTCTGGGAAGACAGCGGCGCCCGCAGTCGCATCCGCACCCTACTCGCAACCGCCCAACGCTGGCGCGACGGGGCGGCGCTCCAGCTCCTGCTGCCCCGGCGCCGCCCGCTGGCCGGGTAGCCCCCTGCCAGCGGGCGCGACACCAGCGCCGTCATCCTCTCGGCTGCCCTGGCCGATTTCGACCACCCCCCAGAATCGGCCCTGAGCACTGCGCCGCCGGGCGCCGATCCTGCGTGCCGACGCGCGCCGATGGCCGGCCGCCCGACGTCGAGGATCACCACCATGCAGCCAGAACCACTGCCCAACCTGCCGCCGCGCTACCTGCGCACGCCCGAGGCCGCCAAGTTCCTCGGCCTCTCCGGTCGGACGCTGGAGAAGCACCGCACCTTCGGAACCGGCCCCGCCTATCGCAAGATCGGCGGCCGGGTCGTCTATCGCCTCGAAGACCTCCAGCACTGGGCCGAAGCCGGTGCCCGAACTTCCACCTCCGATCCCGGCTTCGGTGCCGTCACCACGCGCGGGCCGGGGCGCCCGGCAGTGTTCGCCCGCCGATGATGGACGAGTCTCCCCTGCCGGCGATCCTGGAACATGCGCGCCCGCGCGCGCCGGTCGATCTGATGAACTGGCCATGGTTCAGCCTGGCCAAGACGCCGCGCGCTGCGCCAATCCACTACCAGGGCCGACGACATTCGGTGCTGGTCACGCCTGCACCAGGTGCCGTCGCCATCGCCACCATCTGGGACGCCGACATCCTGCTTTGGGCCACGGCACAGCTGATCCGGGCGCAGGACGAGAAGCTCCGCATCGCGGCCACTCTGATCGCGCCGGCGCGGCGCATTCTGCGTTTCCTGGGGCGCGACACTGGGCACAGCCAGTACGCACGGCTTGCCGCAGCACTGGAGCGCCTGGCGGCGAGCGAGGTTACCACCACCATCGGCACACTGTCTGACCGTCCGGTGCGGTTCCATTGGATCGAAGCCTGGCAGCAAACCGTAGACGGAATCCTGCTCACCCTGCCAGAGTGGCTGCTGGACGCCGTTCGCCGGCGACGCGTGCTTGCCATCGATCCCGGTTACTTCACCCTCACCGGCGGCGTGCAGCGCTGGCTCTGGCTGCTTGCGCGCAAGCATGCCGAGCAACAATCCACAGGCTGGCGAATCTCATTCGACGCGTTGCATGCGCGTTCCGGTAGCGCAACGCGGCACTGTCACTTCGTCGCGGCTGTGCGGAGGATTGCGCAGTCCGGGCGGCTCCTGACGTATCGAGTCGAGCCCGTCCAGCACTGCGGAAATGAAGGGCTCAGCATCGGTCGATGGGCCGTGCCCGTCCACAGTGCCGCCTTGGTGCCTGGGGATAAGCCGGGTTTTGATCCACAGTTACGGGAGCGCATCTGTGAGTGAGCGCAGCCTATCACTTGAACGGGCACGGCCTATCACTCGAAAAAGCACGGCCTATCACTTCACGCATGTTCGGATTGCCTGTTTTGAATCAGACAGATACGAGCCATTCGGGGCGCCCTACTTAAGTACTGATTCTAGTACTGAATCTTCCCTTGTATTTGCTGCGTGTTCTCACCCCAACAACTACGCCCGTCGCCGCCTTCGCGCACGTCGACGATCGACTTGTCTCCCCCCGACCGACCGTCGTGTCGGACGCCAGAAGGAAGGCGCATTGAGACAGGGATGGCTCCACGGTTCGTGCGTGCTTCCCACCCTCGGGAAGGGCGCGGAACGGATGTCGGGAGGACCACACCGACATGGCCCGGGAGGCGAGCAATGATCGCGCAGGAGCCTCTGACCAGCGTCAGGCTGGTGTTCTATCGGGATCGGGTCGAACACTGGCTGCGCTTCGGCCGTGATGCCGGCGAGCGCATCCTCGATCGGCGCCGGCGCCTGATCTTCTTCGCACCAGGCGCCGTGTTCGCCTTCGTCCGCTGGCAGGCGAACGACTTCGGGACCGTCCTGTCGCGCATCGACATTCTGCGCGCCTGCGGGGCGGGGGAGCCCTGCGCGACGGTGGCCGGCGTGCATCCAGGCGGCGAGATCCTGCTGCGGCTCTCGGGCTGGGCGCGTGTGCAGCGATTGCTCGCGCTGATCGACGCGGTCGAGCAGGCCGGCGTCGAGGCGACGGATGTCGCGCCGGCCTACTGGCAGCACGTGCACAACCGTCTGCTCTG
Organism: Pseudomonadota bacterium; assembly: GCA_021850555.1. The sequence goes on along the minus strand of JAJZLX010000065.1, from coordinate 6,781 downwards.
CGGCGAGCAGCCGCGGCCCTATGATCGCGATCAGCATCACGCCTGGCTGCTACGGCGTCGGGTGACGGCGCGATGATGCGGAATCGACGGACTCGGCACGCCGTGCTGCTCGTCATGCTCGCGGGCCTGTTCTTGCTCGCCGCCTCGGCGGTGCAGGCACGGCCGCTGGTGGTCTGGAACGCCACGGCCAGTACGCCGATCGGCCTTTGGCGCGTGCTGCCAGCCGCGAGCCGGAAGCACCTTCGCGTCGGCGACTAC
>JAJZLX010000065.1:0-6513 GCA_021850555.1 Pseudomonadota bacterium | reverse complement strand
GACCGGCACAGCGCGCGGCTCTTCGCCCGGCGCGGCTATCTGCCGCGCGGCGTGCCGCTGCTCAAGCGCGTCGCCGCCGTCGCCGGACAGGCCGTGTGCGAGCGCCACGGCGAGGTTTCGATCAATGGCCGCACCGTCGCCCGCGCCCTGCCGGTGGACGGGCGCGGACGCAGCCTGGCCGCATGGAGCGGTTGCGGCAGGCTCCCGAACGGCGAGATTTTCGTGCTGATCCCGAGCGTGCCGACCTCGCTCGACGGGCGGTATTTCGGGCCGACGCCGATCCGCGCCGTCATCGGCCGCGTCATGCCGCTCTGGCTTCCCAGCGGGCAGACGCGATGACCGAGCCACGCATCTTCCCCGCCATCCTGTTGTTCGGCCCAGGGACGGCCATCCTGCCGTCCCGGCCAGTTCCCGCACCGCCGGCGCGCGCAGCGAAGGTCAAGGGCGGCGCAGCCGGCGCGCCCTGGCGCGCTTCTCCCTTGACGGAAGCGAGCACGCTGGCAGCGCTTCACCTGTCAGCGGCGTGGCAGCGGTTTGGCTCGTGGAGGGGTTCACGATGGACGTGCTGACCCTGGTCGCGACCTGCGGTCTTGCGGCCCGCGCGGCGCTGTTCGTGCCGCTTGGCAGTGCGCCCGCGTGCGCGAGTGCGACGCCCGTGTTGCGCGGCGACGGACACGGAGCGGTCGCCGTTTGGCAGCCCGACATCGCCGCAGCGGCGCACCGCTTCGACATTCCCGAAGCATGGATCGCCGCCGTGATGCGCGCGGAGAGTGGCGGCCACGCGACCATGGACGGCGAGCCGATCCGCTCACCAGCAGGCGCGATGGGCCTGATGCAGGTGATGCCGCAGACCTACGCCGCGCTGCGTGCCCGCTACGGGCTGGGCGCCGATCCGTATGTGCCACGCGACAACATCCTCGCCGGTGCGGCGCATCTGCGCGAGCTGCTGGACCGCTACGGCGTGCCCTGGTTCCTCGCTGCTTACAACGCCGGGCCGGCGCGGCTCGATGCGTTCCTGCACACCGGCCACGCGCTGCCAGCCGAGACACAGCGCTACCTCGCCGCACTCGCGCCGCAGATCGACGGCACGTCGGGCGCGTTGCAGCCGGCAGTCGGGACGACGGGGTTGAGCACGAAGCCGGCTCCGGAGGTGCCGGTCCGGAGCCCGAGCGACGCCATCAGTGCCGGCCTCTTCGTGACCGTCGTCGTGCATCCCGAGGCCCTCTTCGGCGCCCACGGTCCCGCCGATCGTGAGTCCGAACCAGGCGCCCATGTCTGCGCCGACGGAGGTCGCTGGCCGTTCAGCTGCGGCCGGACCTGAGCCGCGATCCGTCTCCGGTTCGGCCCTTGATGTGCGCGGGAATGGTGCGCTGTTCGTCGCTCTCCAGTAACGCTGGCGCACCGCGGATGATCTCGCGACGGCTTCTGCCGACGCAGCGGCGCGGCGCAACGTCCGACTGTCGAACTGCACGTCGGCTGCACCAACTCGGCATCTGATCGCACTGTTAATTTGCGTGGCGGCGTCGATCCATCCGACTATCGTGGCACACCGTGCAAGATCGCAGTCCATCGTGTTGCTTGCGTCGATTTCTGTTGATCTGCGCTTGGAGAAAGACGGCCGGAGAGCGACCAATGTTCCGATTAGGAAGGACGGCAAGATAAAGGTCTGCGGCACCACTGCGCGCGATTGGTCGCGGTTTCATTGTCTGCACATTGGGTTATCGACCGCGGCCACCGTGCCGCGGATTCGCAACCAGGCACGGCAACACCGTGTCATGGCCGCTTCGATCGGCGCATTTTCGCAGTGCCACCAAGGCTCCTTCGCGAGTGGCAGGTTTACCGTCAGTCTCGGAGCATGGCTCGCCCCGACGATGATCCACGCCTTCGCCCTCGCCTTGGCCGGACGCGTAGCCGGGAACATCGGCGGGTACTGGCGGCAACGCAGATCAAGCGCGCGATTTCTCGTGCCGGCGCACTCGCGCGGCCATCTATTGGGGCGCCACCTGTCGGCGCGCGGAGCCTCGCCGATCTGCCGGCCAAGTACGGCAGGGGCGCAGCGTTCGCGCGCGGGCGAGCGGCCTCACCACGGGGCTGGTCGCAGGCGCGGCCCGGAGCGCGCCGTGTCGTCGTCAAGGCGCGCTACGTGAAGATGCGCGCCGGGAGCCGCGCGGCGGCGGTGCATCTGCGCTACCTCCAGCGGGACGGCGTCACCCGAGAGGGCTCGCCCGGCCAGCTCTACTCCGCCACGGCCGACCGGGCCGATGGCCGCGCCTTCCTCGACCGCTCAGAGGGCGACCCGCGTCAGTTCCGGCTGATCGTTGCCGCGGAGGATGGCGCCGAGCTCTCCGACCTCCGCGCCTTCACCCGCGATCTGATGCGGCAGGTCGAGCGCGATCTCGGAACCGGGCTCGACTGGGTCGCCGTCGATCACTTCAACACCGCCCACCCGCACACCCACATCGTTATCCGCGGCGTCGATGAGGCCGGCGCGAACCTGGTGATCGCCGGGGCCTATCTGGCCCACGGCATCCGGGAGCGCGCCTCGGAGCTGGTCACCATCGAGCTCGGTCCCGAGAGCGCGAAGGAACGACAGGCCAAGCTCGTCCGCGAGATCGACCAGGAACGGCTGACCCGGATCGATCGGGCGCTGCTGCGCGAAGCCGGTGAGGCGGTGGGTGGCGTGATCGACCTCCGCACCGCCGTCGGGGAGCCGCGCTCCGACTTCGACCGGCAGCTACGGATCGGCCGGCTGCAAGCCCTGGAGCGGCTGGGATTGGCCGAGGCGATCGCCGCCGGCCGCTGGCGCCTGGCTCCCGGGATGGAGGAGACGCTGCGCGCCCTCGGCGAGCGCGGAGACATCATCAAGACCATGCACCACGCGCTGACCCATCAGGGCGCGGAGCGCGGGGCTGAGCAGTTCGCCATTCACGACCTTCGCGAGCCGCTCGCCGCATCCATCACCGGACGACTGCTGGGCCGGGGGCTTGCTGGCGACGAACTGGGCGATCGGGTCCATCTGATCGTCGATGGCCTCGACGGACGGATCCACTACGTCGAACTCCCCGCCACCGGCGCGGATGCCGCCAACCCGCCGATCGGGGCCATCGTGGAACTTGCTGCGGAACGCGGAGCGCCGCGCGCCGCGGATCGGAACATCGCCGACCTCGCCCACCAGAACGCCGGCGTCTATCGGCCTGCGGACCACCTCGCCATCGCGCGCGCCGATCCCGGCATTGCAGATCCGGAGGCCCATGTCGAAGCGCATGTCCGCCGCCTGGAGGCGCTTCGGCGCGCTCGCGTGGTCCGGCGGCTCGACGCTGACCATTGGCGCATCCCGCCGGATCTGGAACAGCAGGCTGCCCGCCACGACACGGACCGCAACCAGAAACCCAGCCTGCGCGTGCTGTCCGTGCTCGACCTGGAAGCCCAGATCCGCAGCGACGGGGCGACCTGGCTCGACCGCCAACTGGTGGCTCGCGACCCGGTCCCGCTCACGCAAGGCGGGTTCGGGCTGGCGGTCGAAGCCGCCCTAGAGCACCGCCGCAAGCACCACCTCGCCCATGGCGATGCGCGCCATGACGCGGACGGGGGCGTGCGCTATCGCCGGGACCTGCTCGCGACGCTGGAGCGCCGCGAAATCGCGCGCGCCGGCGGCGAACTGGCGACGACGCGCGCCGTGCCGTTCCGGATGCCGGCGCGCGGCGACACGATCCGCGGCACCTACCGCGAGGCGATCCAGTTCGCCTCCGGTCGCTACGCCCTGGTCGAGAACGCCCAGGAATTCACCCTGGTCCCGTGGCGGCCGGTGATCGAGCGCAGCCTTGGTCGCGAGGTCGTCGGGCTCGTCACCGACGGTGGGATTTCCTGGCAGATCGGCCGGGATCGGGGGCTAGGGATCTGATGCGCAGGTGAAGCCCAGGGTCTCCAGGTCGCGCCGGAGGAACTTAGTGGTAAAAGTCTGAAGCTTCGTACCGGGTTCAGACTACCGCAACGGGTGGATTTCTGCCTGTCGGCTTTGAGGCGGGGCCGGTCTGAAGCAGACATTCGCGTCACGACGGCCATTGGCTCTTACCGGAAATGGCGTCGAAATGGGAATTCCACGGCAATGAAAAGACTAAAGATCGATCGCCTTCAACCCGGTGACATTGTGCTCACCGCCCGGCCGACCAAGTTGGGAAGGGGCATCCGGATGTCTACGAAGGGCGTAGTCTCACATGCCATGATCTGCGTTCAGCATGGTTCGATTATCGACTCCACGTCGGTCGGTGTCCACGCCCGCAATCTTCAACGGGAGCTCTTTGAGCTCGACGAAAAGGTGTACGCCTTCCGCGTGCGAAGTCCACTCAGCGACGTGCAACTGGCTCAACTCATTGAGTTTGCTCGATCGCAAATCGGCGCTCGCTACTCGAAGGCTGAGGCAGCGCGGTCGGTGCTTGGTGGACCAAAGCCTCGAAACAACCGCCAGTTCTGCTCTCGGTTGGTCGCACGCGCATATGCGAGTATTGGATTGCATTTAGTTCGAGATGAAGACTACTGCACCCCAGAGGATTTGCGCGTCAGTCCTTTTCTGCACGAACTCAGCGACATCACCGAGGACGCGCCGGAGCACGAACTTTCCGCACGGCGCGAGCGCCCAAATCAAATAGATATAATGCAAAAGAGCACAAATGCCATTCTGGCAGTCGCCCGGAAACTCGACCCTTCGGTCGAGCATTTTAGCGATCTCGATCGGCTCGTACAACAGCACCCAGAGTGGGATTCCCAAATTGCCCAGGCCTATCGCGAATCGGGTTATCTTGATCTCTGGAAGATCGACCGTAAAGTCAATCCATTCCACTATGACGCCGACGCAATGGACTCTATTTTCAACGATGCGACCTCGGCTGACCTAAGGGCATATTGCGTCTCAACAATCCGCGAAACCTATTCCGGCGGTATTCGCTTTGCCGTTAATCTCAAACATTATCGCACAGTTTACCAAAATTCAAGGCGTCATACTACAGCTTTACTGATCACACTCTACGAACAACTAGTCCGAACCCATCAGCTCCGTTGTGATACAGCACTCACGTGGCTGCAGCGCCACTTCCCTGAGGACGTCGGCTGCCATTTGGAGCGGATTGTGCCGCATTCCGAACTCTGGTTTTCAATCGTTGATCGGGTTGAACCTAATCTAGGCGCGATCGCGCGAAGGTGGATAGCGCACGCAGGCTCTGCCGATGTGTGCTCATCATGTGGCGATCCCGCCCGCGACTATCGGCTGCTAAACAGCGCCGATACCATGCCCGGGGTACCCTCGCTGCGACTATGTGATGACTGTGTCAGCATCCGGCGTGGCGGCGGTGAGCTTCTCGATCCCCTCGGCTAATATCGCCTCGCAGTCTCGTCCCCCCGGATCTCCGCCGCTCAACCGGCTGATGAGCTTGTCCGCTACCGGGATGCCAGATATGCCAGCCGCATGACCAACTTGGGCGCGTTGTTATAGGCAGACGTGGGCGCTGAATATCTGCTCCTGGAGCGCCTTTCCGGGCCAGGCTATGCCCGACTTGTGTCGACTCCGGCCGCTAACTGCCCGCACCAAGCGTCAGAGTTCTATCACCAGGTTGCGCGGGCCCGATCTCCGGACTAGTCTAACTAGACTAAGTCCGCCCGAGGCAACCCATGTCCACCGTCAACATCCACGACGCCAAGACCCATCTGTCCCGCCTGATCGAGCAGGCCGCGCAGGGGGAGCAGGTGATCATCGCCAAGGCTGGCAAGCCCTTGGTGAAGCTCACCGCGCTCGAGGCCCCGGCGCACCCGCGCCGCCTCGGCTTCCTCAAGGGCCAGATCGCCGTCCCGGAGGATTTCGATACCATGGGCGCCGCGGAGATCGCGCGCCTGTTCGGGGCAGAGGCCGGCTGAGCGCGCCGGCATGAAACTGCTGCTCGATACCCATGTGCTGCTCTGGGCGGCGGGCACCCCGCGGCGGCTGCCGCGCGCCGCGCGGGCACTGCTTGAGGATGAAGCGAACGAATTGGTGTTCAGCGCCGCCAGTCTCTGGGAGGTGGCGATCAAGCAGCAACTGGGACGGGCGGATTTCCGTGCCGACGCGCGGCTGTTGCGGCGCGGGCTGCTCGATAACGGCTATGCCGAGCTTCCCGTCACCAGCGCGCATGCCGTCGCCCTCGACCTCCTGCCGCCGCTGCACAAAGACCCGTTCGACCGCATGCTGATCGCGCAGGCGCTGGTGGAAGGGATCATGCTGCTCACCGCGGACGCCAACCTCGCGCGATATCCGGGCCCGATCCAGGTGATCTGAGCCTGGAGCCTGGAACGGAGGGCGCAACCCGCCGTCCGTTTCTATTTCTTCGATCCTCTACGATTGCCGTTCTTTGCTGTTGCGTGGCGGAGTTTCCGTCTTTCTATCTGTGCCCCGTTCGCATCCATGAGCGGGGTCGATGACCGGGACGAAGATTCTCTGGGGCCAGATGCTGGGCGCACTCGCCATGGTGCTGCTCGGCTGCTGGGCCG
>JAJZLX010000045.1 GCA_021850555.1 Pseudomonadota bacterium | reverse complement strand
TGAAGCGCTGGATCCGGGCGTCGTGCCCGGCCCAGCGCGGCGGCGCGCAAAAAGCGTGGTTTTTGCGTGCCGCTCGCCGCCTTCGGCGGCGGGCATGTCCCTATGCCTATGTCGCGCCTGCGCTTCACGCGGCAGGGTTGACCGTAGGCGATGGACGCCAGCGTTGAGGCATGAAGCGCTGGATCCGGGCGTCGTGCCCGGCCCAGCGCGGCGGCGCGCAAGCTCGCGCAGACCGGGAAATTCGTGAGTATTTGAGACGTCAGCCCAGCGCTTCGCGTAGCGCGGAGATTTCCTGGGCGGATTCGTCAAGAAGCGCCTGACAGCCCTCGGGATCCAGCCCCAGACGCTGCAGGGGCTTGGCTGCCTGAACGACTTCGGCGAGCGCCAGCGGATCGCCGATATCCGCAAGCAGCGTGCCGGCGAGCAGCACGTCGGCGAGTCCCGGCTGGCCCCGGGTCTCGCGCTCGTAATTTTCGGATTCCTGAACGGCGTAAACGATCTCCTCCGCCATGCCCCAGTTCTCGAGGAGCGCTGCCGCGATGCTGCGATGCCACGCACGCTCGATCGCCTGATAGGCCGCCGCGTCGCGGAACAGCGAGCCGTGGCGGCTGGCGCGAGTGAGGATATACAGGCGCCCGACCCCTTGCAGCAGGCCGGCGAGCAGTGCCGTATCGGCGATGACCTGTGTGAGCCGCCGGGCGATGACGAAGCTCAGGCTCGCCACCAGCACGCAGCGCCGCCACAGCACGCCCAGCTGGGCCTCGAGCCCGCGCAATGTGGGCGCGTTGCGCAGTTGGCGCATCGCGCAGGCAATCGTCGCCGTCCGCACGGTGTCGAGGCCGACCCGGGTGACGGCCGAGCGCAGATCCGTGACCGGCACGCCCTCGGGGTTCAAGGCTGCGGAGTTCGCCATGCGCACCAGCTGCGTGGCGAGAACCGGCTCACCGCCGATGACCCGCACGATGCGGGCGGTGTCGGCCTGCTCGTCGTTGAGAACTCGCTGAATGCGCACGACGATGTGCGGAAATCCGGGCAGCTCGACCCTGCCTCCCGAGAGCTCGGCGGCCAGCGCCTGCACGAAGATGAAGGCGACGTCGCGCTCGGTTGCGCCGGTGGCGCGGCTTGCCGTTGAATCGAGGAGTTGGGCTTGCATGAGTGCGGTGATGCGGTCGGGGCTCAGACGCCGAGCGCTTCGCGCAGGGCGTCTATTTCGTGCTCCGACTCTTCGATCAGATTGCGGTAGCCCGCAGCGTCGATCTGCATGCGCCGGCAGGCGGCGGCGTCATGCATGTTGAGCTCCAGCGTTTCCGGATGGTCTTTGAAGGCGTCGAGCAGGTGGCTTACCGTGAGCACGTCGGTCAGGTCGGGCGTGCCGGCGCCCTTGCGCTCCAGGTCCTCGTACTCGCTCACCGCCTGCACGATTTCCTCGGCCATCTCCCAGTTCTCGAGCAGCGCCTTGGCGATCGAGGCATGCCAGTCGCGCACGATGGAGTTGTAAGTGGCCTCATCGGCGACCAGTCCCGGGTAGTTTCCGACGCGAGTGAGGATGTACAGCTTGCCGATGCCGTGCAGCAGTCCCGCCAGCATGGCCGTATCGGGATTGACGCGCGAGAAGCGCTTGGCGACCACGTAGGAGGTGGCGGCGACCGAAGCGCTGCGCTGCCACAGCTCCTCGAGCGGCCGCTCCAGCCCCTTCAGCTCCGAGGATCTCTTCAGCTGCGACATGGCGAAGGCGATGGCCGCGGAGCGCACCATGTTGAATCCCAGCCGCGCGATGGCGCTGCGCAGATCGGTGATGGACCGGCCGCTGAAGTTGATGGCCGCGGAGTTTGCGATCTGCAGCAATCGCGCGGCCAGCATCGGCTCGGAGCCGACCACCCGCACGACCTTCTCCTGCGAGACCTCCTCGTCCGAGAGCACCTGCCGGACCCTGAGGGCGATGTCCGGGAAGCTCGGCAGGTCCACTTTGCCGCCGGAGAGCTCGGCGGCGAGGGCCTGGACGAAGGCGAAGACCTCCGTGCTGGAGGAGGAAGCGGGAGTCTCTCTGGCGGGACTGTTCAAGCGGGCGGCCTCGTCGCTGGCTCCGGGTCGGCAGGCTGATGTTCGGCTCGATGCATCGAGCGCGCCAGTACGTGGCTCACGGTTCAGGCCTCTCCCTGCACGGCCCGCTGCTCGCGGGTGAGGTCCATGGCATCGGCCAGCTGGCGTATCCGCGCGGCGACAGCCTCGAGAGGCACGACATGCTCGGCTGCGCCGAGGGCAACAGCCTCTCCGGGCATGCCCCATACCACGCTCGTCGCCTCGTCCTGGGCCACCGTGCGGCTGCCGCTTTCGAGCATTTCCTTCAGGCCGCGTGCGCCGTCCTTGCCCATGCCGGTGAGCAGGGCGCCGATGGCGTTGCGGCCGGCGTTCTGCGCCACGGAGCGGAACAACACGTCCACCGAGGGCTTGTGCCGGTTCACCGGGACGCCGTCATCGAGGCGACAGACATAGCGGGCACCGTCGCGCACCACCAGCAGGTGGCGATCGCCCGGGGCGATGTAGGCATGGCCGGCGAGGATCTGCTGGCCGTCCTGCGCCTCGCACACCGAGACCGCGCTGCAGCCGTCCATGCGCCGCGCGAACGGCCCGCTGAACGCTTTCGGAATGTGCTGTGCGATTACGACGCCCGGGCAGTCCGGGGGCAGGCGAGTGAGCACCTCCTTGATGGCCTCGGTGCCGCCGGTCGAGGCGCCGATGGCGATGATGCGGTCGGTCGTGCGAAGCTGCCTCGGGCCGGCGGCCTTCGGCAGCACGGCATCGGCGCTGTGGGCCGGCCCCGGGGAGAGCGCGGCGCGCTGGGGGGCGAGCGCCTGCACGCTGGCGCAGGCGGCGGTGCGGATCTTCTCGATGAGCTCGTCGCGATAGTCCTGCAGTGTCGCAGCAAGGTCGATCTTGGGTTTGGGCAGATAGTCGACCGCTCCCAGCGTGAGCGCATCGAGCGTCACATCCGCGCCTCGCTCGGTGAGCGAGGAGACCATGACCACCGGCATCGGCCGCAGGCGCATGAGATTGCGCAGAAAGGTGATGCCGTCCATTCTCGGCATCTCGACATCGAGCGTGAGCACATCCGGATTGAGGCGCTTGATCTTCTCGCGCGCGGCATGCGCGTCGGCCGCGACGCCCGCCACTTCTATGTCGGGCGCGGAGCCGAGCATCTCGGTTAGCAGGCTGCGCACCAGCGCCGAGTCATCGACGATGAGCACCCGGATGCGCCGCCGGACCGGGCCGGCCACACGCCCGGACAGCGGGCTTGCGCCTTGGCCTGTCATGTGAACAGCTCCACTTCGCCGCCGGCCGCCTGTCTGCCGAGGCTCTCCAGGTAGAGCTGCTCGTGACGGCTGATGATGCGGTTTTCCACCGGACGGAGCTTGCGCAGCCGCGCCCGGCCGCTTGTCGGAAAGTAAATCACCTTGCGCGGACTCGTGCCGCCGAGGTCTTCGGCGGCCACCCTGTATCCCTCGATCGCCATGTAGTCGTGGATGAAGCGGATATTGCGGCCGCCGACGTCGGTCATGGCCGAGAGGATCTTCCCGCCGCCGAACAGCTTGATTTCCAGCCGCTCGCGGGCCGCTCCGAGCTTCAGCAGGTCGTTGATCAGGCTCTCCATCGCATAGGAGCCGTACCGTGTGGCGAGCCCGACGGCCGGATCCAGCCAGTCGTTCGGTCCGAGGGAGGCGTCCTCGGGCAGCATGAAATGGTTCATGCCGCCGACACCGCGCACCGGATCGCGCACGCAGGCCGACACGCATGAGCCGAGCACCGTGCTCACCGCCTCCTCGTAACGGGTGACGTAGTACTCGCCGGGCAGGATCTTCACCGCCCAGCAGGCGTTCTCGCGGTCCCAGTGGCGTTGAAATTGCTCGAAGCCCGGCAGTGGCGGCGGCGGCTCGGGATCGGGCGAGGCCGGTGCCAGGCACGCGCGCTCGGCCTGGCCGTCCCCGTGCCGGCCGGATCCAGTCTCAGACCCGCCGGTAGACCGTTTTGCCAATGAGGCCATAGCTGTCGCAGACCTTGAACAGGCTTTCCGAATGTCCCAGAAACAGCAGATCTGACGGCCGCTGCAGCCGGCAGATGCGCGCAAACAGGTCGCGCTGCGTGTCCTTGTCGAAGTAGATCACCACGTTGCGGCAAAAAATGACGTCCAATGGTCCTTTCATCGGCAGCGGGTGCATGAGATTTAGCTGCTTGAAGGTGACCAGGGAGGCGAGCTCCGGGATCACCTGGTGGACCGTGGTCCGTCCTTCGGACCGGGCGACGAAGAATCGATCGAGGCGCTCGTGCGAGAGGTTGGCCGTGCGCTCCGGGGCGTAGGCGCCGCGACGGGCGCGCTGCAGCACCTCCGAGTCGAGATCGGTTGCGAGGATGCGCACGTCCCAGCTGCCCGGATGCGGCAGGGTCTCGAGCACGGTCATGGCGATGGAGTAGGGCTCCTCGCCCGTCGAGCAGCCGGCCGACCAGATGCGCAGGCGCCGGGCGGCGCGCGCGTTGGCGATGAGCGGTTCGAGCCATTGCTCGCGCAGATACTGAAAGTGGTGCGGCTCGCGGAAGAAGGCGGTGAGATTGGTGGTGATGGCGTTGCACAGCTCGGTGAGCTCGCGCCCGTCGCCCGCGAGCAGCTCCCGATATTCCGCGAAGCTCTTCAGTCCCAGCGCCCGCAGGCGCCTTGTCAGGCGGCCGTACACCAGCTCGCGCTTCTGCTCGGTCAGATTGATGCCGGTGAGGGACTTCACGAGCGAGCGCAACGCCTGGAAGTCCTGCTCGTGGAAGGCGAACTCCCGCAGCCGCGGCGAGCCGGCATCCGGCTGGGAGGTGGCGCGTGCGCTCAAAACAACTCCACGCTGCCCTCGTCGGCGCGCAGCTGGATGTGATCATGACCGGCCTCGTCCGGCATCAGCAGATTGAACAGCAGCCGGTGCGATTCGGAAGTGAAGCGCGAGCGCAGCGCTTCGCGCAGCGCCGGCCAGCCTGGCCGGTCCTGCCGCGCCGGCTCGGCCGCTGCGGCGCCCGCGAGCAGATCGCGCACATGAGTCAGCTGCTGGATCATGCGGTCGTGGAACTGCAGACTCTCGATGCAGGCCGCGACGTCGGCCGCGAGCGGGCGCTCGCCGGCCGCAGTCGCCGCGGAGATGCGCCGCAGCGCTTCCCCGAGTGTTTCGACGGGTCGCTGCGATTCGCTGATCGCGAGCTCGATGAGCGCGGCGGAGGCTTCCGCGGAGCGTACCAGCTCAGCGGGCCCGCCGGGCTCGGAGGGAGCGCCCGCCGCCGGTTGGTGCATGTATGTGTGTCGCGTCATGTCTGGCCATCGCTGCTGGGCCACACGGCGGAGGCGCACGCGTGGGGGACCTTAGATCCGCCCCCGGGCGCGTGCCGCCGGGGGGCGGATGCGGGCGTCAAGTCGGCATCCGGGCAGATCGGCGCCTCAGCTGTGCTTGGACTTGAAGGTCACGACCTGCTTGTTGAACTCGGCGGCGATGCGCTTGAGCTGGTTGACCGCCGCGTTGTGCAGGCTCACCTGGTCGTCAGAGCTCATCTGGTTCTGACGGACCTCGAAGTCGAGGCACTTCAGGTAGGTCTGAACGTCGTGGTTGTACTCCTGGATGGTCTGCATGGCCGTGATCATCTGCTGCTTGCTGGCGGTGGCCCCATCGGGAATCTTGCTGGGCGCCGTCGGCAGGCGGCAGTTCGCGTAGGCCGTCGCGCTCATGGCGCAGGCGAACGCCAGGGTGGCGAGGATTTTGGGTGCTTTCATGGGGAACCTCGTTGCAAGCGTATGAGGGAAATCGGCAATCAACTGAGCACTTTGGTGACCGTGGCGAGCAGCCGCTCGGGATTGAACGGCTTGACCAGCCAGCCGGTGGCGCCGGCGGCCTTGCCTTGCTGCTTGCGCTCGACGGTGGCTTCCGTGGTGAGCACGAGAAGCGGCACGTACCGGTAGCTCGCCCGGGCTCGAAGCTCGCGTACCAGCGTGATGCCGTCCATGTTCGGCATGTTGACGTCGGTGATGACGAGGTCGAACGTGTGCCGCTCCGCGATCTCGAGCGCCTCCACTCCGTCGGCGGCCTGCTGCACCTGGTGGCCTGCGCCCGAGAGGGTGATGCCGACCATCTGGCGCATCGACGCCGAATCGTCTACCGCGAGTATCCGCGCCATCTTCGCGCTCCAAGGTTTGTATCGTTTCGGGACATGATCAGAATTCCTGCCACTCCGAGTCCTCGGCGACGGCAGGCTCGGCGCCGCCCGAGGAGACGGCGGCGAGCTTCGGCGCGCCGCGGGCCGGTGGCGCGGCGGCCGGGCTCGCGGCCGGGCGTTGGCCCCACGGCCGATTGGCCTTGCGCCGCTCCACGGGGGGTGGGGCGGTATTGCGGGCGCCCTTGGTGCGGCCGGCAACGGCGGCTGCACCTGCGGCGGCGAAAGATTGCGGGCCGCCCGGTGCGCGCCCACTCACTGCGGTGCGACTCGCAGAGCCCGAACGCTCTTCGCCGTACGAATCGCCTACATCGAAGCGGCCGAGTATCTCGTTCAGACCGCGCACCTGCTCGACCATGGACTGGGAGGCGGCGGTCGCCTGCTCGACGAGCGCGGCGTTCTGCTGCGTGAGCTCATCCATCTGCATCACCGCCCGATTGACCTGCTCGATGCCGGAGGACTGCTCGCGGGAGGCCGCAGCGATCTCGGCCACGATGTCCGAGACTTTCTTCACCGCGGCCATGATCTTCTCGAGCGTCTGCCCGGACTGGGTGACCAGGACCGAACCGTCCTCGACCTTGCGCACGCTGTCTTGAATGAGACCCTTGATCTCCTTGGCGGCCGTGGCGGAGCGGCCGGCGAGGTTGCGCACTTCGCTCGCCACGACGGCGAAGCCGCGACCCTGCTCGCCGGCGCGGGCAGCCTCGACGGCGGCGTTGAGCGCCAGGAGGTTCGTCTGGAATGCGATCTCGTCGATGACGCCGATGATGTCGGCAATCTTCTTCGAGGCCTGATTGATATCGGACATGGCCGCCACCGCCTGGCCGACCACCGTGCCGCCCTTCTCGGCCTGCTCGCGGGCGGCAAGCGCCAGCTGATTGGCCTGGGCGGCGTTGTCCGCGTTCTGCTTGACGGTGGTGGTCATCTCCTCCATGGAAGAGGCCGTCTCCTCGAGCGAGGAGGACTGCTCCTCGGTGCGCTGGGAGAGATTGGCGTTGCCGGAGGAGATCTCATCGGCTCCGCGGTGCACCTCGATGGCCACCTCCTTGACCCGCGAGACAACCTCGGCCATGTTGTCGGCCAGACGGTTGACTCCGGAGCTCATGACCTCGAAGAAGCCGCTCTTGCCGCCGGTCGCGATACGCTTGCCGAGCCGCCCGGCGGTCACCGCCGAGAGCATGTCCTGCATTTCCTTCTCGACGGCGACTTCCTGGGTGCGATCCTTCCATTCGACGACCGTGCCGATGCGCTCGCCCTCGCTCTCGACCGGATTGAAGGTGAGCGCGAAGGAATGTCCGCCGAGCACGAGGTCGGTCCGATGCGCACCGGAGAGCTTCTCGATGAGGCTGCGCTGATGGGCGGGGTCGCGGTGGAAGAGGTCCATGCTCGAGCCGCGAATCGTCGCGGCGCTGAATCCGGGCAGATCCCGGCGGATGTCCTGCTCGGCCGCGGTCAGGACGTTGGCGGCCGCCGGGTTGAGATAAATGATGCTCGAGTCGGCGTCGGCCACCATCACGCCTGCGGAGACGCTATCGAGCGCCTGGCGGATGCGGGCGTTCTCGGTGGCGACGAGCCGCTCGTTCTCGATCTGCGCGCGCAGCTTCCCCTGCATCTCGTCGAGGGAGCGCAGCACCTGGTTGGCCTCGTCCGATCCGTTGAGCTCGATCCGGTTGTCGTACTGGCCGGCCGAGATGCGCTCGAACACCGTGATCGCCCGCGTGATGAGGGCGGACAGGGCGGTGGCCATGAACCACGAGAGGGCGACGGCGATCAGCAGAGCCGCAAGGGTCACCCCCAGGGTCAGGGCGCGCGAGGCGGTCACCTGCGAGAGCCGGTGCTGCACGGCGGCGTCCATGGCCGAGTAGCTGGCGTCCAGCAGCTTCTGCAGGCCGGCGTTGACGGACTGAGAGTTGGCGAACAGTGCCGCGGTGGTGATGGTCATCTTGTGCGCGTCGAGAACGCGCCTGCGGATGAGATTGAACGAGGCGTTGAATGAGGCGAGCGCCGATCTCAGCATCGGCTGTATCCGGGAGCGGGCCGCATGCGAGGCGCCATTCAGGTCGCGCCTCGCCTGGGCGAAGTCCTCGAGCACCTGCCGGTGGTAGATCTGGATCGCCCGCGAGTCGCCGCCGCCGAGGTACCCCTTGATTGCCGCGCTGGTCGCATACCACTGAACCTCGCCGGAGGCTATCAGCGCGTTGGGAACGTCCTGCGTGGCGACGCGGATGAGCGCGGCGGTCTGCGGCGAGGGATCGACGTTGAGCGCGGAGCGGGCGACCACGAGCCGGCCGAGGCCGACGATCCTGGCGATGAGCGCATCATGCTGCGCCGCCGCCTGATCCGCCGTCATCTTCGACTCACCGCTCTTGAGCGCCGCCCAGCCGCTTTTCACCGCCTGCCACTGCCGGGTGACATCGAGCTTGCCACCCACGGTGGCATTGACGGCGTCCACTTCGGACAGCAACTTGTGCATGCGCGCCTCGGAGGCGGCCACGGCGCCGGACTCCGCCGAGTCTCCGGTGAGCAGCGCGAACAGCAGGCTGCGGTGTTTGGACACCTCGGCCAGCACGGAGCCGAGGCGATGCGCGTAGTGGGCGCCGTCGAGCTCGTTGCGCGCTTGGGACACCTCATGGTTCGCGGCGCTCAGGTAGAAGAACCCGAGCAGAGCCGTCGGCACCGCCATGGCCGCCACCAGCAGTCCGAGCTTCTGCCAGAGCTTCAGACGGTTTAGAAGTCGCATGGTGTCTTGTCCTGATGCTGATGGTTCATGGGGCCGCGCGCTCGCTCGCGCCGGCTCATCGGCTCTCACCGACAGCAACTTTTGGCGCGTCGGTGTCCGCCTCGGCCGCCCGCCCCTCGCCGGAGCTCTCGCGCCGAGCGCCTTCGTTGAGCTTGAAGCGCGCGAGCGTCTCGTTGAGACCGCGCACATGGCCGGTCATGACCTGGGAGGAGGCGATCGTTTCCTCCACCAGCGCGGCGTTCTGCTGGGTGATCTGATCCATCTGCATCACCGCGCGGTTGACCTGCTCGATGCCCGAGGACTGCTCGCGCGAGGCCGCCGCGATCTCCGCCACGATGTCGGAGACCTTCTTGACGGAGGTGACGATCTCGCCGAGGGTCTGACCGGAGTCGGTGACCAGTTGCGATCCGTCGGCAACCTTCTTGACGCTGTCCTGGATCAGGGACTTGATCTCCCTCGCCGCGGTGGCCGAGCGGCCGGCGAGGTTGCGCACCTCGCTCGCCACGACGGCGAAGCCGCGGCCCTGCTCGCCGGCGCGGGCCGCCTCTACGGCGGCGTTGAGCGCCAGGAGGTTGGTCTGGAAGGCGATCTCGTCGATGACACCGATGATGTCGGCGATCCTCTGGGCGGACTCGTCGATGCCGGTCATTGCCTGCACGGCCTTGCCGACCACCGTCACGCCCTGCTCGGCCTGGTCGCGGGCCGCCAGCGCCAGCTGATTGGCCTGGGCGGCGTTGTCGGCGTTCTGCTTGACCGTGGTGGTCATCTGCTCCATGGAGGAGGCCGTCTGCTCGAGCGAGGAAGCCTGCTCCTCGGTCCGGGTGGACAGGTTGGAGTTGCCGGTGGTGATCTCCTCGGCGCCGAGCAGAATCTCCCGCGCCGCCCCCTTGACCCGGGCGATGATCTCGGCCAGGTTGTCGGCGAGGCGGTTGACGCCCGCGCCGAGCGCGGCGAAGAATCCCGACTTGTTGTCGAGCTCGATGCGCCGGGTGAGGTCATCGCTGTTCACGGCGGCGAGCACGACTTGCAGCTCCTGCTCCACCCGCATCTCCTGCGTCCGCTCGGTCCACTCCATCACCGTGCCCAGGCGCTCGCCGCGCTCGCCGGTGACCGGGCTGGTGGTGATGCGGAAATTCAGCGCGCCGAACGCGCGCTCCTCGGTGCGCACGGCGTGCAGGCCGTCGAGCACACGGCGCTCTTGCGCGGGCGAGCTCGAGAGCGCCTCCAGGCTCGAGCCGCGCAGTTTCGCCGGGTCGAATCCGGTGAGGCTGCGGCGCAGCTCTGCGGCGTGGCGGGTGAAGCCGGTCTCGGCGGCTTCGTTGACGTAGATGATCCGGTGCTGCGCGTCCGCGAGCAGCACGCCGGTGGAGGCCTTGTCGAGAGCCTGACGGATGCGCGAGTTCTCGGCGGCCACCGCGCGCTCGTTCTCGATCTGGGCGCGCAGCTTTGCCTGCATGGCGGCGAGGGCCTTGAGGACCTGCCCGAGCTCATCCGTCCGATTCGTCTCGATCTCGCTGTCGTAACGTCCGGCGGCGATGCGCTCGAAGATCGCCACCGCACGCTTCATGGGGCTGGTGAGAGAGCGCTCCATCACCCAGGTGAGCGCGTGAATCAGGACTATGGCGATCAGCACCAGCGCCAGGTTGAGGTCGCGCTCGGCGCTGAGGGAGGAAACCCGGGCGTGCGCCGCGGCGGCGGCGGCTGAACTGCTCGCGGCGAGCAGGCCGCTCAATGCAGCGCGGGCGCCCCGGCCGGCCTCGTGCAGCGCTCCGACGCTGATCTTCAGATTGTTGGCATTCAGGACTTGCGCCGTGACGGTCGCGTAGTAGGCGTGCGCCTGCCGGATGGCGGTGCGCAATCCATCGGACAGCGGGCCGGCGATCTTCGGCGCAACCTGTCCGAGCGCCGTGTGGATCATCTGAAAGTCGGTCAGAAGACGGCTGTGGGCGATACGGATGCCCATCCCGTCGTCTCCGCCCAGGTATCCTTTGGAGGCCGCATCCTCCGCGTAGCGGCGCAGCGCCGCTTCATCCGAAAGAGCGGCCGGCACATAACGGGAAACGATCTGCACGAGACTGCGGATCTGCGGGTCCGGATCTGAGGTGGCCCGCGAGCCGGTGGCGACCGCCTCGCTCAAACGGCCGAGCCGGGCGAGAAGCGCGGCGTTTGCCGCAGCCACCTGCTGGGCAGGCTGGGTCACCCCTTCGATGGCGGCCCACTGACTCTGAACGGCGCGGAAGTCCTTCCTGACCCCGTAGCGTTCCCCCAGCCTGGCGTTGATGCCGGCCAGCCGATGCAGCGCGCCGCTCACGTGCCGCTGCGCGGCGGACAGGGCCGGCTTGGCGGCGGCATCACCGCTTGCCAGCGCGAACGCGCGGCCTTCCCGGGTCAGGAGCGCCGTCTGGAGCGATCCGATGCCGCTCAGATAGCGGATGCCGGCAAGCTCGCCGCGGGCCTGGCTCAGGGTGCCGCCGGCGGAATACCAATAGAAGAGTCCGACCAGCGTCGCCGGCAGGCTCATCGCCAGCACGAGAACGGTGAGCTTCTGCCACAGTCTCAGGTGGTTGAGCGTCAGTTTGGGCATGTCGATCAACCCCCGACGGCCGCGCGCCGCCACGTGGACGTTCCGGCGTCGTCCGCAGCCGGGTGATGCCTTTCCGCGAGCCGGTAGCGCGCCATGCTCTGGTTGAGGCTCTGGGTGAGACCGGTCATGTTGCGCGCCGCGGTCGTGGCCTGCTCGACGACCGTGGCGTTCTGCTGGGTGAGCTCGTCCATCTGCATCACCGCGCGGTTGACCTGCTCGATGCCCGAGGACTGCTCGCGCGAAGCGGCCGCAATCTCGGCCACGATGTCAGAGACCTTCTTGACGGAGGCGACGATCTCCTCGAGCGTATGGCCCGATTGGGTGACCCGCGCCGAGCCGTCCTCGACCTTGCGCACGCTGTCTTGAATGAGGCCCTTGATCTCCTTGGCGGCCGTGGCCGAGCGCCCCGCGAGGCTGCGCACCTCGCTCGCCACCACGGCGAAGCCGCGACCCTGCTCGCCGGCGCGGGCGGCCTCGACTGCGGCATTGAGCGCCAGGAGGTTGGTCTGGAAGGCGATCTCGTCGATGACGCCGATGATGTCGGCGATCTTCCTCGAGGACTGGTTGATCTCGGACATCGCGGTGATCGCCTGATTGACGATCACGCCGCCTTTCTCCGCCTGCTCGCGCGCGGCGAGCGCCAGCTGGTTGGCTTGCGAGGCGTTGTCGGCGTTCTGCTTGACCGTGGTGGTCATCTCCTCCATGGAGGAGGCGGTCTCCTCGAGCGAGGAGGACTGCTCCTCGGTGCGCTGTGAGAGATTCTCGTTGCCGGTGGAGATCTCCTCGGCCGCGAGTCTGACCTCCTCGGACGTCGCCTTGATCTCGCGGACCATGGCCGACATGTTCTCGAGCAGCAAGTTGATGCCCTCGGCCATGGAGCGCAGCTCCGCGTTGTCGATGCCGGTGTCGAGCCGGCGGCTCAGGTCTCCATGCGTGGCCGCCTTGACCACGTCCTGGGTCGCCGCCACCGTGAGCTCGATCTGCTCGGCGAGGCTGGTTTGCGAGGCATGGCTCTGAGGCGACGTTTCGGTCTTCTCGAGCGCCGCGGCCGCGCGCGCGCGCTCTTCGGCGGCCTCATCCCTGTGCGTGCGCAGCGCGCCGCGCAGCGTCTCGAGGGCGCTCGCCAGGGCGGCAAATCCGTGCGCCCCCTCGCCGGACACAGGCACATCGATCCGCCCCTCGCTCAGTGACTGAACGGCGGCCGTCGCGCGTCTCAGCGCGGCATCGGCGGCCCGTCCGGTGAGGAAGGCGAGTGCTCCGCCGCCGAGCACCGCTGCCGCGGTCAATCCAAGGGCGAGCCCGCAGCCGGCTAACGGGGCCGCCGCGCCGAGGACGCATGCCGGCACGGCGAAGACGAGCAGCATCTTCGAGCCCAGCGACAGATTCTTCAGACCGTTCATCTTTCCCCCGATCACGCCGCGTTGGCGGCGAGCGAGCCCGCAGTGGCGCCGTCGGCGGCGTGCTCCTCTTGCGATTCCTCCGCGGCGCCCGGCACCACGGTCAGATCCCGGCCGATCAGCCGGTCGATGTCGAGCAGCACGACCATGCGCTCGGCGATGGAGACCAGTCCGAGGAGGTAATCGGTGGCGGAGCGCGTTCCGAGCTCGGGCGCAGGCTTGATTTCCGCGGAATTGACGTCGACCACGTCGGAAACCCCGTCGACGACCACGCCGAAGTCCCTGCGTCCGGATGGAGTGACGACCGACATCACGATGATCACGGTGACCGCGGTGTATTCAGCGCGCTCCAGGGCGAAGCGCATGCGCAGGTCGACGATCGGCACGATCGAGCCGCGCAGATTGAGTACTCCGAGCACGTGCGCCGGGGCGTGCGGAATCTTGGTTACCGCCGACCAGCCGCGGATTTCCTGCACGCGCAGGATGTCGACCCCGTAAGTCTCGTTTCCCAGCACGAAGGTGAGGACCTGGGAGCTGTCACCGGCCCTCTGCTGCTGTTCGGATGTCGTTTTTGTTGACATGAGTTTGACTCCTGGCCGTTAGGCAATCAGGCCGCCGCGCGCATGGAGGCGACGCGGATCAGGCCGGGGACATCCAGAATGAGAGCCACCGAGCCGTCGCCGAGGATGGTTGCGCCGGAGATGCCGTCGATGTGTCCGTAGTTGGCTTCCAGGGATTTGATGACCACCTGCTGCTGGCCGAGCAGATCGTCGACGAAGAGCCCGACCCGCCGGCCGTCGCCCTCGGCCACGACCACCAGTCCTTCGTCCAGGGCGCGGGTGTTCGGCTCGACGCCGAACAGCTCGTGCAGGCGCAGAATGGGCAGGTAATCGCCCCGGAAGGAGAACACCTCGCCCTGGCTGGACAGCCGGTTGACGCCCGTCGGCTTCAGCTGCATCGATTCGACGATGGAGATGAGCGGCACGATGTAGGTCTCGCTGCCCACCGCCACCGACTGGCCGTCGACGATGGCGAGGGTCAGCGGCAGGGTGATGGTGAAGCGCGAACCGCGGCCGGGCTCGCTCGCCAGCTCGATCTTGCCGCCGAGCTCCTTGACGTTGCGGCGCACGACATCCATGCCTACGCCCCGGCCCGACAGGTCGGTGGTCTTCTCGGCGGTGGAGAATCCGGGCAGGAAGATGAGCTCGTGGATCTCCGAATCGGAGAGCGTTTCGTTGGCGCCGATCAGGGCGCGCGAGCGTGCCTTGGCGAGGATGCGCGCCTTGTCGAGACCGCCGCCGTCGTCGCTCACCTCCACGGAGATGTTGCCGCCGCGGTGGCTGGCGTCCAGGTGCACCGTGCCGGCGGCGGGCTTGCCCGCGGCAATGCGCACTTCGGGCGATTCGATGCCGTGATCGATGCAGTTTCGGACCAGGTGGACCAGCGGATCGCCGATCTTCTCCAGCACCGTCTTGTCGAGCTCCGTCTGCTCTCCGGTGAGCTTCAGCTCGATCTGCTTGCCGAGCCGATGGGCCAGGTCGCGTACCATGCGCGGGAATCTGCTGAACACGAAGCTGATCGGAAGCATGCGCACACGCATGACGCTTTCCTGCAGCTCGCGCATGTTGCGCTCGAGCTGCGCCAGTCCCGCGCGCAGCCGCTCGGCCTGCGGGCCCTCGATCTGCGCGCCGAGCTGACTCAGCATCGCCTGGGTGATCACCAGCTCGCCGACGGTGTTCATCAGCTCGTCGATCTTCTCCACACTGACGCGGATCGAGCCGGAGTCCCCCACCGCGCTCACCGTGGCCTCGGAGCGCGGCGGGGCCGGGGAGGTGGGCGGGACCGAGGAGACCGGAGGGAGCGAGGGGGCCGGTGTCTGTGTGAGGACGGGCGGCTCGGACGCGGCGTCTTGCGGCGTCCCCGGGTGGGAGGCGCCGGCGCTCGTCTGAGTCTGAATGCTGCGATCCGCCGCGCTTGCCGCAGCGGCGGGCGCCGCCGATGGCGCTCGCTCTATGGTGAGGTCGCAGTCGCCTTCGGCCCATTCGAATACCTGGCGGATCGCCTCCTCGGCAATTTTCCCGGGCAGCTCGAGCGTCCAGGAGAGATGGCAGTCCTGGGGATTGATGTCGGCGAGGGCGGGCAGAGCCTGGGTGTCGATCCGCACCTTGAGCGCGCCGAGCTCGGCAAGCTCGCGCAGCATGCGCACCGGGTCATTGCCGCGCACCAGCAGCTCGCGGAAGGGGCGGAAGCGGATCTGCCATCCTGGAGCCTGCGCGGCCGGGACCGGGCCATCGGCCCTCTCCGGCGGCTCGCCCGCCGAGGCGGCGATGGCGGGCCCCTGAGCGGAGCCGGGCGCGGCCGGGGCGGTCTCGCTCTTGCGCGCGATCGCCACTTCCAGGTCGAACTGAAGGTCCGAGACGCGCTGGGCGTCTATGGGCTGTTTGCTCTGCACGGCGCGCAGCATGGCGCGCATCACGTCTACCGATTTCAGCAGCAGATCGGACAGCTCCACCGTCACCGGCATGGCGCCGCTGCGCAACTCATCGAGCAGCGTCTCGAGGCTGTGGGTGAAGGAGGCGATCTCGCTGAAACCGAAGGTGGCGCTGCCACCCTTGATCGAATGCGCCACGCGGAAGATGGTGTTGATCAGCTCCGAGTCCGGGGCGCCGATGTCGAGTCTCAGCAGCGCCGCCTCCATGGTATCGAGCGCCTCGAAGCTCTCCTCGAAGAAAGCATCGTGAAACTGCGTCAGGTCGACGGTCATCGGCTCTCTCCCGCGAGTTCCAGCATGCCATCCATGCCGAGCAGCCGCGCGGCAGGCTCCAACGTCTGCTGCGCCCCCCGCCACCGGGTGCTGTGTCCGAGAAGGCGCCGGTCGCGCACGAAGGCCGCCAGGAGCTGCAGCGCCGCGGTGTCGATGCGCTGTACGGCGCCGGCGTCCAGCGTGACGGTCTGCGGCTCATCGAGCAGTCCGGTGAGCGAGGTTTTCAGCGCCTCCGCTTCCGCCAGCGTACAGTCGGCGTTCAGCGCGAGCTCGCCGGTGTTGCGCGGTCGGCCACGAGCGGATGAAGCGGCGCGCGCGGCGGGGCCGCGCCCGGTTTTGCGAGCCGGGGTCGATCGAGTGCGAGATTTCATAATCAAGTGAGCTATCGGCGCACGCCGGAAGCTCTTGAGGCGCGTGTCACGAAACTTGACGCAGTTCCGGCCTCGACGGACCGTGCAGACGCCGCACCAGCTCGGCTTCCGTGCGCGTGAGGCCGCAGCCGCAGATCAGCTCCTCGCTGCTCGCGCCCCCGCGCGCCAGGCGGATCGCGATCTGGTACCCGGGCGAGGCGCCTTGGGAAGGGGCGGCGAGCGCCGTCGGATGCTCGACCCGCTCCGCGAGCTGCGTCACGGAATGGGCGGTGGCCTCGAGGGTGCTTCTGATGTCGGCGAGCTGATCGAGCAGCAGCCGGCCCTGGGAAAGCACCTGCTCGGTCTGAGCGCGCGTGGCGCGCCGCCACGCGGTGAACGTCGTGGCGGCGAGGGCGAACGAGAAGATCAGGAACACCGCGCGCCCCAGGATGAGCAGGAATTCGATGTTCGACACGTTCATGAGGTTCGTGGCTGCCATGAGGCGCCTCCTGTGATGTCGGTCACACAATGAGCCGCCGCGGCGGGCGTCGGCGACGGTTTCCCGGCGCGGCGGCGTCGATCCGACAGGGAAGCTGCAGAAACCGTGCCAGCCGGCCTATCTGCCGGCGCCGGGAACCCAGGCGGGGTCGGTGTGCTTGGCGAGCTTGGTCGAGAGGATGAGCACGACCACCCGGCGGTTGGCACGTCGGCCCGCGGCCGTGGCGTTGGTCGCGATCGGTCGCTGATCGCCGAAGCCGATGACCGCCAGGCGCCTGGGCGCGACTCCCTGTTTCTGCAGCACGTGCACGACGCTGCCGGCGCGTGCGGCCGACAGCTCCCAGTTGGAGTGGAACTGCATGGTCCGGATCGGCACGTTGTCGGTGAAGCCTTCCACCCGGACTGGGTTGGGAAAGCGCACGAGCACCGCGGCGAGCTTGCGGATCGCGATCACGGCATTCCCCGAGAGCCGCGCGCTGCCGCTCGGGAACAGGATGTCGCTGCGGAACTGCACTTCGATCCGGCCGGGCTTGCGCTGCACCACGACCTGACGGTCGCTGATCAGCTGCGACAACGCCCGATCGACGCTGGCGGCCACGCGGGGCAGCATGGCAACGTCAACGGCCGCCGCCGGGGCGCCGGCGGCGGCCGCGGGGTTGGCGGCGGGCTTCGGGCGCAGGATCGGCAGCGGCGTCAGGTACGCCCTCGGCTGATTCTTGAGGATGTCCTGACGGACGATACTGATACGGATGTCGGCTCCCGACCCGACACGCTTGTGTCCGACCTCGATCGGATCGAGGGTGCGCGGCTGGCCGCGGAAGGCGGCGTACAGCGAGTTGGACAGCACCCGGTACTTGCCCGCGTTGACCGAGGAGATCGAGTACATCACCACGAAGAACGCCAGCAGCAGCGTGAGCAGATCCCCGTACGGGATCGCCCAGCGCTCGTGGTTCATGTGCTCTTCGGGTTGTCGGCGGATTCTGCGCATCGCGGTCCTAATGCAGGTAGCCCTGCAGTCTCGACTCTATCGAGCGCGGGTTCTCGCCCTGGGCGATCGCCATCATTCCGTCGATGATCAACTCGCGGAACTGGGTCTGGCGGTGGATGATCCCCTTGAGCTTGGCGGAGACCGGCAGGAAGAACAGGTTGGCGAAGCTGATGCCGTACACGGTGGCCGTGAAGGCGGCGGCGATGCCGTGACCGAGCTGGGTCGGATCGGCGAGGTTCTGCAGCACCGCCATCAACCCGAGCACGGCGCCGATGATGCCGAGCGTCGGCGAGTAGGTGCCCGCGCTCTCGAAGACCTTGGCGGCCGTAATGTCGGCGTGCTCGCGCATGTTCATGTCGACGGCGAGCGTATTGCTGATGTGGTCCGGCTCGTGACCGTCGACCACCAGCTGCAGCGCTTTACGGGTGAACTCGTCGTGCTCGTCGTCGATCAGCGGCTCGAGGCCGAGGAGCCCGCGCTTGCGCGCCGTATTGCTCCATTCGATGATCTTGGCGATCAGGTGCCGGCCGTCGCGCGGCGGGGGCCGGATGACCCAGGGGAAAAGTCCGAGCGCGCGCCGCATCACCGGCAGGGGCGTCTGCACGCAGATCGCGGCGATCGTTCCTCCGCCGACGACCACGAACGCCTCGAACGAGATCAGCGCCATGACGCCCGCGCCGCGCAACATGGCCCCGACCAGCACGGCGTTGACGGCGAGCACCAGTCCGATGATGCTCAGGATGTCCATCGACACCCCTTACATGCCGAGGCCCGACAGCAGCGCATCCACGTCAGTCTGGGCGGAAGCGACCTCGCCCTGGGTGACACCTGGGACCACCGGTCCGTGCCCGGCGCTCGGGTTCTCGCCAAGACTGGCGTGCTCGACCAGGCCTCCGGAAAGGCGCGTGAGGTTGCCGAGCGCATTTTCGAGCTCCTCGACCAGCTTGATGACGCTGCGGATGATCTGCCCGGTGAGATCCTGGTAGCCCTGGGCGAGCAGCACCTCGGCGAGGTTGCGCCGGATCTGCTCCGAGTCGGTGCGCGCCGCCGGGAGGAAGGCCTCAAGTGCGCGCACCACCGGCAGGAACGCCTCCACCGCGCGGGCAATGCCCTCGAATCCGCTGGCGGGGACCCGCTCGCGGAAGGCGCCGAGCGCATCGAGGAGCGCGCTCGCCTCGCGCGCGGTGCGCTCGGCGAGTGGCCCGGACCGCTCGACCAGATCAAGCGTGCGGTGCGCGGCCTCGTCGGTCATGTTGATGACATGGGTCAGGCGCGTGCGGGCGTTCGGGATCTCGTGCTCGGCGATGTCCGCCAGGCGCGACTCTATGCTGAAGCGGTCGAGCGCCTTCTGCAGATCACCGGTGAGCTTGCGGATCTCGGCGAACATCTTCGGCTCGCGCATGTGCACGATGTGATCGACCGCGGAGAAGAACCCGGATTCGTCGCCGCGCTCGAGCGCCTCGCTCAAGGCCTCGACGTAAGTGCCGTACTCGCTCTTGAGGATGGAGAAATTCGACATCACGGCCTCACTTCCCGGCGCCGAGAATCTTGTCGAGCTTTTCCTTGAGCGTCTCGGCAGTGAAGGGTTTGATGACATAACCGTTGACGCCCGCCTGGGCCGCTTCGATGATCTGCTCGCGCTTGGCCTCGGCGGTCAGCATCAACACCGGCATCTTGGCGAGCTTCTCGTCTGCCCTGACCGCCTTGATCAGATCGAGCCCGGGCATGCCGGGCATGTTCCAGTCGGTGATCAGAAAATCGAAGTTCCCGGCCTGCAGCATCGGCAGCGCCGTCTTGCCGTCGTCCGCCTCGGTGACGTTAGAGTAGCCGAGGTCGTGCAGCAGGTTCTTGATGATGCGGCGCATGGTCGAGAAGTCATCGACAACCAGAAATTTCAGATCTTTACTCACTGCATGCCTCGTATGGTCTGACGCGCCGGAGCCGGGCTTCCTGCCCGGCCCGGCGCGGTGGCGGGCAAAACGCGTGGTGTTTTGCCCGCCACTCGTATTGCGCTGCGCTCTCCCGCTGCGCGCAAGCCACCCCGGCCGCCCGCCCGGCGCAATGAAGCGGCGCTTCGCTGCAACGCGCCGCCTCGCTGAGCGGCGGGCGCATCGCGTGCCTACGCTTCCGGCATCGCCGCTGCATGCGGACCTCCGCGCCATTCCGCCAGCCGCGCCTTGAGCCGCACGAGCGCCTGCCCGTGCAGCTGACAGGCGCGAGACTCGGTCACCTTGAGCACCGCGCCGATCTCCTTGAGATTCAATCCCTCGCTGTAATACAGCGACATCACCAGTTTCTCCCTTTCGGGCAGACCATCGATGGCCCGCGCCAGAGCCTGTCTGAACTCCTCGTCGGCGGTCTCGAGGAAAGGGTCCGCCTCCCCTTCCACGGTCACCGCCGCATCGTCGAGCGCCGCCAGGCGGCAGCTCGCCGCGTCCTGCACGATGGTGTGATATTCCCCGAGCGGCACACCCAGCCGCTCCGCGATTTCCGTGTCGCGGGCATCGCGTCCCGTGCGCCGCTCGATCTCCTGCACCGCCGCGGCTACCGCCCGCGCCTTGCGGTGCACCGAGCGCGGCGCCCAGTCGAGCTTGCGCAGCGCGTCGATCATCGCCCCGCGGACGCGGATGCCGGCGTAGGTCTCGAAGCTCGCGCCGCGGTCGGCGGCGTAGTTCGAGGCTGCCTCCAGCAGCCCGAGCATCCCGGCCTGCATCAGATCATCGATCTCCACCGAGGGCGGCAGGCGGCCCGCCAGATGGTAGGCGATGCGCTTGACCAGCTCCGCGTGCCGCGTCACGAGTTCGGTCGCATTGCCGCCCTCCCAGGGTGGGCGCGGGGCCCCGTATGCGCTTGCGGCATTCATGGCACGACCGCCAGCCGCGCGGGGTTCCGCTGCACCAGCCGCTCCACGAAGAACTCGATGTTCCCGCGCGGACCGGGCGGTACTGGCCATGTATCGGCCGTGCTCGCCAGTTTCTTGAACGCCCGGGCGGCCGGGCTTGCCGGATAGAGTTCACAGACCGGGCGCTGCTCGCGTACGGAGCGCTGCAGGTACTCGTCCTCAGGGATCTCGCCGGCGAATTCGAGCACCACGTCAAGGAAGCGCGTCGTGACCCGCTCGAACCGCTCAAACAGCTCGCGCCCCGCGCCCGGGGAGCGCACACGGTTGGCGAGCACGCGGAATCGATTGACGCCGTGGTGGCGGCTCAGCACCTTGATGAGCGCGTAGCCGTCGGTGAGGGAGGCCGGCTCGTCGCAGATCACCACCAGGACGTGCTGGGCCGCCTGCGAGAACTGCTGCACGCCCTGGGCGATGCCGGCGGCGGTGTCGACGATGAGCACCTCGATCTGAGCGGCGAGGGAGCTGAATGCGCGCACCAGCCCCAGGTGCTCGGCGGCGCCCATGCTGGCGAGGTTCGCCGCACCGGAGGCGGCCGGCACCACTTGAAAGCCCTGGGGAGCGCGAATCAGCACTTCATCGATGGTGCGCTCGCCCGAGATGACGTGCGCAAGGGTATAGCGCGGCGAGAGGCCGAGAAACACATCGGCGTTGGCCAGTCCGAGGTCCCCGTCGAGCAGCACCACCCGTTTGCGCGCGGCGAGCGCCGTGGCCAGGTTGACCGACACGCTCGTCTTGCCGACTCCGCCCTTGCCGCCGGTGACGGCGATCACCTGCACCGGGTGGGCGAGGGCCTCGAGCTTGGCATTGTTGATCAGGTTGAGGTCAGGTGTTGGCATGAGAGGGCCTTCCGAATCGTCGTCGCAGGAGATCTTCGTCGGCGGCCGCGCCGCTCGCTCTGGCGAGCCGCACGGCCTGGGTGATCAGCTCGAGCGAGCGCGCCGGGGAGAGGTCCTCCGGCACCCGCTGCCCCTCGCTCACGTAGGACACCGGCAGCCGCGCGCGGATGAGCGCCGAGAGGACGCCGCCGAGGCTCGCCGCCTCATCGAGCTTGGTGAGCAGGCACGAGGCGGGCTTGAGCGGCGAGAAGCGCTTCACGGTCTCCTCGATCGCGCCGGCCTGGGTGCTGGCGGCGAGCACCAGCGCGGATTCGATCTGCGCTTCGCACTCGACCAGCACGGCCAGCCGCGCGGTGAGCTGCGCATCGCGTACGCTCGTGCCCGGGGTGTCGATGAGGACCAGCCGGTGGCGGCCGAGGCGCGCAAGGAGCTCGGGCAGGGCCTCGAAGCGCTCGGGCACGTGCACCGGCACGCCGAGCAGCTGGCCGAGCGAGAGCATCTGATCCTGTGCGCCGATGCGCACGGTGTCGGAGGCGACCAGTGCCAGCTCCTTCGGGCCGTGGCGCAGAATCCAGCGCACGGCGAGCTTGGCCAGCATGGTGGTCTTGCCCACACCGGTGGCGCCGACGAAAGCGATGCGCCCGCCGTCGTCGAGCCAGCGGTCGCCGGTTACCAGAAGGTATTGCGAGAGTCCGGTGATGAGGGTGCGCCGGCCCTGGGTGAGATCGACCTGCGGGGACAGCTGTCCGACCAGATGATCGGCCAGATCCCGCGTGATGCCGACCTCGGTCAGCTCGCGCAGCAGCTCGGTGTGCACCGGATGGCGCCGGGTGCGCTCGTTCCAGGTGAGCTGCGCGAGCTGGGTCTCGAGCATGCGGCGCAGCGTCTTCAGCTCGCTGCCCATCTCCTCGGCCACGGGCTGCGATGTCACCGGCGGGGCCTCGGGCGGGTAGGCGGCGGCCGCCTCGAGGCGCGCGGCGTCGAAGTCCACCGCGGCGGTGACCTCGACACCCTGAGCGGTGCGTCGCGAGGAGAGGATCACGGCCTCATCGCCGAGTTGCTCGCGCACGGCGCGCAGCGCCTGGCGCATGTCCGCAGCGGTGTGTCGTGTGATTTTCATGATTTACCTGCCGACCGCGGCGACGACGCGGACCTTGCGGTTGTCGGGGATCTCGTTCCAGGCGAGCACGTGCAGATGCGGCAGGCCCGCGCGCAGGAACTTCGCCATCGAAGAGCGCAGTGCCGGGGGCACCAGCAGCACGGGCGCATTGCCGGCGGCCTCCTGGCGCTGCGCGGTCTCGCTCATCTGCTGCTGCAGCCGCTCGGCGAGGCCCGGCTCGAGGCCCGCGCCCGTGGCGCCGGCGGAGAGCGAGCTCTGCAGCAGCCGCTCCAGGTCCGGCTCGAAGGTGATCACCGGCAGCTCGGCCGACACCCCGGCGATGTCCTGCACGATCTGCCTGCCGAGGGCGGTGCGCACCTGCGAGAGCAGCACCGCGGGGTCCTGCGAGCGCGGCGCGTGCTCGGCGAGGGTCTCCATGATGGTGCGCATGTTGCGGATGGGAATTCGTTCGGCGAGAAGGCCCTGCAGCACACGCACCAGCACGGACAGCGGCAGCACCTTGGGGACCAGGTCCTCCACCAGCTTCGGCGCGCTCTTCGCCAGGGCGTTGAGCAGCTGCTGCACCTCTTCGTGGCCGAGGATCTCGTTGGCGTGCGATTGCAGAATGAAGGAGAGGTGTGTGGCGATCACCGTGCTCGGATCGACGACGGTGTAGCCGAGAGCCTGGGCGTGATCGCGGCTCGAGGGCTCGATCCACACCGCCTCCATTCCGAAGGCCGGGTCGCGTGCGGCGATGCCCTGCAGGGGCCCGAACACCCGGCCCGCGTTGATCGCCAGATCCCGGTCCGGATAGACGGTGCTCTCGCCGAGCGGCACGCCATTCAAGTTGATGCGATAGACGTTCGGCGCGAGATCGAGGTTGTCCCGGATGTGTACGGCGGGCAGCAGGAAGCCGAGCTCCTGCGAGAGCTTGCGGCGCACGCCGCGCACGCGTCCGAGAAGGTCCGCGCCCTGTCCCTTGCTGTCCACCAGCGGCACCAGTCGATAGCCGACCTCCAGGCCCACCGGATCGACGGGGCGCACGTCCTCCCAGGTGAGATCGCGGGTTTCCGGCGCGGCGGGCGCGGGCTTCGGCGGCGGCGGGGCAGCCTTGAGCGCCGCGCGCCGGCGCTGGATCACCAGGGCCGCCGCGCCGCACACCGCCGCCATGAGCAGGAACGGCACATTGGGCATGCCCGGGATCAGGCCCATGATCCCGAGCAGTCCGCCGGCGACGGCGATGGTCTTCGGGCTGCCGAACAGCTGCTTGCCGAGCTCTCCGCCCATGTCCTGCGGCCGTGACATGCGGGTCACGATGAGCGCCACCGCGGTCGAGAGCAGCAGGGACGGGATCTGGGCGACCAGCCCGTCGCCGATGGTGAGCAGCGTGTAGGTGTGCAGGGCGGCGCTCAAGGCCATGCCGTGACCGATGGTGCCGATCGCAAGCCCGCCGATGATGTTGATGAGCAGGATCAGGATGCCGGCGACCGCATCGCCGCGGACGAACTTGCTGGCGCCGTCCATCGCACCGTAGAAGTCGGCTTCGGCGCGGACCTCGGCCCGGCGCGTGCGCGCCTCCTCCTGGGTGATGAGGCCGGCGCCGAGGTCGGCGTCGATGGCCATCTGCTTGCCGGGCATGGCGTCCAGGGTGAAGCGGGCGCTGACTTCCGAGACGCGCCCGGCGCCCTTGGTGATCACGCTGAAGTTGATGATGGTGAGGATGATGAACACCACCACGCCGACGGCGAAATTGCCGCCCACCACGAACTGCCCGAACGACTCGATGACCCGGCCCGCCGCGCCCGCTCCGGCGTATCCGTGCAGCAGCACCACGCGGGCGGATGCGACGTTGAGCGCGAGCCGCAGCAGTGTCGCCAGCAGCAGCGTCGTGGGGAACACGCCGAACTCGATCGGCCGGGCCACGTAGAAGACGCTCATCAGAATGATGATCGAGAGCGCGATGTTGAAGGTGAACAGCACATCGAGCGCCATCGGCGGCAGAGGCAGGATCACCATGGCGAGCACGCCGAGAACGCCCGCCGGAACGCCGATGCCGACGCGCAGCAGATCCCGCAGGGACGGAAGCGGGCTGGAGGGGGCGGTGGAGGAGGCGGTCGCTGTGGCCATATCAGTGCCGTGTGGTCTCGATCGAGGGGTCGATCACGGGCGGCTCGGGCGGCAGGCCTCCCGAGACCCGCGCCGCCTTCAGCCGATAGATGTAGGTCAGAACCTGCGCGACGGCGACGTAAAGCGCCGCTGGGATCTCCGCGCCGATCTCCACATTGTGGTAAAGCGCCCGCGCGAGCGGCGGAGCCTCGAAGACAGGCACCGAGTGCTCGGTGGCGATCTCACGGATGCGGGCCGCGATGAGATCGGCGCCCTTGGCGACGACGCGCGGGGCGCGCATGCGGCTCTCCTCGTAGCGCAGCGCCACGGCGAAGTGCGTCGGGTTGGTGACGATGACGTCGGCCTTGGGCACCTCGTGCGCCATGCGCCGCTTGAGCAGCTCGCGCTGGGCGCGGCGGACGCGTGAGCGGTTCTCGGGCGAGCCCTCGCTCTCCTTCATTTCCTCGCGGATTTCCTGGCGCGACATGCGCAGCTGCTTGTGGTGCTGAAAGAGCTGCCAGGGAACATCGATCGCGGCGATCAGGCCGAGGGGGGCTGACATGAGCAGCAGCGCGTCGGCGACCAGGTCGGCGGCCTGGGCGATGGCCGTCGTGAGCGGCTCGCCGCCGAGGGCGAGAAATTTCGAGGCCTCGTCGCGAAGCACCAGCAGGGCGACCCCGGCGACCACCAGAAACTTCGCGAAGGCCTTGCCGAGCTCGACGGCGCCGCGCAACGACACCAGGCGCTTGAATCCCTCGATGGGGTTGAGCCGCGTGAAATCGGGAGTCAGCGCCTCGAAGCTGAGGTTCCAGCCGCCGAGCGCGAGCGGCGCGGCGAGCGCCGCGACCACGGTGAGCCCGAATATCGGCGCGCAGGCGAGGAACGCGTGCAGAACGTCCGCGCTCGCGGTGGGCACGGCGAGCTGCGCGTCGAGGGACTGGTCGGTGCTCAAGGTGAGCGCCGAGCGCATCACCCCGGTGAGCGCGGTGCCGGCTGCGGCGCCGAACATGCGCAACGCGCCGCCGGCAACCAGCAGCACGGCCGCGGTATTGAGGTCCATCGAGCGTGGAACACGGCCTTCCTTGCGCGCCTCCTCCAGTCGCTTGGATGTGGGTTGCTCGCTGCGTTCCTGATCGTTGTCGTTCTCGGCCATGCGCTCAGGCCCCGCTCAGGTGTTGCAACAGGATCATGGTCTCGGCGAGCAGCCGGGTGAAGCCGCTCTCGAGCGCCGGCAGGCCGGCGATGAGCACCACCAGGCCGAACACCAGCGAGATCGGCAGGCCCACGGCGAACAGGTTCATGCTCGGGGCGGCGCGGCTCACCACTCCGAAGGCGAGGTTGGCCACGAGCAGCGCCGTGACGCCGGGCAGCGCCACGGCGAGCGCCCCGGAGAACAGCATCGATCCCCAGGTCACCACCGTCCATATCCCCTTGGCCCCGAGACCGGTGGTGCCGATCGGCAGGGTGCGAAAGCCCTGCACCAGAACCCGGATCAGCGCCAGATCACCGTGCAGCAGCAGGAAAATCAGGGTCGCGAGCACGGTGTAGAGCTGGCCGAGGGCCGGGGTCGCCGCCCCCTGCAGCGGGTCGAGATTGAAGGCGAGCGACAGACCCATGCCGTTGGCGATCAGCTGGCCGCCGAGGGAGATCGCCGCGAAGAGGATCTGCAGGCAAAACCCGAGCGCGATGCCGATGATCACCTGCTGGACGGTGATCAGCGCTCCGGCCGCGGAGAGCGCGCTCACGCCGGGGGGCTGCGGGATGAGCGGCGCGATGAGCAGCGCGATCGCCCCGGCCAGCACGATGCGCAGTTGCGCGGGCACCGACACCGCGCCAAACACCGGCGCCACCATGAAGCACGAGCCGATGCGCACGAACGGCCAGAAGACCGAATCGATGGCGGTGTCGAGCTGCGTGGCGGTGATCGTGATCATCGGGGCGCCGTGCAACTCAATAGATGAGGCCCGGAATGCTCATGATGAGCTCGCGGGTGTAGCCGATGAGGGTCTTCAGCATCCACGGACCCGCGATCACCAGCACCAGCGTCATCACGAGCAGCTTCGGGATGAACGAGAGCGTCATCTCGTTGATCTGCGTGGCGGCCTGGAAGGCGCCGACCACGACGCCGGTGATGAGCGCCGCGAGCAGCAGCGGAGCGGCCAGGGCGAGCGCGAGCTCGAGCGCGCCTCTGCCTATGGTCATGACGGAATCCGGAGTCACTTTTCCTCCTCGCTTCAGTGATAGAAGCTCGCGGCGAGTGAGCCCATGACGAGCGACCAGCCGTTGACCAGGACGAACAGCATCAGCTTGAAGGGCAGCGAGATCAGCGTCGGAGTGACCATCATCATGCCCATCGACATCAGCACGCTCGCCACCACCAGGTCGATGATCACGAACGGGATGAACAGCAGAAATCCGATCAGGAAAGAGGTCTTGAGCTCGCTCGTGACGAAGGCCGGGACCAGCACCGACAGCGGCACGTCGAGCGGTGCGGCATAACCCTTGCCGCCGGCGATGTGCACGAAAGTGGCGATGTCGCTCTCGCGGGTCTGGTGCAGCATGAACTCCTTCAGCGGCACTTCGGCCCGGTCGAGCGCGGCCTGGGCGGTGATGGTGCCGGCGGCGTAGGGCCGATAGGCGAGCTGATCGATCTGCCTGATGACCGGCGACATCACGAAGAAAGTGAGGAACAGCGCAAGGCCGAGCAGCACCTGGTTGGGCGGGGTCTGACCGGCGCCGAGCGCCTGGCGCAGGATCCCCAGGACGATGACGATGCGGGTGAAGGCCGTCATCATCAGCAGCAGCGCCGGCAGCAGGCTGAGCGCCGTCATCAGCGCCAGCACCTGCAGCGTCAACGTGTAGGTCTGCGTGCCGCCGTGGGTCTGGACGCTGAAGGCGGGGATGCCCGGGCCGGCGCAGGCGGCCATCGGCACGAGCGCGAGCAGCAGAAGCGGCCATGCCTTGCGCAACCGGGTCATTTCCCGAGGCTCCGTTTCAGCAGCTGAGAGAAGCTCGCGCGGGCCGGCTGTCCCGGGACGGCGGCGGGCTTGCCGATCTCGATCGGCTGCTCGAGCACGTGCAGAGTGCTGACCCTTCCGGGGGCGACGCCGAGCAGGATCTGCGCGGCGCCCACCTTGAGCAGCACCGCGCGCTCCTTCGGCCCGAGCGGCAGGTTGGCGAGCACTTCGAGGGAGCCGGCGGCGCGATTGCCGAAGGTGCGCACCCTGCGGGTGAACCAGGCCAGGGCGAAGATGGCCGCGAGAACCGCGAGCAGCGCCAGGGTGACGGACAAGAGGCCGCTGGCGCCGATCTGCGGCGCATGAGCGACGGCAGCGGGGGCGGCGAACAAACGGCTCATCTGAGCTTGCGCAGCCGCTCGGCCGGGCTGATCACGTCGGTGAGGCGGATGCCGAACCTCTCGTTGACGACGACCACCTCGCCATGGGCCACCAGCGTGCCATTGACGTACACGTCGAGCGGCTCGCCGGCGGTGCGGTCGAGCTCGACGACCGAGCCCTGGTTGAGCTGCAGGAAGTTGCGGATCGGGATGCGTGTGCGCCCGACCTCCATCGACAAGGTCACAGGGACATCGAGGATCACCTCGATGTTGACGTCGCCGGCGCTCTTGCCGGGCGCCTCTTCGGTCAGGTCGCTGAATTCCGCGGGTTGGGGCTCGATCTTTGCGTTCATGATGAAACTCACTTGGTCTGGGCCGCCTCGGGGACGGCTTTGGCGCGGCGGATCCGCTCCTCGATCTTCACCGCCTGGTTGCCGTGCGAGACGCCGAAGCTGCCGCGAAACACCGGCACGTCCTCGGCGATGAGAGTGACTTTGCCGTTGAAGTCGCAGGGCACCACGTCTCCGGGCCTGAGGTTCACGAGCTCGGCCAGGGTGAGGGAGGAGCGGCCGAGGAGCGTAGTGATCTCGAGCTCGGCGTCCTCCATCTCCTCGCGCAGCGACTGCATCCAACGCTCGTCCTTTTCCATGCGGTCGCTCGCCATGCCGGCGTCCAGCACCTCGCGCAGCGGCTCGATCATGGCGTAGGGGAGGGCGACGTGCAGGTTCCCTCCCGAGCCGTCGAGCTCGATGTGAAACGAGGTCACCACCACGATCTCCGAGGGCGAGACGATGTTGGCGAAATGCGGGTTGATTTCCGACTGCAGGTACTCGAGCTCGATTGCGGCGACGTGCGACCAGGCCTCGCGCATATCCGCGAACACCCCGCGCAGCACCAGGTGGATGATGCGCTGCTCGGTGGCGGTGAATTCGCGTCCCTCGATCTTGGCATGCCGGCCGGTGCCGCCGAAGAAGTTGTCGACCACCGCGAACACGAGCTTCGGATCGAGAACGATGAGCGCCGTGCCGCGCAGCGGGTTGATCTTCACGAGGTTGAGGCTCGTCGGCACGTGCAGGGTGTGTACGAACTCGCTGAACTTCTTGATCTGCACGGGACCGACGGCGACCTCGGGGGAGCGGCGCAGCAGGTTGTACAGGTTGATCCGATGCAGCCGCGCGAAGCGCTCGTTGATCATCTCGAGCGTGGGCATGCGCCCGCGCACGATGCGCATCTGATTGGCGAGGTCGTACTGGCGGACCTCATCCGGGGCGGGCGGCGCCTCGGTGCTGACCGCGCCGGTGTCGACGCCGTGCAGCAACGCGTCGATTTCGGCCTGGTCGAGTATCTTCTCGTTGCTCATGGGGTGAGCCCTGCGGGTGCGGCTACTGCATCACGAAGCTGGTGAAGTAGACCGCATCGATGCTGCCGGCCTTGCCGCCGTTGTGCGCGACCACCTTGCGAATCGCAGCAAGCACTTCGGCGCGCAGCTTCTGCTTGCCCGCCTCGGTCTCGAGCGTCGTCGCCTTCTGGCTGCCGAGCAGCAGCAGCAGGTTGTTGCGCACCATCGGATCGTTCTGCCTCAGGAGCCCGATGGTCTTCGGGTCGCGCGACATCACCTCCACGGTCACCTGCAGGAAGCGCACCATCTGGCCGGCCTGGAAGTTGACGACGAAGGGCTTAAGCGGCAGGTAGATCGGCGGACCGGACGGCCCCTTCAGCTTGCCGTGGCTCCCGGCGCCTGACCCGAACAGATGCAGCGCCATGGCGCCGCCGACACCCGCGCCGAGCACCACCGTCGCAATGACGATGATCATCCACAGGGGCAGTTTGCGTTTCTTCTCCGGCGCCGGGGCGGTCTCGGCGTCGGCGGGTTCGGTGGCCATCGGTCTTGCGACTCCTTTGCGTCGTCAGGTATTGCGCCGGAAGGAGTGCAATGCCTGTGCCACTCGTGCCCGCGGCAATCTAACTGCATGATTGAGAAAAGAATTGCGCTTGCCGGGCAGTGTGAGCCGCGTCACAGCGGCGGGCCGGTGACGAACTTCCGGCGCTCACGGGCGCCGCGGCTTCCTGAAGAGCGGTGTCGGGGACTGTCGCCAAGTGTGGACAATCTGGAGGCCGGTCACAGTATCCGCAGCGGCTCCCGCGCACCATTGCGCCGTGGGTTGATGAGGCGCCGGACCACCGGCGCAGGCCCCGCCCGTAAGAAGAGCCGCCAAGAAGAGAGTGACGCCGTCATGCTTGCAACCGAATGTGTCTCGGAGCTTGCTTTCCCCGGGGAAAGAAGACAGTCAGACGCATGCGGCGCCCCGGTTGGCCCGGCTCAGGCGGTCCGCCTGCCGACCGGCGGCTCGAGCGCCATCCGCCGCGTGATCGGCTTGATCCGCCAGGTGGCGGTGTTCGACTCGACGGTGCTCGTGCTCGGGGAGTCCGGGACCGGCAAGGAAGTCGCCGCCCGCGCTATCCACGACCTCAGCCCGCGCCGCAACCGGCCGTTCGTGGCCGTCAACTGCGGGGCCATCCCGGCCGAGCTCCTGGAGTCGGAGCTGTTTGGCCACGAGAAGGGCTCCTTCACCGGCGCGATCGCGGCCCGCAAGGGCCGCTTCGAGATCGCCGAGGGCGGCACACTGTTCCTCGATGAGATCGGTGACATGAGCCCGTCGATGCAGGTGAAGCTGCTGCGTGTCCTGCAGGAGCGCGTTTTCGAGCGGGTCGGGAACCATGCCCCCGTGCGCTGCAACGTGCGCATCATAGCGGCCACGCATCGCGATCTGGAGGGAGCCATCGAGCGCGGCGTGTTCCGCGAGGACCTGTTTCACCGCCTGAACGTCTTTCCGATCGAGATGCCCGCGTTGCGCGATCGCGCCGAGGACCTGCCCGCGCTCGTGCGCGACTTCGTGGCCCGCAACGAGGCCGAGGGACGCGGCCGGGTGCAGTTCTCCCCACGCGCGCTCGCAGCGCTGGCCCGGCACCCGTGGACCGGCAACGTGCGCGAGCTCGGCAATCTCATCGAGCGGCTCTCCATCATCGCCGCCGGTGCCGCGGTCGATGTCGTGGACCTGCCGCCGAAGTATCGGCCGCCCGAGGACTGGGAGTTCGAAGAACCGCTCGCCGCAGAGCCGCCGGTCATGGAACAGTCCTTGCAGCCCGAGACTTGCTTGAGCGGGCAGGCGGCGCTCGCGCTGCTCGAGTCCGTGGCGGCGCCCGCAGGGCCGTGTGAGGCCGTGGACGCTCGGATTCCCACGCTGCCGCCCGAAGGGCTCGATCTGCGCGAGCACCTGCAGTCGATCGAGCGCGCGCTGGTCCAACAGGCGCTCGCGCGCGCCAACGGAGTCGTGGCGCACGCGGCCCGCCTGCTGAGTCTGCGCCGCACGACCCTCGTCGAGAGGCTGCGCAAGCTCGACCTCATCGACGCGATGTCCGGGAGTGCGACGGAAGTTTGACGCCGCGAGGCGCGCGGGCGGCCGCGCCCGTGACTCCCGTCACGTTTTGCAGCCCGTTGCCGCCCGGCACGGCATTTGCATTCCTCCCCGGTGAAGCATCCCGGTGTTTGGAGGGGAGCGATGCCAGAGATTCAAGATCCAGTGACTTCCCGAGACAGCGCCACGCGCAGCGGGCCGGAGCCGGTGGGCTGCGCCGCCCACTCGCAGCGCCTTCTCGAGCTTGCGCGCCGCGTGGCGGTCGCCGACTGTACCGTGCTCATCTGCGGGGAGTCCGGCACGGGCAAGGAGGTCCTTTCCCGCTACGTTCACCGCCGTTCGCAGCGCGCCAAGGGACCGTTCGTCGCCGTCAATTGCGCGGCGATTCCCGAGAACATGCTCGAGGCGATGCTGTTCGGCTACGAGCGCGGCAGCTTCACCGGCGCGCACGCCTCCCATCCGGGCAAGTTCGAGCAGGCGCAGGGCGGAACGCTGCTGCTCGATGAGGTGAGCGAGATGCCGCTCGGTCTGCAGGCGAAGCTGCTGCGCGTGCTGCAGGAGAAGGAGGTCGAGCGTCTCGGCGGCCGCGACCCCATCAGCCTGGACGTGCGCGTCGTTGCGACCACCAACCGCAGGCTGCGCGAGGAGGTGGCCTGCGGGCGCTTCCGCGAGGATCTGTATTACCGGCTGAACGTGTTTCCGCTCGCCATCGCGCCGCTGCGGCAGCGCCGCGACGACGTGTTGCCGCTTGCCATGCAATTGTTGACCGGCCATTGCCGGCCGGGCACGAGCATCCCGGCGCTGAGCGCCGAGGCGGCGCATCGGCTCCTCACCTACCCCTGGCCCGGCAATGTGCGCGAGCTCGACAATCTGCTGCAGCGGGCGCTCATCCTGGCCAATGGCCCGGTGATCGGCCCTGAGCACATCCTGTTCGAATCCGCGAACGGCGCCCCGGCCGGGGAGCCGCGCCGCGGCGAGCGAGGCCCGATGCACGCCGGTCAGTCATGGAGCTTTGACGGCGGGCGGGCGGGGGGAGCCTGCGGGATTGATTCCGCCGCGACCTCTTCGCACGCGATCTCATCGATCGGCTCACTGGCCGGCTCGCTCATCCAGGCCGAGCGCGATCTCATCCTCGATGCGCTCAAGTCCGGCCAGGGCAGCCGTCGCGAGGCCGCTGAGCGGCTGGGCATCAGTCCGCGCACATTGCGCTACAAGCTCGCACGCCTGCGCGAGGCGGGCGTCGAAGTGCCGGTCGGTTGAGGCGGATCCCATG
Source organism: Pseudomonadota bacterium (assembly GCA_021850555.1). The sequence goes on along the minus strand of JAJZLX010000045.1, from coordinate 18,801 downwards.
AGTCAGATAGCCATCGATCAGGTGCTGGCGCAGATCCGCTCGCTCTCGGCGCAGACGCGCCTCGATGCGCCCCGGCCGCTCGGTGCACCGGGCATCGGCGCGCCGGGCGTGCAGGGCGGGACCTCGAACAGCGCGCCGAGCGAGTTCGCCTCGCTGTTGAAGCGGGGAATCGACGCGGTGAACAGTAGCGAGCAGCGCGCCAACGCGCTGGCGGATGCCTTTTCGCGGGGCGTTCCGGGCGTATCGCTGCCCCAGGTGATGGTGCAGATGGACAAGGCGAGCGTGTCCTTTCAGGCCCTCACCGAGGTGCGCAACCGCCTCATCACCGCCTACCAAGACATCATGAACATGCAGATGTAGTGAATCCACATGGCCGCTGAATCCACCGCCCTGCCGGCGATGCCGGCACTGCCCGCGAGCCTGCGTCCCTTGCTGCTGTTGGTCGGCATCGCCGCGGCGGTGGCCGCCGGTGTCTGGATCGTGCTGTGGTCGCGGGGTCCGACCTACAGTCTCCTTTACGCCAATCTCTCCCCGCAGCAGGAATCCCAGGTCGTGCAGGCGCTGCAGGGGGCGCAGATACCCTATCGGCTCGATCCGGCCACCAATGGTGTCGAGGTACCCGCGCAGCAGCTCGATGCGGCGCGGCTGAAGCTCGCCGGCCAGGGCGTGGCCGGCGGCGACAGCTTCGCCGAGTTCGACAAGGGCTCGGGCTTCGGGGTGAGCCAGTTCATAGAGAACATCCGCTACCAGCATGTGCTCGAGTCGGAGCTGGCGCACACCATCGCGAGCCTGCAGCAGGTGGCCTCGGCGCGCGTGAACCTCGCCGTGCCGCGCCAGTCCGTGTTCATCAGCGATCAGACCCCCGCCAGCGCCTCGGTATTCGTGCAGCTGCGGGACGGCAGCGCGCTCGGGCCGGAGGAAGTCCAGGCGATCGTCAACCTGGTCGCCTCCAGCGTGCCGAACCTCTCCGCCTCGCACGTCACGGTGGTGGACCAGAACGGCCAGCTGCTCTCGAGCCCGCAGGGTGACAGCCCCTATGCGCTCGACGAGCAGAGTTTCAACATGGTGCACCGTCTGGAAAGCGAGGACCGGCGGCGCATCGTGGCGCTCCTCACCCCTTTGGTCGGTCCCGGACTGGTGCATGCGGATGTGGTGGCGGCGCTCAATACGGGCACGAGCGAGCAGGCCCGGGAGCTCTACAAGCCCGGCAGCCAGATCGTGCGCAGCGAGCAGATCTCCGAGCAGAGCGCGGGCGGCGGCCCCGGTGGGGTGCCGGGATCGCTCTCGAACGAGCCGCCCGTTGCGGGCACCCTCGCCCCGCCCGCGGCCGCCAAGCCGCCGGCCTCGCGCGGCGGCTCGAGCGCCTCATCCGCCTCGAAACCGGCTTCCGCCTCGCAGGGCGCAACGGCCGCGTCCCGCTCGAGCGGCGTGAAAGGCGCGGTCGAGCCGGTGGGAGCGCCCGGGGGCGCCGGCCACGTGCTCTCGAGCAACATCACGCGTAACTACGAGATCGACCGCACGCTCGATTACTCCCGTCAGCCGCCCGGTCAGATCCGCCGTCTCAGCGTCGCGGTGCTGATCGGCTATCGCCCGGTAAAGGGCGCCAACGGCAAGGTCACCGAGGTGCCGCTGTCGGCCCAGGAGCTCGCCCGCGTCACCCAGCTCGTGAAGGATGCGGTGGGTTTCGATCCGGCCAGAGGCGACAGCGTGAGCGTGGTCAACGAGCCGCTCAATCTGCCGGCGGCCGCCGCCGCGGGCGGTCAATACGTGGGCCCCTCGCTGTGGCAGCGGCCGATCTTCTGGAGCCTGGTGAAGATCATTGCCGGCCTGGTCGCGGTGCTGGCGCTGGCCCTGGTCGTGTTGCGTCCGATGGTGCGGATGCTCCTGGCGCCCGCCTCGCACGCGCTGGCGCCGGCGCAGCTCGCAGTGGAGACGGAGGGAGCGCCGCAGGCGCAGAAGGAGGCGGTGGTCAAGGCGCTCTCGCACGAGCAGCAGCTCGCGAACGCGCGCGCGCTGGTGAGCCAGGATCCGAAGCGGGTCGCACAGATGGTGCGCGGCTGGGTGGGCAACGATGAATGATCGCAGCAAAGCGGCCGCCCGCAACGGCACCGAGCGCGCGGCGATCCTGCTGCTCACGCTCGGGGAGACCGAGGCGGCCCAGGTGCTGAAGCACATGGGCGCCAAGGAGGTGCAGCGCATCGGCGCAGCCATGGCCAAGCTCGCCAACGTCTCCAAGGAGGAGGTGCAAGGCGTCATCTCCGAGTTCCACACCACGGTCGAGAGTCAGACCTCCGTCGGCGTGGGCGCGGACGAGGTTCTGCGCAAGGTGCTGGTCGATGCGCTCGGGAGCGACAAGGCCGAAAGCATCATCGACCGGATCAACATCGGGCGCGGCACCAAGGGTCTCGAGGCCCTCAAGTGGATGGACCCGCGCGCCGTGGCCGAGCTGATCCGCCTCGAGCATCCGCAGATCATCGCCATCGTGCTCGCCTATCTCGATGCGGATCAGGCGGCCGAGGTGCTGCAGCTGCTGCCGATGGCGGTGCGCTCGGACGTCATCGCGCGCATTGCGCTGCTCGATGGAGTGCAGCCAAGCGCGCTGAGCGAGCTCGACGAGATCATGGAGAAGCAGTTCGCCGGCAAGTCCACCGGCAAGACTTCCGTGCTGGGCGGGGCCAAGGCCGCCGCCAATATCATCAACTTCCTTGATCCCAGCCAGGAGAGCGCCCTCATGGAGCAGGTCGCCAAGAGCGACGAGGCGCTTGCCGCGCGCATCGAGGAGCTGGTGTTCGTGTTCGACAACCTGCTCGATCTCGATGACCGCGGCATGCAGGAGCTGCTGCGCAACGTGCAATCGGATCAGTTGCTGCTTGCGTTGAAGGGCGCCGATGAGGAGATGAAGGAGAAGATCTTCAAGAACATGTCGCAGCGGGCCGGCGAGACGCTCAAGGAGGACCTGGAGGCGAAGGGGCCGGTGAAGGTCTCCGAGGTGGAGAACGCGCAGAAGGAGATCCTGAAGATCGCGCGCAAGCTCGCCGAGAGCGGCGCAATCGCCCTTGGCGGCAAGGGAGATCAGTATGTTTGAGTTGCGGCAGGGCCCCACGGAATCCACCGAGGCCGTGTCCCCGGCCGTCCGTGGCGGCAAGCCCTCCGGCGCGGATGTCCCGTCCGGTCTCGCCTCGCGTCGCGACTCGCCCGCGGCGGTCGAGCGCTGGCGGTTGCCGCAGGTCGAGGGCCCGGTCGTCGGCCTGGGCGATGCGCGGCGGCGCCAGGAGCTCGAGGCGCTCAAGGCGCAGCAGCAGGCCGAGACCCGCGGATATGAGGCGGGGCTCGCCCGCGCACAGGCCGAGATGCAACCGCGCATCGCGGCGCTCGATGAGCGGGTCAGGCGCGTTGATGAGGTGATCGGGCTCCTCGCCCGGCCTCTGGCACAGCTCGATGCCGAGGTGGAACGGGATCTGGTGCAACTGGCGCTCGCGGTCGGCAAGCAGCTCGCCCGCCGCGAGCTCACCGTCGATCCGGCGCAGGTGATCGCCATCGTGCGCGAGGCGCTCGCGCAGCTGCCGATCGCGGCGCGCGAGGTGAGGGTACACCTGCATCCGCAGGACGCCGCGACGGTGCGTGAGCGCTTGAGCGCCTCCGCGGAGCGGGTCTGGACCGTGATCGAGGATCCGACGCTCTCGCGCGGCGGCTGTCTGGTGCAGAGCGAGTCCTCGCGCATCGATGCGCGCTTCGAGAGCCGCGTTGCCGCCATCGCCGCCGGGGCGCTGGGCGATGAGCGCAGCGCCGCGAGGCAGACGCCATGAGTCAGCTCGATTTGCGGCGCACGGCGCGCTGGAGCGAGAGCCTGCGGCGCAGCCGCCTCGCCGTGGAGCAGGCCGCGCCGCCGGCCGTGGAAGGCTCGCTGACGCGTATGATCGGCCTGACGCTCGAGGCGGCCGGCTGTCAGGCCGCGGTCGGCGACTACTGCGACGTCATCGCCGGCGACGGCTCGCGGATCGAATCGGAGGTCGTGGGATTCTCGGGCGACAGGCTGTTCCTGATGCCCTCGGGCGATGCGCACGGCCTGGGGCCGAACGCGCGGGTCATCCCGCGCCAGAGCGCCGGCAGCGTGCGCGTCGGTCCCGAGCTGCTCGGCCGGATCATCGACGGCGGCGCGCAGCCGCTCGATGGCTTCGGTCCGCTCTCGTGCGCCGAGACCGTGCGCCTGACCGGCAGACCGATCAATCCGCTCGCTCGCCAGCCGATCAGCGAGCCGCTCGATGTCGGGATTCGCGCCATCAACGCGTTGGCGACGGTCGGTCGCGGGCAGCGCGTCGGATTGTTCGCCGGTAGCGGTGTCGGCAAGAGCGTGCTGCTCGGCATGATGGCCCGCTACACGAGCGCTCAGGTCATCGTGGTGGGACTGATCGGGGAGCGCGGCCGCGAGGTGAAGGAGTTCGTCGAGCGCATTCTCGGGCCCGAGGACCGCACCCGGGCGGTGGTCGTCGCCGCTCCGGCGGACGCCCCGCCGCTGATGCGCCTGCACGGGGCGTGGCTCGCCACCGCCATCGCCGAGTACTTCCGCGACCAGGGCGCGAGCGTGCTGCTGCTGATGGACTCCCTCACACGCTTCGCCCAGGCGCAGCGCGAGATCTCGCTGGCGATCGGCGAGGCGCCGGCCACCAAGGGCTATCCGCCCTCGGTGTTCGCCCGGCTGCCGCAGCTGGTGGAGCGCGCGGGCAACGGCGCCGAAGGGGCGGGCTCGATCACCGCCTTCTACACCGTGTTGACCGAAGGCGACGATCACAACGATCCGATCGCCGATGCCGCCCGCGCCATCCTCGACGGGCACGTGGTGCTCTCGCGCCGGATCGCCGAAAGCGGCCAATACCCGGCCATCGACATCGAGGCCTCGGTCAGCCGCGCGATGCACGAGATCGCCTCGCCGGAGCATTTTGCGCGGGCCCGGCAATTCCGCCAGACCCTGTCCATGTATCAGCAGCACCGCGATCTGATCGCCATCGGCGCGTATCAGAAGGGCAACGACCCGCGGGTCGATCAGGCGATCGAGCGCTGGCCGCGCATGCAGCGCTTCCTGCAGCAGGACATGCGCGAGCGGGTCGACCTCAAGGGGAGTCTCGCCGCTCTCCAAGAGGTGCTCACCGGCGGCGAAGCATGAAGAAAACCCAGCGAATCGACATGGTGCGGCGCGCGGTCGATGAGTTCGAGCGCCGCAAAGCCGAGGCGCTCGCCCGGTGCGAGCAGCGTGTCCTCGAGGCCGAGAGCCGGCTCGGGGAGCTCGAGCGCTACCGCGCGGCCTATGTGCAGGACTTCAACCGGCGCGCTCAGGCGGGTCTCGACGGCGCCGGCGTGCGCGAATACCAAGTCTTCCTCGGCCGGCTCGAGGAGGCGCTGCGCCATCAGGATCAGATCGTGGCCCAGGCGCGGTCTCAGCGCAGCGCAGAGCTCGAGAGCTGGCGCCTTGCCGCCCGCCGCGCCGCCGCGGTCGACACCCTGGCCGAGCATTGGCAGGCCGAGGAGCGACGCGCCGAGGACAAACGCGAGCAGCACGAGACCGACGAGCGCTCGCAGCAGATCTGGAGCCGCAGGAGTCAAATCCGTGTCACTTGAGTCGATGCTCTTCCGCGCCGCGCCCGCCGCACCCAGTGCGCCACAGCCGCCGGCCGTACCGGCCATGGCCGGTGCAAGCCCCGCCGGTGGGCGTTGCGCCCCCGGTGCCGGTGCCAGTGTGCCCGAATCCGCCTCTCCCGCGGCTCCTCCCGGGAAGAGCGCGCAGGACAGCCCCGCATCGCGCCCCGCCCGGCCAGAGACCGCGCGCTCCACGGGCCGCAAAGCCGGCGCGGAGCAGAGCCGCGCTGGGTCCAAGGCTGCCCGTGCTGCAGGCGGCCCCGGCTCGAGACCTCAGGCAGGGGAGGTGAGCGGGAGTTTCTCCCAGGCACTGGCCCAGTCACAGGCCGCCTCAGGGCACGGCATCGGCGCGCCTCATGACGCGGCCCACGGTCACGGCCCATCCTCCAACAGCGCCGCCCAGACGGCGGGCAAGCCCGACCCGGTGGGGACCGCCCTGGCGCTCGTCTCGCGGGCTCTACCCGCGGTACCGTCGAGCGGCAGCGGCGCAGGCTCGGGCAATGCACAGGCAGGGGCGGGGACCGCATCGCTTTCGGCAACCGCCAAGGGTGTCGGGCGCGCCGCCCAGGCGCTGCTTGCACACGCGGCTGCGCAGGATCTGAAGGCGTCAGGTCCTGCTGCGGGTCCCACTGTGACCTCCCCCGCAACGGCCTCGATCAACGCAGCGGCGGCCCTGAGCGGCGCCCAGGCGGGTCTCGCAGCCCGCCCCGCGATGCCGACTCACGCCGCAGCGGGCGAGGCCGCGCGGTTGAGCGCGCCTGTTGGAACGGAAGGCTGGGCCGGGGAGCTTGGCGCGCGGCTCACCTGGATGACCCATCAGGGCGTTCAGTCCGCCACGCTGCAACTCTCGCCCGAGCACCTCGGACCGCTGCAGGTGAGCATCTTGGTGCAACACGGCGAGGCGAGCGTGTGGTTCGGGGCGGCCCACGCCGACACCCGCCAGGCTCTCGAGCAGGCCATGCCGCAGCTGCGGCAGATGCTCTCGGGTCAGGGGCTGACGTTGACCGATTCGGGTGTATCGCGCGACGCCCCGCGGGAGCAGGCGCCGCGCAAGGGATCGGCTGAGTCTGTCGGGGCCATTGCAGAGGAATCCTCCGGGGGGCCATCGAGCGCCTCGCCGGCGCAGCTCGGCATGGTGGACGCCTACGCCTGAGCCGCGCAGCGGCGAGCGAGCGCGAGGGCCGGGGGCCTGTGGGCGTCGAAAGCCGGTGCGGCTCGCCCGCCCCGCCGTCCCGGGAAAGTCACGATCAGGGTGCGCGCTGAGGACCGAGCCGGCCGGCGATCTGGCGGCGGTGGCGGCGAAAGGCGACCTTGGCGATCAGGCCGGCAACGGCGTCCTCGAGGGGGAGAAATCTCACCGTGATGTCCCCTGCGGCGCTCGACTCGGTCACCCTGCCGGCAAAGCGCAGCGGCTGAGCGACGCACTCGTGCAGGTAGATTTCCAGCGTTCCCGCGGCTCCGGCCGCCGGTGGCGGCCCTGCGGCTCGCCAGGCGGCGCCGAGCGCGTTGAAACAGACCGGCACCGGGGCCGGCCGGGGGCGGTTGGTGGCGAGGATCTGTCCGACCAGATCGAGCAGCAGCGTGAGCTTGCGATCCAGGCGCTGCATTTCCGCCGAGAGAGGCGAGCTCTCCTCCGGCTCGACCCGGCTTTGATCCGTCAGCGCCTCCCAGGTCTGCAGGATCTGAAGATTTCGCTCCGACAGGCTGGCGAGGGCCTGCGGAGCGGGGGTGGCCGGGGCAGACCGCCACAACACCGGCAACACATCCTGGAAAGCCAGCTCCTCGTAGAGAACGACGGTATCGGTGCTGTCTGCCATGTGCTCGAGGCCGGTCGGGTCGGGGGCGCTGTCAGGAGCGGGCGGCGGGCAGCGTCGTGACGTTGGTGCCGGTTTTCGCCTCCTCGTGGAAGAAGCGGCGGACCAGCATCGCCTGCTCCAGCCGGCCCCGGCGCACGTAGGCCTGGTAGAGCAGGTCTTTCATCACCTCGAGCAGGATGCCGGCCTCATGGCTGTCGAGCAGCGGAATGCCGGGACGCGGATCCGAGGCGATTCCGAACAGGACGCTTCTGACTTTGTTGAAGACCTCCGGCGTCAGCGCCGCGAGCTCGCGCACCTCGTTGAGGGCGTCGAAGAACTTCAGCTTGCCTGCCTCGCCCAGATCGGTGAACGCCGCGCGCGCGGTGCGGCGGCACATGGAGGCGAAGGCGTTGCAGGCGCCGGCGCTGAAGCACTCGAGCGCCTCCTTGAACAGCATTCCCACCTCCTCGGGCAGGTGGGTGAAGTCGAATCGCTCCCGCGCCCGCTCGATCTCGGTGAATCGCGCCGAGAGCTCGATCCTCGTCGGGCCATATGCGCGCGCCGTGAAGCGCAGGAACACCGGTGCCTGGCAGCCGTCACAGCGAAACACCATGCCGAGCTGGGCCGGCCGGCTCACCTGCAGCTCCTCGAAGCGCGGCACGGCGACGGCAGTGACGTGGGCCAAAACCTGGCAGTGCGGGCAGGTAAGTGCCAGAGCCCTGCCCGGCTCCAGGATCAGACGGCTTTCCGGGTCGATGTAAGCCATGGTGTGGCGGTTGTTGATGGTGTATGCCCACCCCAGCCTGCCACTATAGCCGATTTTCAAGCCGCCCTCGCGCCTATCCGCTGGCGGCGGGCGCTCAGCGGGTAAGCGGCTTGTAACGGATGCGATGCGGCTGCGCGGCCGCCTCGCCCTTGCGGCGCTTGAAGTCCTCGACGTAGTCCTGGTAGTTCCCCTCGAACCACACCACCTGCGAATCGCCTTCGAACGCGAGGATGTGGGTGGCGATGCGGTCGAGGAACCAGCGGTCGTGCGAGATCACCACCGCGCACCCGGGAAAGCTGAGCAGGGCTTCCTCCAGCGCTCGCAGGGTCTCGACGTCGAGGTCGTTGGTCGGCTCATCGAGCAGCAGCACGTTGCCACCGGATTTCAGCACCTTGGCGAGATGCACGCGGTTGCGCTCGCCGCCGGAGAGCTCGCCGATCGCCTGCTGCTGCTGCGTGCCTTTGAAGTTGAACCGGCCGACGTAACTGCGCGAGGCGGTCTCGTAATTGCCCACCTTGATCAGGTCGAGGCCGCCGGAGATCTCCTCCCAGACGGTCTTGCGGTCATCGAGCGCCTGGCGAGACTGATCGACGTAAGCCAGCTTCACCGTCGGGCCGACGCGGATCTCACCGGCGTCAGGTTTTTCCGAGCCCGTGAGCATCCTGAACAGCGTCGTCTTTCCCGCGCCATTGGGGCCGACGATACCGACGATGCCGCCGCGCGGGAGGTTGAAGGACAGGTTGTCGATGAGCAGGCGCTCGCCAAAGCCCTTGCGCAGGCCGCGGGCCTCGATCACGAGCTCGCCCAGGCGCTCGCCGGGGGGGATGTAGATCTCATTGGTCTCGTTGCGCTGCTGGAATTCGCGCGAGGCGAGCTCTTCGTAGCGCTGCAGGCGGGCCTTGCTCTTTGCCTGGCGCGCCTTGGGGTTCTGGCGGACCCACTCGAGCTCGTGCTCGAGGGTCTTGCGCAGCGCCTCCTGCTCACGCTCCTCGATCGCCAGGCGCTGCTCCTTCTGTTCGAGCCACGAGGAATAGTTGCCATGCCAGGGAATGCCATGGCCACGGTCGAGCTCGAGGATCCACTCGGCCACGTTGTCGAGGAAGTAGCGATCGTGGGTCACGGCGATGACGGTGCTGGGGTATTCCTCGAGATAGCGCTCGAGCCAGGCGATGGACTCGGCATCCAGATGGTTCGTCGGCTCATCGAGCAGCAGCATGTCCGGCGCGGACAGCAGCAGCCGGCACAGTGCCACCCGGCGTTTTTCGCCGCCGGAGAGGGTGCCGATCCGCGCATCCCAAGGCGGCAGGCGCAGGGCGTCGGCGGCGATTTCCAGCTTGCGCTCGAGCTCCCAGCCGCCGGCGGCGTCGATAGCGTCCTGGAGCGTCGCTTGCCTGGCGAGCAGGGCGTTCATTTCATCATCGCTCATCGGCTCGGCGAACCGGTCGCTCACCCGATTGAACTCCTCGATCAGCCGCATGGTTTCGCCGACGCCTTCCATGACGGTCGTTCGGACGTCGCTGTCCGGATCCAATTTCGGCTCTTGGGGCAGGTGACCGATGCGGATCCCGCTTTGCGGGCGGGCCTCGCCGTCGATCTCCTGATCCAGGCCGGCCATGATCCTGAGCAGGGTGGATTTGCCGGAGCCGTTCAAGCCGAGCACGCCGATCTTCGCGCCGGGGAAGAAAGACAGGCTGATGTCGCGAAGGATGACGCGCTTGGGCGGCACCACCTTCGAGACGTGATTCATCGTATAAATGTACTGGGCCATGGGATCTCGGGGACTGAAACGAAGGATTGGGGGCGGCGGGCATTATGGGCGAGACCGCCCGGCTTGGGCAGTGCTCGCGCCGGTCGAGATTCTGCTCGCCGGCGGACGCTTCGGTACAATTGCCGCCTGTTCCCGCCCGGTACAATCCGCGCCCCCCAACGCCCATCGGAGGCCCCGCATGCTGTCAAACACCCAGGACATTCGAAGCTTCGACCCGGAGCTGGCCCAGGCGATCGAGGGCGAGCGCCGCCGGCAGGAGGACCACATCGAGCTCATCGCCTCGGAGAACTACGCGAGTCCCCGCGTGCTCGAGGCACAAGGCTCGGTACTCACGAACAAATATGCGGAAGGCTACCCGGGCAGGCGCTACTACGGCGGCTGCGAGTTCGTCGATATTGCCGAGCAGCTGGCCATCGATCGGGCGAAGAAGCTCTTCGGCGCCGCCTACGCCAATGTGCAGCCGCACTCCGGCTCGCAGGCCAATGCCGCAGCCTACTTCGCGCTGGTGCAGCCGGGCGATCCCATCCTCGGGATGAGCCTCGATCACGGGGGGCACCTCACTCATGGCGCCCGGGTCAATTTTTCGGGCAAATTCTTCCAGGCCGCGCAGTACGGCATCCGCCCGGATACCGGTGAGATCGACTACGAGCAGGTCGAGCGCCTGGCGCAGGAGCACCGGCCGAAGATGATCATCGCGGGCTTCTCGGCCTACTCGCGCGTGATCGACTGGGCACGCTTCGCGCAGATCGCCAAGAGCGTCGGCGCATATTTCGTGGTCGATATGGCGCATGTGGCCGGCCTGGTCGCGACGGGCATCTACCCGAGCCCCTTGCCCTATGCCGACGTAGTCACTACCACGACGCACAAGACGTTGCGCGGGCCGCGGGGCGGAATGATTCTCGCGCGCGACAACCCGGAAATTCACAAGAAGCTCAACTCGCTGGTTTTCCCCGGCACCCAGGGCGGACCCCTGATGCACGTGATCGCGGCCAAAGCCGTTGCCCTGCTCGAGGCGCTGCAGCCGCAGTTCGCGGACTACCAGCGCCAAGTGCTCGCCAACGCGCGCGCCATGGCTGCGCGGTTTGCCCGCCGCGGCTACGATGTCGTATCCGGCGGCACCGACAACCACCTGTTCCTGCTGAGCCTGATCGGCCGCGAGATCACGGGCAAGGAGGCCGATGCGGCGCTCGGCCAGGCCAATATCACGGTCAACAAGAACGCGGTGCCCAACGATCCGCGCCCGCCCGCGATCAGCAGCGGTCTGCGCATCGGCACTCCGGCGGCCACCACGCGCGGATTCAAGGTGGCCGAGGTCGAGCAGGTCGCCGACCTCATCGCCGATGTGCTCGATGCCGCAGGCTCCGAGCAGGCGATCGCGCGCGCGCGGGCGGAGGCGATCGAGCTCTGCCGCCGCTTTCCGGTGTACTCGGTCTCGTAAAACGGCCGGGGCCGCAGGCTGACCATGAAGTGTCCGTTCTGCGGGCACCTCGAGACGAAGGTCACTGATTCCCGGCTGGCCGGCGAGGGCCGTCAGATCCGCCGCCGCCGGGAGTGTCTGGCCTGCAGCGAGCGGTTTACGACCTTCGAGACCGCGGAGCTCGTGATGCCCGTGGTCGTCAAGGGTGACCGCAGCCGCGAGCCATTCGATGAGGCGAAGTTGCGCGCCGGCATGGAAAAGGCGTTGGAGAAGCGCCCGGTGCCGCGCGAAGCGCTCGATGAGGCGGTAAGCCGCATCGTCCACCGTGCCCGCACCCTCGGGGAGCGGGAGATCTCCTCGAGCGTGCTCGGCGAGCTGGTCATGGACGAGCTGCGCCAGCTCGACGAGGTGGCCTACGTCCGCTTCGCCTCCGTGTATCGGCATTTCGAGGATGTCGAGGCCTTCCACGACGAGATCCGCAAGCTCCGTACCCGCCGTGACAGCCGGCCGCGCGTGCATCGGCCGGCCGCCGGGTCCGCGGCGGATCGGGGCCAGCTGTCGCTGCTGCCGGCCGAGCCCCCACCAGGGAAGCCACCCGGGCGGAACGAGGGGGAAGACCCGTGACCTCAGGGCCGTTTTCGGAATTCGACCGCGCCGCGATGGCGCGTGCGGTGGCGTTGGCCGGGAAAGGGCTCACGACGACTCATCCCAACCCCCGGGTGGGATGTGTGATCGCGCGGGGCGAGCGGATCGTGGGCGAGGGCTGGCATGAGCGCGCCGGCGAGCCGCATGCGGAGATTCATGCGCTGCGCGCGGCCGGACCCGAGGCGGCCGGGGCAACGGTGTACGTGACGCTCGAGCCGTGCAGCCATCATGGGCGAACCCCGCCGTGCGCGGATGCGTTGATCGCCGCGCACGTGGCGCGTGTCGTGTTCGCCGTCGCGGATCCGAATCCGAGGGTCAATGGGCGAGGGGCGCAAATCCTGCGCAACGCAGGAATTCAGGTCGCTTCGGGCCTGCTCGAGCGGGAAGCCGCTGAGCTCAACCCGGGATTTCTCAAACGCATGCGTACCGGCAGGCCCTGGGTCCGGCTGAAGCTCGCCATGAGCCTGGATGGCCGAACGGCGCTCGCCAACGGGGCCAGTCAGTGGATCACCGGCGAGGCGGCCCGGGAGGACGTGCAGCACTGGAGAGCGCGCAGCTGCGCCATTCTGACCGGCATCGGTACGATGCTGTCGGATGACCCCCGGCTCGATGTGCGGCTGCCCGAGCCGCCCTCGGGTCCGCGACCCAAGCCTTTGCGCGTGGTGCTCGATTCAAGGCTGCGAACGCCGCCGGACGCGCGGATTTTCTCAACCGGCGGCGCCGTGCTGATCCTGACGTCGGAGCCTGCGACCGGTCGCGACGGCGATGTCGACCTCAAGCGCAGGCGCCTCATGGAGCATGCGGCGGTCGAGGTGATGGCGGCGGATGCGAGCGGCAGGCCACGGCTGTCCGATGTGCTGGATCGGCTCGGCCGGCAGGAGGTCAACGAGCTGTGGGTCGAGGCGGGAGCGACGCTCGCCGGCGCGTTTCTGCAGCAATCCCTGGCCGATGAGCTGCTGTTGTACGTTGCGCCGAAGTTGCTCGGTCCGCAGGCGCGGCCGCTTCTGGACCTGGAGGAAATCCGCGAGCTGCGCCAGGCGCCGGGGTTCGTCATCATGGAGTTCGTCCGGATCGGTGAGGATCTGCGCCTGCGGCTGCGGCCGAATCATGGCAATGGCGTTGCGGCTCTGTAGTTTGCGGCCCGTGACGGGTGTGGGCCGGAGAGGTATCGGATGTTCACGGGTATCGTTCAAGATGTCGGCAGGCTGACGGGGAGCGAGGCGCGCGGCGGGGATGTGCGCATGGTGTTCGCCTTCGACCGGCTCGACCCGGCCGGGATGCGCATCGGCGACAGCATCTGTGTGCAGGGCTGTTGCCTGACCGTGGTGCAGTTCCAGGACCGCGCTTTTGCGGCGGATGTGTCGCGCGAGACGCTCTCGCTCACCACGCTCGGGGAGCTCAGGGTCGGCTCGCGAGTCAATCTGGAGCCCTCGCTCAGAGTCGGCGACCCGCTGGGCGGGCATCTGGTCTCGGGCCACGTCGACGGCGTGGGTCAGGTCGTCGGGATCCGCGAGGACGCTCGCTCGAGCCGCATCGAGATGACCGTTTCGGCGCAGCTCGCGCGCTACATCGCCCGAAAAGGCTCCGTGGCGGTCGATGGGGTCAGCCTGACCGTCAACGAGGTGCGCGATGAGCTCTTCGGCGTCAACCTCATCCCGCATACGCAGCAGGTGACGACGCTCGGCGTGCTCGCTGTGGGCACGCGCGTCAACATCGAGGTCGATCAGATGGCACGCTATGCGGAGCGGCTGCTCTGCGCGGATCGGGATATTGCGCACAGCTGAGGGCAGCGGCGCCGGTGCGCAAGTCCGGGCAGCTGTGTCCGGGCAAGCCCCGGTATACTAATGGGCCCCACGCACCAGGCGCCCGCCCATGTCCAAAGTGCTTCCCCTCTCCGGCAAGGCTCCGCCGGAACGCCCCACGGGCCTGAATTCCATCGAAGAGATTCTCCAGGACCTCAAGGCCGGCCGGATGGTGGTCATCATGGATGATGAGGATCGCGAGAACGAGGGCGACCTGATCATGGCCGCCGAGCTCGCCACGCCCGAGGCCGTGGCCTTCATGATCCGTCATGCCAGCGGCATCATTTGCGTGCCTATGGAAGGAGATCGGCTTTCGAATCTCGACCTGCCGCAAATGGTCGCGAACAACAGCGAAGCGCATCGAACGGCATTTACTGTGTCGGTCGATCTCATCGCCGGGACGACGACGGGGGTGTCTTCTCAGGATCGGGCTGCGACCATCCGGGCACTGGCCCACCCGAACGCCAAGCCGGCCGATTTTGCGCGGCCTGGACACATTTTTCCGCTTCGCTCGCGCTCCGGTGGGGTATTGGTGCGCACTGGCCACACCGAGGCTGCCGTGGACCTCTGCCGGCTCGCCGGGCTGGCTCCGGCCGGTGTGATCTGCGAGGTGATGAACGATGACGGGACGATGGCCCGCCGGGCGGAGCTGCAGACCTTCGCTGCCCGACATGGGCTGAAGATCGGGACCATCGCCGACCTGATCCGCTACCGCCTGCGCAACGAGCGCTCGGTCGAGCGCGTCAGCGAGCAGCTCGTGCACACCGAGCTCGGCGAGTTCCGTCTCTATTCCTACCAGGACCGGGTCAGCCAGGAGGTGCATCTGGCGCTCGTCAAGGGGAGCCTCGCCGGAGGCGAGCCGCCGCTGGTCCGGGTGCATGTGGCCGATCCCCTGCGCGACCTGCTCGGTATCCGGGCCGATCCCCTCGCCTGGACCCTGCGCGCCGCCATGGAGCGTGTCGCCAGCGCCGGCAGCGGCGTGATCGTGCTTCTGCGCGAGCGGGAGTCCCCGGAGGACCTGCTCGACTCGGTGCGGGGACTGTCGCTGCCGGCGGAGCCCGACGCCGGCTCCTCCCGGCTGGCGCGGCGCGATGGCGAGGTGCTCAAGACCTTCGGTATCGGCGCCCAGATCCTCAAGGACCTGGGCGTCAAGCGCATGCGTGTGTTGTCCGCTCCCAAGCAGATTCACGGGATCGCCGCATTCGGCCTGGAGATCCACAGCTACGTTGGAGAAAACGCTTGAGCGTACCGCGCTTGGTGGAAGGGGAGATCGCCGCAGGTGGTCGCAAGGTCGCGATCGTTGCCGCACGTTTCAACGATTTCATCGTCGCGAGCCTCCTCAAGGGCGCCACGAGCGTCTGGCTGGAGCGGGGCGGAGCGGCGGAAGACCTGCTGGTTGCCCGCGTTCCGGGCGCTTTCGAGCTGCCCGTGGTCGCCCGCAGGCTCGCCGTCTGCGGCCGCTACGATGCGGTGATCGCGCTCGGCTGCGTAATCCGAGGCGGCACGCCACACTTCGAGTATGTCGCGGGCGAGTGTGCGCGGGGATTGCAGCAGGCGGGTCTCGAGAGCGGCGTGCCGGTGATTTTTGGCGTGCTCACCGTGGACACGGTGGAGCAGGCGATCGAGCGCGCGGCGGTGGGCGCCGGCAACAAAGGCGGCGAGGCGATGGAGGCGGCGCTCGAGATGGCCGCTCTCATGGCGCGGCTCGGGACCTGATGGCCGCGCAACCTTCGCTCCGGCAGCTCTCGCGCCAGAGATCCGTGGCGCGCAAGCTTGCGCTGCAGGCGCTGTATCGCTGGCAGATCAACGAATGCCCGTGGCAGGATCTGGTACAGGAGTTCGCCGGCGCCGAGGACATGGTGCGCGCCGACCAGGAGTACTTTCGTGAGCTGGTCGAGGCCATCTCGCGCTCGCACACGGCGCTCGATGCGCAGCTCGCTACCTGGATCGACCGCCCCCCCGCACAGCTCGATCCGATCGAGCATGCCATCCTGCTGATCGGCTTGTACGAGCTTTCGGCCCGCCCCGAAGTGCCCTATCGCGTCGCAATCAACGAAGCGGTGGCGCTGACCAAGCGATTCGGAGCGACCGACGGCCACAAATACGTCAACGCGGTGTTGGACCGGGCGGCGCGCGAGCTCAGGTCCGGCGAGCACTGAGGACGCGAGGCCGCTCAAAGTCTGGAGGCACGCGGGCATGTCGCTGTCGGAATTCGGCCTGATCGAGCGGTATTTCAGCCACTGCGGCGTCACGCGGGAAGACGTGCGCCTCGGCGTGGGTGATGATGCCGCCCTGCTCGAGTGTCCGCCGGGACAACACCTGGTCGCGGCCATGGATACCCTGGTCGACGGGGTGCATTTCCCGCACGGCGCGCCGCCGGCCTCCATCGGCTATCGCGCGCTTGCCGTCAACCTGAGCGATCTGGCCGCCATGGGGGCGCGGGCCGCCTGGGCCCTGCTGGCCCTGACTCTGCCCGAAGCCGACGAGGCGTGGCTGTCGCAGTTCACGGCCGGTTTCGCCCGGCTCGCCAGCCTTCATGGCGTAGCCCTGGTGGGCGGGGACACGACGCGGGGGCCGCTCTGCGTCACGGTGCAGGTTCTGGGCCACGTGTCGGGACCGGCCATGCTGCGCTCGGGCGGCAGGCCCGGGGATGCCCTGTTCGTCACGGGAACGCCCGGCGATGCGGCAGCGGGCCTCGCCCTCGAGCAGGGCCGCTGGCCCGAGTCCCAGGGGGGGCAGTACCTGCGCGAGCGGTTTCTGTTCCCCACTCCCCGGATGCAGCTCGGCGAGCGCCTGCGAGAGTACGCGAGCGCGTGCATCGACGTATCGGACGGACTGCTGGGGGATGCCGGCAAGCTCGCCGCGGCCAGCGGCTGCGGCGCGCAGATCTCCTATGACGACCTGCCGCTCTCGCAGCCATTGGTGCGGGCGGCGGGTGCCGAGCGCGCCCATGAGCTCGCATTGACGGGCGGCGATGATTACGAGCTGTGCTTCACCGTCGCCCCGGGGCAGCTCGAGCGCCTGTTGACACAAATGCCGCCGGAGCGCTGGGGCTACACACGCATCGGCACCCTGCGGGAGGCGCCGGGCACCGATGTCGTGCGCGATGGCGTGGCCGTGAAGCTCGCCCATTCAGGATACGATCACTTCTCACGCCCGGCCTGAGTCGGATTTATGTGAAATCGCCCCGCCCGCCGGGCGCGGCCAATTCTTGGGGGCGTATCACAGCCCCGCCGCGCGCGCGAGGCGTATGCTGCGACACACCCTGTCATTGCCCGCGCGACATGTCCCAAGCCTCTCGATCCGCCGTCTCTCCCGAAGCCGCCGCGCGCAGCGTCCCCCGACGGATCGGCAAGTACGAGGTGATCAAGGAAGTCGGCCGCGGCAGCACCGGCGTGGTCTACCTGTCGCACGATGCCTATTACGGGCGCGACGTCGCGATCAAGGTCTACAACATGGACGCCGGTGCGGACGCTCAGCGCCTGCGCTCCGCGCGCAAGATGTTCCTTTCCGAGGCGCACCTCGTCGGCATGTTGCAGCATCCGTATGTGCTGCCCATCTTCGATGCCGGCGAGGAGAACGGCCGCTGCTACATCGTCACCGAGTATGTGCACCACGCACGGACGCTGTCCACGTACTGCCGCCCGGACAACCTGCTGCCTCTCGATGACATCATCGAGATCGTCTTCAAGTGCGCCAAGGCACTGCATTACGCGCACACGCGCGGCGTGATCCATCGGGACATCAAACCCTCGAACATCCTGCTCACCCAGGACGGCGAGGTGCGCATCATCGACTTCGGCATCGCACTGGTCTCGGACGCCGATATCTCGCGGATCGAGGGCATCGCCGGCAGCCCGTCCTACATGTCTCCGGAGCAGGTGCAGAGCCTGGAGCTGACCCCCCGCTCGGACATCTACTCCCTCGGCGCGGTCATGTACGAGCTGCTCACCGGCACCCGTCCCTTCCGCGGCGGCAACCTGCAGAAGCTCCTGCACCAGATCGTCTACGCCACCCCGCCGCCGGTGCACAAGCTGCGCCGGGAAGTGTCCGAGGAGCTCGAGACCGTGGTCGTCACGGCACTGCAGAAGGATCCGGCCAAGCGCCAGAGGAGCGGCCTGGAGCTCGCCGCCGAGCTCGCCCGGGTGCACCAGCGGCTGCGCCAGAGCAATCCCCGCATCGACCTGCAGGAGCAGTTCGGAGTGCTGCGGCGCCTGAAGTTCTTCCACGAGTTCTCGCACGTCGAGGTCCGCGAGGTGTTGCGGGCAAGCGCCTGGCAGCACTACGCCGAAGGCGAGGAGATCGTCCGGGAAGGCGAGCTCGACGATCGGTTCTACATCCAGGTGTCGGGCCACTGTGTCGTCGAGCGCCATGGGCGGCGGATCGCAGTGCTCGGCACGGGTGACTGCTTCGGTGAGGCGAGCTACCTCCCGGGGGCCAAGCGCACCGCCACGGTGCGCGCCACGCAGCTCGAGCAGGTCTCGGTATCCTGCCAGCTGCGCTTCATCCGCGTGTTTCTGCGCACCCTGATCGGCCGGCTGCAAAGCGCCGAATGAGCCGCCGCGGCGGCGGGCGGCCAGGCAGGCCCCTGCCCCGCACGGACCGCGCAGCGGGCCGAGCGTAGCGGGCGGCGCGGCGCGATGGCCGGTGCGACTCGCCCCCTGCGTGTGGGCTGCGGCTGCTGTACCCTTGGCCGCCGTGCACATCCTTCTCATAGAGGACGACATCGAAGCCGCCAAGTTTCTCGTCAAGGGACTGCGCGAGAGCGGCTACTCGACCGACCACGCCGCCACCGGTCGCGACGGGCTCGCGCGCGCCCTCGCCGGCAGATTCGACCTGATCGTCCCCGCCCGGATGCTGCCGAACCTGGACGGCCTGGCGATCATTCAACACCTGCGCGAGGCCGGCCTCACCACCCCGGTGCTGGTGCTGAGCGCCCTCGGCACGGTCGATGATCGCATCCGGGGCCTGAAGGC
>JAJZLX010000315.1 GCA_021850555.1 Pseudomonadota bacterium | reverse complement strand
CGGATCCTGGTGGTCCTCGTGCCCGCGTTCGTGGTGCTGGTCCCGGGCTTGAGCTACCTGCCGAAGCTGTATGGATGGCGAGTCAACAGCCGCATTCACCGCCGCTACGGGGAGCTCATGGCGCTCGAGCGGGAGTCGCTCGGGGCGCTCTCTGCCGAGCGCCGGGCGGATCTGATCGAGCGCCTGCACGAGATAGAGCGCGCGGCGATCCTGCGCAAGATCCCGGGCTCGCACGCCGATCAGCTCTATCAGCTGCGTGAGCACATCGCGTTCGTGCGCGCCAATCTCGCCCGGTCGAAGGCGGACGCGCACGCGCCGCGCGGCTAGGGGCCTGGCGGACTCAGGCGAGCATCACCTTGCGCACGTCGATCGGCTCGCCCGCCGGTGCCGCCAGGGCGAATTGCGCGAGCCCCTTCTGCGCCAGCCACTCCCGATTGAACAGGCGCGACTGGTACTTCGCTCCGCCGTCGCACAGCACCGTCACCACGGTGTGACCGGGGCCGAGGTCGCGGGCCACGCGCGCGGCCGCAGCGACGTTGATGCCGCTGGTGCTGCCGAGGAACAGGCCCTCCTCGCGCAACAGACGGTAGACGCAGCCGACGGTCTCAGTGTCCTCGATGTGCACGGCCGCATCGATGGGCGCGTCCTTCAGGTTGGCGGTGATGCGGCCGATGCCGATGCCCTCGGTGATCGAGCCGTTTCCGGTGGCCTTGAGCGTGCCGCTGCGCACGTATTCGTAGAGGCAGCTGCCTGGAGGGTCGGCCAGCACGCAGCGTACCGAGGGGCGCTTGGACTTCAGATACTCCGACACGCCGGCGAAGGTGCCGCCGGTGCCGCTTGCGGCCACGAACGCGTCCACGCGGCCGCCGGTCTGCTCCCAGATCTCAGGCCCCGTGGACTCGATGTGCGCGCGGCGGTTGACGGTGTTGTCGAACTGGTTGGCCCAGATGGCGTTGGGGAGGCTCGCCGCAAGGCGCTCGGCGAGCTTCTGGTACTGGTTGGGGTTGCTGTAGGGAACCACCGGCACCTTGTGCACATCGGCGCCCAGGGTCTCGAGCAGCCGGTATTTCTCCGGCGACTGGTTGTCGGGCATGACGATGACGCAGCGGTAGCCGCGCGCGTTGCACACGTGCGCCAGTCCGATCCCGGTGTTGCCGGCGGTGCCTTCGACGACGGTGCCGCCGGGGGCGAGCTCGCCGCTTTTCTCGGCTGCGAGCACGATGGCGCGAGCGGCGCGGTCCTTGACCGAGCCGCCGGGGTTGGTGAATTCCGCCTTGCCGAGCACCTCGCAGCCGGTCTCCTCGCTCAGGCGTCGCAGCCGGATGAGGGGGGTATGGCCAACCGATCCAACGAAGCCGTCGTAGAGGCTCAAGCCAGGTCTCCTTCGGTCTCGCCGCCGGCTTCGGCCACGATCAGCGCCTGCTCGCCCGGCATTGCGCAGGCCTCGGCCAGCGCCTCGACATTGAGCGCCGCCACCTCCCCGACCACGAGCAGCGCCGGGGGCGAGATGCCCGCCTCGTGGCCGAGGGCGGCGATGCTCTGGAGCGTGCCGCGCAGGGTGCGCTGCTCGGGGAGCGTCGCTCGCTCGATGAGGGCGGCGGGCAGGGTAGGGGGCGCTCCGGCGGCGGTCAGCCGGGAGGCGATGTGCGCAAGGTGAGCCACGCCCATGTAGAACACCACGGTTTGATGCGGGCGGGCGAGTGCGGGCCAGTCGAGCGCGGCGTCCTCGAGCGGATGGCCCGTCACCAGGGTGAAGCTCTGGGCCATCTTGCGGTGGGTCAGAGGGATGCCCGAGGCGGCGCCGGCGCCGAGCGCGGCGGTGATGCCGGGAACGACCACATAGGGGATCCCGTGGCGCGCGAGGGCCTCGATCTCCTCCCCGCCCCGCCCGAATACAAACGGGTCGCCGCCTTTCAGGCGCGCCACTTTGAGCCCCTCGCGGGCGAAGCGGATCATGAGATCGTGGATGCGCTGCTGATCGGTGTGCGGGCCGCGCGCGCCGTGGGTTGCGCCCTTGCCGACGAAGACCCGTCGGGCATCGCGCCGCGAGCGCTCGAGCACCGCTTCGGGGACGAGGCGGTCGTAGAGGACGACATCCGCCCGCTGCAGCAGCTGCAGCGCCCGAAGCGTGAGCAGATCGGGGTCGCCGGGACCGGCGCCGATCAGGTACACCTCGCCCAGAGCCTGCGCACCCGTGGCACCCGAGGTGGTGAGCTGCGAGGCGTGCAGCTCCCGCTCGAAATCCCGCTGAGCGCCGCCTGCATCGCCCCGCAGGACTCGTGAGCCGACTTTGCCGGCCACGATCCGCTCCCAGAACGAGCGGCGCGCCGAGACGAGCAGCGCCTCCTGCACGGCCTTGCGCCGCTCGCCGATGAACCTCGCCAGCGCCCCGAGCGTGCCGGGCAGGAGCGCCTCGATCTGCTCGCGCACCCAGCGGGTGAGGACCGGGGCGTTGCCGGCGGAGCCGACCGCCACGACGATGGGGGAGCGGTCGATGATGGCCGGGAAGATGAAGGTCGAAAGCGCCGGATCATCGACGACATTGACCGGCACGGCGCGCGCGCGCGCGGCCTCCGACACCGCCGTGTTGACGACCTTCAGGTCGGTCGCCGCGATCGCAAGCCGCGCGCCATCGAGATGGTGTGGTTGGAAGGCTTCGGGGATGTGGCGAATCTCACCTGCCGCCACGCGCGCGGCCAGCTCCTCGCTCAGCGCCGGCGCGATCACCGTGACGTCGGCGCCGCATCTGAGGAGCAGCTCTATCTTGCGTTGCGCGACCCGGCCACCGCCGACGACCACTGCGGGCTCGGCGCGCAGGCGCAGAAAGACCGGCAGATGCTCCATGCCGTGCGGGTGGCTGTTCAGGCTTGGGCCGCCGTTTGGCGCACTCGGGGGTGTAGGCCGCATTCGCGAGACTCGGGTTGCTCCCACCACCAACGGCCGGCGCGGCGGCTCTCACCCGGCTGGATGGCGCGGGTGCAGGGCGAGCAGCCGATGCTCGGGTACTGGCGGTCGTGCAGCGCATTGTACGGCAGCTTGTGGGCGCGGATGTACTGCCAGACCTCCGCCTCGGACCACTCGAGCAGTGGGCTCACCTTGTAGAGGCCGTACTCGCCGTCCCATTCCACCGGCTCGGCCTGGGCGCGGGTCACCGACTGCTCCCGCCGCACCCCGGTGACCCAGGCCCCGTAGCCGGCGAGGGCGCGCTTGAATGGCTCCACCTTGCGCACATGGCAGCATGAGAGGCGAGATTCCAGGCTGTGGTAGAAGCCGTTGATGCCTTGTGAGGCGGCGAGACGCTCGAGCGAGGGAGCATCCGGGAACACCACGCGCAGCTTGCGCTTATAGCGTCTTTCCAGCTTCTCGAGCAGGTCGTAGGTCTCCTGGTGGAGCCGGCCCGTGTCGATGCTGAACACGTCGATCTCGGGTACGTGGGTCCAGATGATGTCGGTGAGCACCATGGCCTCGGCGCCCAGGCTGTTCGAGTAGACCACCCGCCCGTACTCGCGCACGGCGCCCGAGAGCTGCTCGCGCACGGCGGAGGCTTTCTGCTCGAGATCGGAGAGGTTTACGAGCTCACCCATGGTGCGGGCGACTATAGCGAGCGGGGGCCGGCTCATTGAACGAATGATTGCTTCTGACGCACTCCCGAGCGGTTATGGTGGCGAAGGGGGGCTTGGGATACTCTGTCGTCATGAAACTGCACCAGCTGCGCTACCTGGCGGCCGTTGCCCAGAGCGGGCTCAATATCACCGCCGCCGCCCAGAAGCTGCACACCTCGCAGCCGGGGGTGAGCAAGCAGATCAAGCTGCTCGAGGACGAGCTCGGCTTCCAGATCTTCGTGCGCGAAGGGAGAAACCTGACGCGTATCACCCCGGCGGGACAGCAGGTGATCGATCGGGCGCTGCGCGTGCTGCTCGAAGTGCAGAGCATCCGCGGACTGTCGACCGAGCTGCGCGACGAGGGGCGCGGGAGCCTCTCGGTCGGCACCACTCACACGCAGGCGCGCTATGTGCTGCCGGCCGTGATCCGGGCGTTTCGTTCCAGGTACCCGAACGTGCGCCTGAACCTGCATCAGGGCACTTCCGAGCAACTCGCCGAGATGGTGGCCCAGGATCGCATCGACTGCGCCATCGCCACCGGCTCGGAGCAGCGCTTCAGCACCCTCACCCTGTTGCCCTGCTACCGTTGGAGCCGCGTGGTCATCGTACCGCGGGAGCATCCGCTCGCCGCGGCGGGCAGGCTCAGCTACCGCGCGCTTGCGGCACATCCTCTCATCACCTACACGTTCAGTTTCACCGGGCCTTCTTCGCTCAACGAGGCGTTTGCCCGGGCGGGCTTCACACCGAACGTCGCCATCACCGCGCAGGATGCGGACGTGATTGTCACCTACGTGCGCCTGGGGCTCGGCGTCGGGATCGTGGCGCCCATGGCGGTGGCCGAAGACGCGCAGGATCTCGCCGTGCTCGAGGCCGCGCACCTGCTGCCCACCCACACCACCTGGCTCGGATTCAGGCGCGGGACACTGTTGCGAAAATACATGTATGACTTTGCGCAGTTGCTCGCGCCGCACTTGGATCGGCGCCTGGTGGAGCGTGCGCATCGTGCCGCGAGCCCCGAGGAGACCGCCGCGTTGTTCGCAGACGTGACGCTGCCGCAGCGCTAGCGGGCCGCTTTCCGCTCACAGACCTGAAGACTCCAAATGACCGATGATCGCCTGCCGGTGCTTGACCGGCGCCGCGCCGGGGTGTTGCTGCACCTGAGCTCGCTCGAGGCGCCGCTCGGGCGCGGTGGGCGGGCTTTCATCGACTGGCTGGCCGAGGCGGGTTTCGGCGTCTGGCAGTTCCTGCCCGTGGGACCGACCGGGGCGGACGGCTCCCCGTACTTCGCGCGCTCGGATTTCGCCGGCAATCCCGCATTCATCGATCCGGCCGAGCGGCCCGAGGCGCTGCCCGAGGAGCACACGGCGTTTGCGCAAGCCACCTGGGATTGGCTCGAGGACTACGCGCTCTTCGAGGTGTTGAGCGAGGCGTGCGAGGGCGAGCCGTGGTGGAGCTGGCCGCAGGAGCTGCGCGATCGGGAGCCGGACGCCCTGGAGGCGATCCGGCGCGGGCAGGCCGCCGACCTCGAGCGCATACGGCTCGAGCAATTCGCGTTCTTCGTCCAGTGGCGCCGGCTTCGCGAGTATGCGCGCCTTCGGGGCGTGCGCCTCTTCGGCGATCTGCCGTTCTATGTCGGGCCGATGTCGGCCGAGACGTGGATGTATCGCCAGCAGTTTCAGCTCGATGCCGCCGGCAGGCCGACCGCGGTCGCCGGCGTGCCGCCGGATTACTTCTCCGAGACCGGCCAGGTCTGGGGCAATCCGCTCTACGATTGGCAGACCCTCGAGCGCGAGCGGTTCGCGTACTGGCGCTCCCGGGTGGCCGCGCAGCTCGCCCGGGTGGATCTGCTGCGCATCGACCATTTCCGGGCATTCGCGGCGCACTGGGCGGTGCCGGCCGCGGCGCCCGATGCGCGCGGCGGACGGTGGTGTCCGACCCCGGGGCGCGAGTTCCTCAAGATCCTGCGCGATGAGCTCGGGGAGCTGCCGATCGTCGCCGAGGACCTCGGCATGATCACCGAGGACGTGGTGAAGCTGCGCAAGGACTTCGGGCTCCCGGGCATGCGGGTGCTGCAGTTCGGGTTCGACGGCTCGCCGGACAATCCGCACCTGCCGCAGCAGCTCGGTGCCGACTGCGTGGTCTACACCGGTACGCATGACAACGACACGACGCTCGGCTGGTACCGCAGCCTCACCGAGCCGGCGCGGGAGTACGTCGATCGGGTGATGGGATTCGGGCCCGAGGCGATGCCGGAGGCGCTTGCGCGCGCAGCGCTCGAATCGGCGGCGACCCTGGCGGTGATTCCCGCTCAGGATCTGCTCGGTCTCGGCTCGGAGGCGCGTCTGAATACCCCCGGTACCCAAGGACCCCGGAACTGGCGCTGGCGGCTGCCAAGCGGCGCCCTGACAGCGCAGCTCGCGAAGCATTGGGGCCAGATCAACTGGATGTGCGAGCGTGCCTGAGCGGATGCGCTGCGGGGAGAATCAGGCGCTCGCCCGCATGCGTCTGCGTGCCCACACGGCGGCATGGGCGTCGGCGGCGGGCTGGTAGGCGACGCCGATCTCATCGAGAGCGCCTCGGCAGGCCTCGAGGTCCTGGTCGGGCCGCGGCACGATGGCATCGAAGCCGCAGCGGCCGAGCCAGAACACGAGGTCGCGGACGACATCGCCGAGCGCGCGCAGCTCGCCTGCGAATCCCAGCCGGTTGCGCAGCAGCACGGCCTGGGTGAGCGCTCGGCCGTCGGTGAAGGTCGGAAACTGCAGCGCGATCAGGGGGCGGTCGGCGATCTGCGGATAGACCGCCTCGACGTCCTCGGTGTTGGGCAGCAGCACGCCGACCGCGGCGGCGCTCGCGAGCAACAGCTCACGCTCGGCCCGCCAGCGGGCGAGCGGCACGATCAGTCCGGCGGGCGTGTGCGCCGCGCCGTCGAGGGAAAGTGTCCACCCGTCCTCGACGATGGCGTGCCTGCGGATGATGCGCGTCATGCCGCGGCCACCCCGCGGGAGGCCATCCCCGCACGCGCGCCCTGCCCGGACTGCCTCTGCGGGCGCTCCTCGCTCTCGCTCGCGACCGGCTCACCCGACTCGCCTTCAGCCTCGTACAGGCGGGCTTTGAACGGCGCCAACCCCACGCGTCGATAGCACTCGATGAAAGTCTCCTCCTCGTCGCTGCGCAACTCGAGGTAGGCGCGGATCAGTCGCTCCACGCCGCCGGCGATCTCGCTTCGCGAGAGCGCGCGTCCGACACGCTCTCCGATGGCGGCATCGTTGCCGGCGCTGCCGCCGAGGGTCACCTGGTACCACTCCTCGCCGTGCTTGTCGACGCCGAGGATGCCGATGTGCCCGACGCTGTGGTGGCCGCAGCCGTTCATGCAGCCGCTCATGGTGATGCGAATCGGGCCGACTTCGTATTGCGCCTCGAGCGAATCGAACCGCCGGTAGATGTCGTGTGTCACGCCGATCGTGCCGGCGTTCGCCAGGCCGCAGAAATCCAGTCCCGGGCAGGCGATCATGTCCGTAGTCAGGCCGATGTTGGGCGTGGCGAGCTTCGCCGCATCGAGCCGGCCCCAGAGCGCGTACAGATCTCGCTCGGCGACATCGGCGAGTACCAGATTCTGATCATAGGTGGAGCGCAGCTCACCGAAGCTGTAGGCGTCGCAGATCTCGGCCAGCGCCTCGAACTGCTCGGCGGTGCAATCACCGGGGGCCTGCCCGGGGGCCTTCAGCGACACGAACACCACGCGGTAGCCGGGGATCTTGTGCGCGCGCACATTGCGCTTCAGCCAGGCGGCAAAGCGCGGATCGCGCGCAGCCTGCGCCGCCAAGTCCCGCGCCCCTTCGCCCGCCGGGCGGTAGGGCGGGGCGGTGAAGTGGCCGCGCATGCGCTCGATGTCCTCGGGCAGGAGCTTCAGCTGACCGCCCTCGGCGCTGGCGCCGATCTTGGCGTACTCCTCCTCGATCGCGGCGCGAAAGCGCTCGACTCCCCACTCCCGCAGCACGATCTTGATGCGCGCTTTGTGAATGTTGTCGCGCCGTCCGAAGCGGTTGAAGGTGCGCAGGATCGCGCACGCGTACAAGAGCAGGTCCGACTCGGGCACGAAGGCGTTCATCTCCTGCCCGAGCATCGGCAGCCGGCCCAGACCTCCGCCGACGAAGAAGCGATAGCCGACGGCCCCGTCGCGGCGCAGCACGTGCACGGCCGCGTCGTTGGTCCGGGTGGCGGCGCGATCCACCGTTGCGCCGGTGAAGCCGAACTTGAACTTGCGCGGCAGCCAGTAGAATTCAGGGTGCAGCGCGATGAACTGGCGCAGCAGCTCGCAGTACGGGCGCGGATCGACGGCCTCGTCCCCGGCCACGCCCGCGAGGTAGTCGCAGGTGATGTTGCGGGTATCGTTGCCGCAGGCCTGGATGCTGTGCAGTTGCACTTCGGCGAGCTCGGCGAGCAGATCCGGTACCTCGGCAAGCTGCGGCCAGTTGAGCTGGATGTTCTGGCGCGTGGTGAAGTGCCCGTACCCTTTGTCGTACCTGCGCACGACGTGCGCCATCCGGCGCAGCTGCCCGGAGTTGAGCTGTCCATAGGGCACGGAGATGCGCAGCATGGGCGCATGGCGCTGCTGGTACAGGCCGCTGCGCAGGCGCAATTGCCGGAAGTCCTCATCCGAAAGCTCTCCGGCGAGGAAGCGCCGCGTCTGATCGCGGAACTGCCCGGTGCGCTGCTCGAGCAACTCCCGGTCGATCTCATCGTAGCGGTACATGCCGCCGGACTATAGGCGTGGCCCGCCGCGGCGCTAAATACCGTGTGGTTTGGCGGGATGCCCGGGTGGTTATGAGCCGCGGCCCGGCTGGTGCGATAATGGGGGATCCGTCAAGGTCTGAGGGGTGAAGCCGATGGGATTGTATTTCGAGGAATTCACGGTCGGGCAGCGCTTCGAGCATCAGGTGCGCCGCACGGTCACCGAGACCGACAACCTGCTCTTCAGCGCCCTCACCATGAACCCGGCGGCGATCCACCTCGATGCCGAGTATTGCAAGGAGAGCACTTTCGGCCAGCGCATCGTCAACAGCGTGTTCACGCTGGGGCTGCTGGTGGGACTTTCGGTCTACGACACGACCTTTGGCACCACGATCGGCAACCTCGGCTGGGAGGAGGTCAAGTTTCCCCGTCCGGTACTGATCGGCGATACGCTGCGCGCCGTCACTACGGTCCACTCCGTGCGCGAGAGCCGCTCGCGCGCTGATTCCGGGATCGTGGTGTTCGAGCACCGCGCCTACAACCAGCGCGAGGAGGAGGTGGCCTCGTGCCGCCGCGCGGCGCTGATGCTGAGGCGGCCCGCATGAGCGCGGCGCCGCTGCGATCGCTGCTGTTCGTGCCCGGGGACAGCGAGCGCAAGCAGGCCAAGGGCCTCGCCACGGGCGCCGATGCGCTGATCCTGGACCTCGAGGATTCGGTGGCCGAGGAGCGGCGGCCGGTGGCGCGGGCGATGGTGCTCGAGCTTCTGCAGGGGCAGGGCGCTCGGGCGCGCCAGCAGCTGTGGGTGAGGGTGAACGCGCTCTCGAGCGGGCGGTTGTTCGAGGATCTGGCGGCGGTGCTGCCGGGAAGGCCGGCCGGCATCGTGCTGCCCAAGGTCGATTCCTACGATGACATCGAGCGCGTCGCGCGCGCTCTGGAGGCGCTCGAAGCCGGCCAAGGGCTGTTGGTCGGCTCGACGCCGCTGCTCGTGATCGCCACCGAGACTCCCGCGGGACTGCTGTCGCTCCCGGGCTATCCGCAGGCCGTGGCCTCGCACAGCGCCTCGGCCCGGCGTCTCGCCGGGCTCACCTGGGGCATGGAGGACCTCTCCGCGGCGCTCGGTGCGCGGGTCAAGACCGATGGCGCCGGCGTGCTGAGACCCGCTTTTCAGCTGGCTCGCACAAGCTGCCTGCTGGTCGCCGCGGCGATCGGCGTGCCCTCCATCGATGGGGTGTATGTCGATTTCCGCGATGCCGGGGGATTGCGGCGGGAGGCCGAGGAAGCGCGCGGCGACGGTTTCAGCGGCAAGCTCGCCATTCATCCCGATCAGGTCGAGACGATCAACGACGCCTTTACCCCGACCGAAGCCGAGACGGCCTGGGCCCGGCGGGTCCTCGCCGCCTTCGAGGCGGCCGCCGGCGCAGGCGTGACACAGCTCGAGGGGCGGATGATCGATCGGCCCCACTTGCTTCAGGCGCAGCGTATCCTTCAGTCCGTGAGTCGACACGAGGGTAAGACACCGTGAAACTGAGAATCCGGGGCAGCTCGCTGCGGCTGCGGCTCTCACAGGGCGAGGTGCAGACCCTGGCCGAGCAGGGTGCGGTTGAGGACCGGGTGGAATTTCCTGGCGATGCCCGGCTCGTATATCGGCTGCGAGCTGTGAAAAATAGTTCTGCTATATCAGCATCTTATGGTGGAAACCTGATTGAGATTCTGGTTCCGGAGGCCATGGCCGGGCAGTGGTGCGGCAGCGATCTCGTCAGCCTTGCAGGCGTGCAACCCGTGGCGGAGGGCGAGCTGCGTGTGGTCGTGGAGAAGGACTTCGCCTGCCTCGCCCCAAGAGAAGGGGAAGATGAGTCCGACAATTTCCCGCACCCGGATGCGGGGGGCGCTCGCACCTGTTGACTCGGCCCGGCGGCTCAGGCGGCCGGCGGCTCGAGCGTGATGCCCTTGGGCAGCTGCTTGGCCACGCTTGCATAGCGGACCCGCTCCTCCAGGATGGAGTCGGCATCGATGGCGCACACGGCGCGCCAGTGAAGGGTGCCAGGCAGCCGGCTCAGGTGCTGCTCGATGGCGATGCGCCGCTCGCTCCAGGCCGATTCGAAGAAATGCCCGAACGCTTGCCAGGCGCTCCGGGCGGCATCCGGGCTCACCGCGCCGAGCGCGGCCTCGAGCTTCGTGAGTGCCTCGCGGCTGGTGCCGTGGCGGGCCGCGATCTCGCCGAGCTCGACCGCCACCGTGTCCTCGCCAGGGCCGCCGGAATCTCCCGAAATCCCCTGCAATAGCTCGGCGAGCAGCTGGTCGCGCTGCTCGAAGCGGGCGAGCACCCACGCGAGGTAGCTCACACAGGTCTCCCGGAAGTTCCGGGTCGCATCGGCGTCGCTCGGATGTGCCGCGCCAAGCGCGGCCACGCAGGCTCGGGCGACCCGCCCTGCGTGGGTGCGCTCGGTGGCGAGCTGGGCGCGGATGATCTCGGTCTCGTTCATCGGATGATTTTAGCGTGCATGGCCGCACGAAATGATCCATTGCGCAGGCTGGTGCGCATCAGTAGAGTCGCACGGCTTTCCCTTTAGGTCAGTTCCCACTCCCATGTCGAATCCCGTGCCCTGGGTCGTGCACAAGTTCGGCGGATCGAGCGTCGCCGACGCCGACTGCTTTCGCCGCGTGGCGGCCATTCTCGATACCTCCCCGGCCGAGCGCCTCGGCGTCGTGCTCTCGGCCTGCAAAGGCGTAACGGATGCGCTGCTCGGGCTGGTGAGACTCGCCGA
Organism: Pseudomonadota bacterium; assembly: GCA_021850555.1. The sequence continues at coordinate 1,080 of JAJZLX010000315.1, read as the reverse complement.
GGAGCAGGACGAGGGCTACCGGGTGGAGCTCGCCGCGCTTCGCGCACGGCATGCCGAGATCGCCCAGGCACTGCTTGGGAGCGAATCAGTGCGGCTGTACCTCGCCGGCTTCGATCGCGACTGCCACGATCTCGAGGGCATCCTGCAGACGGTGAGGCTCACCCGGGCGGCGGCCGCCAATGTGCGCGACCTCATCGCAGGGTATGGCGAGATCTGGTCGACCAAGCTCTTCCATCGCTTCATGGAGGAGCGCGGCGGGCGGCGCGGGCCGGTTCAATGGGTCGATGCGCGCCGGGTGGTGGTGGTCGAATGGGGCCCGCTCGGGCCTGCGGTGCAGTGGGAAGCCTCTCGATCGCACCTCACCGATCTTGTCGATTCGGACTTCAAGGGCACGTTGATCATAACGGGCTTCATCGCCGCCGACCGGCGCGGCGTGCAGACCACCCTCGGGCGCAACGGGAGCGATTTTTCCGCCTCGATCTTCGGGGCGCTCCTCAATGCGTCCGAGATCATCATCTGGACCGATGTCGACGGGGTGCTGTCGGCCGACCCGCGCCGGGTGCCGGATGCCACCGTGATCGATTCGCTCTCCTACAGCGAGGCGATGGAGCTCGCGTACTTCGGCGCCAAGGTGATCCACCCGCAGACGATGGCACCGGCGGTCGGCGATGCCATCCCGATCTGGATCCGCAATACCTTTGCGCCCGAGAAGCCCGGCACGCTCATCTGCGCCAGGCCTGTCTCGCAGCTGCCGGTCAAGGGCATCGCGAGCATCGAGCAGGTGGCGCTCGTGAACCTGGAGGGAGCCGGCATGATCGGTGTGCCGGGCACCGCACACCGGCTGTTCGGCGCGCTGCGCGAGGAGGGGATCTCGGTCATCCTCATCTCCCAGGGCAGCTCGGAGCACTCGATCTGCTGCGCCATCCCGCAGGTGGAGGGCGAGCGCGCCGCGGCCGTGATCCGCCGCGCGTTCGAGCGCGAGCTCGTGGAAGGACAGATCCAGAGCGTGGAGATCGATCCGGAGCTCGCGATCCTCGCCATCGTGGGTGACGGCATGGCGGGCACGCCGGGCGTGGCCGC
>JAJZLX010000788.1:1553-12204 GCA_021850555.1 Pseudomonadota bacterium | reverse complement strand
CGGCAGGTTGGCCGAGGAGGCGACCTGTCCGTCCTGGCCGAAGGTGACGAAGTGATCCCTGAACGCGACCGGTTTGCCCGATGCCGCCAGTCCGGCCGTGAAGGCATGGAATCCCGCCGGCCGGTAGGCATCGTGGTGGAAGTCCTGTGTTCTGTCCCACAGCACCTTCACCGCGCGCCCGGTGCGCTTGGCGATCATGGCTGCCTCGACCATGTAATCGTTGCTCAGCCGCCGGCCGAAGCCGCCGCCGCAGCGCGTCATGTGCACCTTGACCTTGCCCGGATCGATGCCGAGGGTTTGGGCGACGAGGTGCGCGCCGGAGTCGGGGTTCTGCGTGGGGGCCCAGATTTCCACGCTGCCGTCGGGCCTGACGTGCGCCGTGCAGTTCTGTGGTTCGAGGGTTGCATGCGCGAGGAATGGGTACGAGTACGTCGCTTTCAGCACCTTGGCCGCGCGCGCCAGCGCGGCGTCCACGTCCCCGTCGCGGCGAATGATCGAGTGCGCACTGGACCGCATCAGTCGCGCCGCTTCCTGCGCGAAGGCCTGTGTGCTCTGGCGCGAACGGGCCTGCGGAGTCCACTCGACACGCAGCTTCCTGCGCGCCTTTTCCGCATCCCACCATCTGTCGGCGACGATCGCGACGCCATCGACCAGGCCCATCTTGATGGCCGCGTCGGGCGCGGATCCGCGCACGATGAACGCCGCGCGAACACCGGGCAGCGCGCGGATCTCCTCGATATTGGCACGCACGATACGGCCGCCGAATACCGGTGACTTCTCGTACACGGCATAACTCATCTGCGGCACGATCACGTCGATGCCGAACAGCCGGTCACCGTCGAGGACCCGCGGGCTGTCGATGCCGCCGGTAAACTTGCCGATGATGGTGTAGTCCTTCGGGCTCTTCAGCGTGACGCTGTCGAGTTCCGGTGGCCTCAACGCGGCGGCCTTGCGCGCGAGCGCTCCGTACGGCAACGCCCGGCCGGTTGGCCGGTGGTGCACCATGCCCTTGGCGGCGCGGCACTCGCCCGGCGGGACGTGCCAGATCCGCGCTGCGGCCTCGATCAGCATCTGGCGGCCGGCGGCGCCGACCTGCTGCATCGGAATCCAGTTCAGCGGTGTGCCGAGGCTGCCACCGGCGAACTGCGGCCCGTAGATCGGATCGAGCATCGCCTGCTTGGCGCGAACATTCTTCCATTCGACGTCGAGCTCCTCGGCGATGAGCATCGGCAGCGTCGTCTTCATGCCCTGGCCGATTTCCGGGTTCTTCGCCATGATCGTGACGATCCCATCGGGCGCGATGCTGATGAAGGGGTTGATCTCGGCGGATTCGGAGCGCTCCGTGGGGGCGCCGGCGGCGCGGGCCGCGGCGGGCAGATGCAGCGTCAGCAGTAATCCGCCGCCGGCGGTCAGGCTCGCGGTTACGAACGCGCGCCGCGAGAGCCGTGCAGGCGCAGACGGCGTGGATGGCGGATGATCCGGATGGACTGAGGCGGCGTCGTTATCCATGATCGGCCTCCCGCGTGTCGGCCGTCGGCAGGCCGGCCGCCCGCTTGATCGCTGCGCGAATGCGCGTATACGTGCAGCAGCGGCAGATATTGTTGCGCATCGCCTGGTCGATGTCCGCATCGGTCGGCCGGGGATTGCGGGCCAACAGCGCGGTCGCCGTCATGACCTGGCCCGCCTGACAGTAGCCGCACTGCATGACGTCCAGGTCGAGCCACGCCGACTTGACTCTGCGTCCCCAATGGCTGCGGCCGATGCCCTCGATCGTGACGATCGCCGCATTGCCCACGGCCGAGATCGGCGTGACGCAGGCGCGCGCGGGGACACCATCGAGATGGACCGTGCAGGCGCCGCAGTAGGCGATGCCACAGCCGAATTTGCTGCCCGTGAGCCGCAGGTCGTCGCGCAGAACCCACAGCAGCGGTGTATCTGCGTCGCTTTGCACGACGCGCCGTCTGCCATTGACCCGGATGGTATACCGCATGAGCGCCTCCGTCTGATCGGTCCTGCACCGGTATGCGCGGCCGAAAGCGAATGTCCAGTATAGGCGATGCGACTGCCCGGGTCAGCCGCTCGGTCCGGCGCCGCCTGAGTCTGCGGCAGGCGCGAGCCTGGCCAGATCCGCGCTCGTGTCGAGATCGAATGCGGCATTCGGCATCTCGACGGCGATCACCGCAGCGCTGTGCCGCTCGATGAGCGCGCGCGCGCCGGCGTCGCCGCTGAGCTGCCCGAGCGCGCCGAACCATCGCCTCGGGAATATGGCCGGCGCACCGAGCACCGCGCCGTGGCGCGCCGCCACGATCGAGCGCGGCGCGGCGCGCCAGGTGAGCGCCAGCCGCTTGAAGTCCTCGGTCTCGATCAGCGCCTGGTCGCCTAGAACCAACATGACGCCGGCGCACGTCGCGGGCAGATGTTGCACTCCTGCGCGGATCGAGCTCGCGATCCCTTCGCGCCAGTTCGCATTTATGACGACGCCCGCGGCACATTGAGTGACGAGGGGCGCAAGGCGCGCGGCGTGCGCGCCCAGGACAACCCGGGTGCGATCCGCCGCAGCGCCCGCGCGCGTGAGGACGCGCTGCAGCAGCGGCTGGCCATCGACCGCCGCCAGCTGTTTGAGGGCGCCGAAGCGGCTCGCGGCTCCGGCCGCGAGCACCAGCGCATGCAGCTCAAGCCGGTCGCGGCTCATGAGGCGGCCGGCCGGCGCAATTCCACCTGACCGAGGCACCGATGCCGATGCGCCAGGATCTCGGCAACGACGGACACCGCGATGGCCTGGGGGGAGCGGCCTCCCAGGTTCAGGCCGACGGGCGCGTGCAGCCGTTGTGCCAGACGCTCGCCGTCCTCCGCGAGTTCGGCGAGCAGCCGGTCCCGGCGGGCCGGCGGACCGAGCAGGCCGACGTAGGGCACCGGGCTGCGCGCGAGCGCACGGAGATATTCGCGATCCGCCTGTAGTTGATGACTCATCACGACGGCCGCCTCGAACTCCGACAGTCTCAGCGTTGCGTCGAGCGCCTCGGGGCGCGTCTGAATGATCCGGTGGGCCGAGGGGAAGCGCTCGGCGGTTGCAAAGGCGCCCCGGTGGTCGGCCACCGTCACCTTCCAGTGCAGTTCGCAGGCGATGCGCGTCAGCGGCACGGCATCGGGGCCGGCCCCGAGCAGCAGCAGGCGCGGGGGCAGGGCGAGCGGCAGCAGAAACAGCGCATATCGCCCTGGCTCCGTGTGCCAGCCCGGCCGCTCGGCGCGCGGCGCCGCAGCGAGCGCCGCGCGCGCCGCATCCGACAGCCCTTCCGGCGCCCTGCCCGCGCCGAACACGGTGCCGAGGGGCAGTTGGGGATCATCCGACTCGGCAATCAGGCCGATCGCGGCCGGACTGTGCGTGGCGTACGCCTGCGCGAGGCAGCTCAAGGGTTCCCACTGCTCGGCGGGTCCGACGCGCACCAGCAGCACGTGCATCGCGCCCTCGCAGCCGGCGCCGAGCCCCCAGACCAGGTCATTCGGATCGCGCAGATCATAGTCGATCGCTCGCGCCCGGCCGGATTCGATGACTGCGCGTGCGTGCTCGGCGAGATCACCCTCGAGACAGCCGCCGGAGATCAGTCCCGCGTACTCGCCGCGCGAACTGACCAACAGCAGCGCGCCCGGGCGCTGATAGGTCGAGCCGAGTGTCCGGGTCAGGATGGCGAGCGCGACGGGGCGTCCGGCGCAGCGCTCACGTTCCCAGAGCGGTAAGAGAGGGCCGAGGTCGGATTCCATGGCCTCGATCCTAGACTCACCGTGCTCGTGCGACCAGGGGTTGCCCCGGTCGGCGACGGCTCACGCGGCGGCTCCCCGCTCGAGATGCTCGGGCGCCGCGGCATCGCCACGGAAGATCGCCTCGCTCAGCCGCCCCGAAGCGAATCGGGAGGCGAGCGATCCCGGCGGTGGAAAGCACCGCGCAGCGGGATGTCCGCCGCCTCGTACGATCAATCCCGGAACGTGCATCAGGTTGCGCGGCGGTAAGAATCCCAGGCAGGTGCAAGCCTCTGGCGCCGGGCGGCCGGAACGTTAGGCAATGCGATGAACGCGGATCCGAGACGCCGCTCGGTCCAGCCGAGCGAGGCAAGTCCGACCGCCGAGAGGTGCGAACCGGATGGAAGGCCCCGAGGGACCGGGGCGAGGCGCGTGCTGTCGGGACCCGCCGGGCGCAGGGTCGACTCTGGGAATGATCTAGCGGCTCTGGCTGCCCCGGGACGTGGCGGGCCGTCACGCCGTCGAACTCGGCTCGCCGCAGTGTTGCAGGATGAAAGCCCGCGTCTCCTCGCGCAGGCGGACGGCCGCCGTGAAACGATCCTCGTCCGCGCGTGGCAGGAGCGGTGCGCCGAACACCGCTTCGATGGGCGCGCGGCGAGGCAGCCACCGGCCGTCCCGAAGTACCGAGCGGGTGCCCTTCAGCGCGAGCGGGATGATCGGGACTTGCTCGGCCGCCGCCGCCTGAAACGCCCCGAGATGGAACTCGCGCAGTCCCGTCTGGGAAGTGAAGGTGCCCTCGGGAAACACGACGGCGCAGTCGCCGCGGCGCAGCGCCTCGCGGATCAAACCGATGTCCGCTACGCCCTGCCCAGGCTCGAACCGATCGACAAACAGCGTGCGCAGCTTGCGCAGGTAACGCCCCAGCACCGGCACGCGGGCGAGCTCGGCTTTGGCGACGAAGCGGTGGGGCTGCGCGAGCAGGGCGGCGATCAGCAGGCTGTCGGCGTAGCTGGCGTGATTCACCGCGACGATGTGCGGTTGCGGTGTGCTCAGCCCGGCGCGCTCGGTGTCCGTTACCGCGGCAGGCATGCGCAGCAGGCGCCAGAGCAGCCGGGCTGCCTGGTGATTGAGGCGCCAGATGCGGGTGGGATTGCGCAGCAGCAGCGTCACTCCCGCCGCCACGGCGCCGGTCGGGAGCAGGAGGGACCAGGCGTATATGCCGAATGCGAGGCGCAGCGCCGCGTCGACCCGGCGGCGCACGGTCAATTGGACGCTCTCGGTGAGCAACCGCGCCATTTGCAGAGTCGGGGTGCCCACGGCGCGCCCGAGCGTCCCATCGAGGTAGGCGTCGCGCGTGGCCGCGCGGCGCAGCTTGCCGCTGGAGGTCTTGAGCACGGCATGGGGCGCGGCGAGGACGATTTCGTCGGCCGGTTCGCCGGCGGCGGCGGTGACACGTTCGATGATGCGAGCCTTCAGCTCGAGCCGGCGCAGCGGATCGGTCAGCCGGGTCTCCGCGACGACGATCAGCCGCTCGGTGCCCGTCACTTCGTCCTGCGTGCCGAATGCCACGACACAGCCTCTGCGCGCACCGGCCAGTTCGCCCACGGCGCTTTCGATCTCTTGCGGATAAATGTGCCGTCCACGCCGGATGACGATGTCCTTGGCCCGTCCGGTGACGTACAGCTCACCGGCCGCGAGGTACGCCCGATCCCCGGTGTTGCGCCACATGCCGCAGAGCAGACGTTCGGTGGCCTCGACATTGCGGAAGTATCCGTTCGTGGCGGACGGTCCGGCGAACTGAAGATCACCCTCGATGCGCTCACCGACTTCGATGCCCCGCTCATCGACGACCCGCAGTCGATAGCCGGGCAGGGGAGCGCCGCACGAGACGAACAGCGCCGGATCCGGCGCGCCTGCGGGCACCGGGCGCGCCAATCCGCGGCGCGCGAGCTGCTCCCGATCGATGCGATCGATGATCGGACCGCGGCCGGGAGGTGGGAACGTGAGCCCGACACCCGCCTCGGCAAGGCCGTACACCGGTGTCATCACCTGCGCGCGAAAGCCGTAGGGGGCAAAGCGGGCGCGGAAGCGCTCCAGCGTTCCCGGCTGTACCGGTTCGGCGCCATTGAAGCTGACACGTACGGAGGCGAGGTCGAGACCCTGCAGCTCTTGTTCCGCCGGGCGCCGCGCCGCGAGTTCGTAGGCGAAGTTCGGCGCAGCGGTCAGGGTCGCGCGGTAATCCGCGAGCGTGCGCAGCCAGCGCGCCGGTCTGGCCAGGAACGCCGTCGGCGGCAGCAACACCAGCAGGCAGCCGAAGTAGAGCGAGGCGAGCCACGCACCGATCAGGCCCATGTCGTGGTAGAGCGGCAGCCAGCTGACGAAGACGTCGCGGTCGGTTGCCCCGATCGACGCGCCCATCGCGCGAATGTTCGCGAGCAACTGTGCGTGCGTGAGCACGACGCCTTTGGGCGAGCCGGTGCTGCCGGAGGTGTACTGCAGCAATGCGGTGGATGTGCCGGACACCGAGTTCGCGCCGCTTCGGTCCGGCTCGGGCGGTGGCCCCTGGGCGCCCGGCGCGAGATCGGCCATGGAGAGGATGTGGCGCAGCGCGGTTGTTCTCGATTTGAGCAGGCGCGCGACCGGCCGGATCTCCCGAATCGTGATCAGGACCTGCGAGTCGGCATTGGCCAGGATCTCGGCGTGCCGGCGTACGTGCTGTTCGAGCTGGGTGCGGTGGACGGGCGGATAGAGCGGGACCGGGACGGCGCCGGCGAGCAGCACACCGAAGAGCGCATGCAGATAGTCGGCCGAAGTCGGCAGCATCAGCGCGACACTCGATCCGCGGGCGAGTCCGAGCCCCTGCAATACTGACGCGACGGCCTGCGCGCGCTCGCGCAAGTGCGCGTAGCTCAGGACTTGCGGGCTGTCCTCGCCGAGCACGATCGCGTGTGTGGCGTGCGGATCCCGCGCGGCGCGCCAGTCCAACACATCGAGCAGTGTTGCCGCCGATTCCGGCCGGCCGTCCGTCCCGGGGTCGACCAGCCGGCTCACCGCGGCCGCGGCGCTCGATGCCGTCCGTCCGGCGCTCCCGTGGGCCTTTGGGGCGCTGCTCACGGCGCGCACCAGATCGGCGATCGTGTCGAGCGAGGCGAGGGTGTCCGTCCGGAGTTCGACGCTCAGCCGGCGCTCGAGCCGCGCGAGCAGCTCGGCGCGCACCAGGCTGTCGAAGCCGAGATCGGCATCCAGCCGGCTGTGCGGGCCGAGAGGGGCCGGCGGGCGCGCGTGATGCAGCTCCCGGAAGAGCGTGCCGACGGCATCCTCGACGACCCGCTGCATCGGCTCCGGGGCGGACGCTGAGGCGGACACAGCTCTCAGATCGAGCCGACAGTGATCTCGTTGTTGACCCGCGTGACGCCGGGAGCCGACCAGGCGGTATGTTGCGCCTCATCGCACTCGGTCCACGTGGGCACTCGCCCGCGCAAGGTCACTTCGCCGCCGTGCGCCTCGACGGTGATCCGATTCGCGTCGACTTGCGCGCTGCGCCGGAACGCTTCCTCGATGCGCTGTTTGATCTCGCGGGGTTTGGCGCTCGGCTCGACGACCATCGAGTTGGTAACGCCGGTCACCCCGCGGATCCGGCGGACCGCGCTCTCGGCCAGTTCCTTCAGGTAGTACCACTCCACCTTGCCTTCGAGCGTGACATAGCCGCGGTGCACCAGGACCGTGATGTCGTCGCTGGCGGATGGCACCTCGGCGCGAATGGCGTGAACGACCGCCCGAGTGATCTCCGGGTCGACGGTCGCCTCGCCGTCGCCCCGGCGAACCTCGATGTCGTTGGCGACTCCGGCAACACCGGCCACGCGCTTGGCGGCTTCCTCGGCCCGCTGCTTGTCGAGGAAGGTGCGTGTGAAGCCGGTCAGTGTCACGACCGACTCATTGACCTTGACCGCGATGTCCCGTTCGTCGATATCGGGTCTGAAGCGCAGCTCCGCTTCCACATCGCGCTTGATGTCGACGTCGGCTTTCATGGGCGTCTCCCGTAGAGGTCGCGGGGATTTCCCGCGATGCTGGGCCCTTATCAATCACCATGACGCCGATCGAGCGCAATCGGTAGTTGCCGCACCGGCGCGTTGTATGCGCGATCGCGGCAGGTCAGCCCGCGCACCGAGTCGGAGCGGTCCGGGTGTTTCCCGACAGGTCCGAGGGCCGCTTGCGGATGTTGTGTCGCCCGCCGGGCCCGACCGGGCGCAACCCCGGCGAGCTGGGCGAGGATCTGCGCCGCGTGGCCGGGGAGGAGGCTTGCGGTCTGACGGATCTGCGCAAGGGTGCTGATTGACAGCGCTGTCGGTCCGAGCTAAAACGGGACCGCAGAGAAGGCCGAGGCCGAACCGCATATCCGGCAGGAGCGGCCGTGAGTCTTCGAAGTCATCCAGTGCGCCGGCGGTGCGCGGCGCTTGTGCGCCGGCAGGTGCACGCGCTCGGGCCGGGTGCCCGCTTCAACGTGCCGCCGCCCCCGGCGGGCGCGATCCGGCCGGTTCGGCAGCGTTGGGGCGGCGGTAAGACCAACGGCGCGAGGCCGCTGCTGAAGATGGAGGCGGCACCTCGGGCAGTCAGGCTCGCGAGCGAGGCCGGTGCGCAGGGCGCGACGGGCTTGCTCAAAGCCGACCACCGGGTCGAGCGGCAGGTCGGACGTACGCTGCGCGCGGTCGCCCGGCAACATGCGGTTCCCGTGCCGGTCGCCTACAACATTGAACTGCGCTCGTGGCCTGATTCCCAGTGCAGGTCGCGGCGTGCGGCCGGCGGATGTCGCGGCCGCGGCACGAGTGTCCGCATGCGAGCGCAAACCGGCGCCGGCAGGCCGGCCGCAACCGGCGTCCAAGACGCGGGACCTGCAGAACCGCTATGATCTGTCGGATGGAGAGCTGACAGTGCCCGCGGCTTGCCGGCGGTCGGTCATGCGCCGGCTGCGCCTCGGCGATTGCGGCGGGCGAGGAGCCTCATGGCGAAGCGCCGCAGGTGCCGGTCAGGGGGCCGCTGCCAGGCATGCAGTTCTCCCGGCAGATTTCGTGTCCGACCGGGACACGGTCGGTCCATTGGGGCATTGGATACCGAGGCGAACAACAATGCGCAAACTCATGTTGGAGGAACTGGCACCCTATCTCACACGACGCGAGATGCTCAAGGCCACCGGCGGGGTCGGCTTGGCATTGGCGTTGGACAGACCGGGTGCGGTGGTGGCCGCGATCGAAGCCGGCAACCTGCTGTCGCTCGATCTGGGCGGCCAGATGTGGACGCTGAAGGAAGACGGCAAGTCCGACATGACGCCGGCGACGATTCCGGGCAGTACCTACACCAATCTGCTCGCGGCCAGGAAAATTCCCGATCCGTATTATGGCGAGAACAACGGCAAGGTCCAATGGGTGGCGGAACGGAACTGGCTCTTCGAGCGCACCTTTGCCGTTCCCGCCGAGGTCCGCGCCAAGAAGCACGTCGAGCTGGTGTGCCATGGTCTCGACACGCTTGCGACGCTGTGGCTCAACGGCGCCGAGATCGGACGCACCGACAACATGTTCCGCAAGTGGACCTTCGACATCAAGCCGCATCTGCGACCGGGCGCGAATCACCTGTGCATCCGGCTGGAGACGCTCGCGCCCTACGTGGCAGCGCAGCGAGCCGCCTACCGGGAACAGACCGGTGTTGACCTTCCGAAAGAGCGCTCATGGGTGCGCAAGGCGCCGTACATGTGGGGTTGGGACTGGTGCCGGCCACTGTTGACTCAGGGCATCTGGCAGAAGATCGAAGTGATCGGCTACGACGCTCGCATCACGGATCTTGGGGTGTTGCAGCAACATCGTGCGGACGGCAGCGTGCTTCTGGACATTGAGGTCAGCGCCGTCGGCCGGACTTCCGGGGCGGCAGTCCGGGCGCGGGTGACGCTGGACGGAAAAACCGTGACGCATGCCGTTGGCGCGCTGGAGAACGGGCGGGCCAGACTACGAGCGATCGTCCGGGAGCCGGCGCTGTGGTGGCCCAACAGCATGGGTGACCAGCCCCTTTACACGGTCACGGCGCAATTGCTCGACTCGACGGGCGCCGAAATGGCTCGAATGAGCCGCCGCGTCGGTCTGCGCAACGTCGAGGTCCTGGCGCCCAAAGACGGCGTCGCCATGCATGTGCGTGTCAATGGGGTGCCGGTGTTCGTCAAGGGCGCGGACTGGATTCCGGCCGACAACATGCCCACGCGCGTCACGCCGAGCATCATCCGCTGGTATATGACCAAGGCCGCGGAGTGCAACTTCAACTTCATTCGGCTCTGGGGCGGTGGTTATTACGAGCAGGACGAGCTGTTCGATCTTTGCGACCAGCTCGGCATAATGCTGCAGTTCGAATTCAAGTTCGCCAACGCCGCCTACCCGGTGAAGGACGCGCGCTGGATGGCGAATTTGCGGGCGGAAATCGAGCAACAGACCCTCCGCTGTCGGAACCATCCGTCCATTGTGATCTGGAGCGGCAACAACGAAATCGAGTACTTCAAGGGGTACTACGAGATCTTTCGCGATGTGATCGGCGGTATCGTGCACCGCCTGGTGCCCGGAGCGTTTTACGAAGTCGGCAGCGGCGCCTACGGTAGTGGTGATATCCACACCTGGGGCGTCTGGCATGGCAACCAGCCGGTGGAGTCTTATCGCAAGATCGAAGGCTTTGTCACCGAATTCGGCATGCAAGCGATGCCGGTGCCGAACACGGTCCGGGCGTTTGCGGACGCGGCCAACCGCGACAGCGTCCATTCGCCGGTGATGCGCTATCACGAGCGCGATGGCAGCGGCCACGGCATCGGCATCATCATGCACTATATCGAGGAGGATTTCGGCAAGGCGCCCGAGGAGTTTGCCGACACGCTGTGGCTGTCACAGAT
>JAJZLX010000788.1:300-1543 GCA_021850555.1 Pseudomonadota bacterium | reverse complement strand
GGCTTTGCGCTACGGCGTGGAGCACTGGCGGCGCGACATGCCGCACTCGATGGCGTCGGTCATCTGGCAGTTCAACGACTGCTGGCCGGGAACGACATGGTCGGTGGTGGATTACTGCCGGCGGTGGAAGGCGGCGCTGTTCCAGGCCAGGCATTTCTTTGCGCCCATTCTGGTGAGTGGCTTGCCCGATGCCCGAACCGGACAGGCGGAGATACACGTCACCAGCGACAGGCAGCACGATGTGGCCGGCGAGCTGTATTGGTGGGTGACGAATGCTGAGGGCGAGGAACTGTCCCGTGGGATGCGCCGGATCGACATACCCGCTCGGGTCAGCCGCCGGGCCGAAACCCTGGATCTCTCGCCACTGGTGCAGGCTTGGGGAGCGGGCAACCTCTTGGTGTGGGTGGAGGTGGTGGTCGACGGTATGACGGCGGCGCGGAACACGCTGCTGTTTGGTCGTCCCAAGGAGTTGCGGTTGAGAAGACCGAAATTCACCGTTCACGCCAGCGGCGGGGAGCGCAAGTATGACGTGGTGATCGAAAGCGACGTGCCCGCGCTCTGGGTGTGGGCCAACATGAGGGATACCGACGCGGATTATTCGGATAATTTCGTGGATCTTCGCCGGGGCCGGGCCGGCAAGATCCGGATCACACTCGAGAAGCCCATGATGCCGTACGAGTTTCGCCGCAAGCTGGAAGTGCGCAGCATCTACGACATTGCGCCCGAAATGAGGGCGTAGCGGCTCCCCGGGTACCGACGGCGCGGTCGTTGCACCGGGGCCGCACGGTGCCCGGGTGACTTCAGCGGTGCGAGCCGCGCCGACATTGCCGCGGGTACCCCCTCATGGCATCCGCTCCTCGATCTGACGCGCGAGTTCGTTGAGGTCCACATCCTCGTCGATGGAGATCTCCGCCTGCGGCTCCGGGGCGGTGCGCGCGGGTGGCGGGCCGGAGGGTGTCGGGGTGAGATTGACCACCTTGACGGTCTGTTCGGCGAGCGCGGATTGCGTGAGCGCCGGTTGCACCCAGTCCGTCTTCTGCTCCATCCAGCGCTGGTATCGCTCGAAGGTCCACATGCCCTCCTCGCCGCCGGAGAGGATCACGTTCGGGATCTGGCTGAACTGGCCGGCGCGCAGCGTCCCCTTGGCGGCCGTGCTCGCCAACAGTATCTCGCAGCGAGGCACCCGCAGGTGATGTGCGGCGACGAAATCGAGCCGCTGGCACACGACCCCGACGAGCACATC
>JAJZLX010000788.1:0-290 GCA_021850555.1 Pseudomonadota bacterium | reverse complement strand
CCGGCTCAGCGCTTCCGCGCAGCTCGCCGAATGCATCGTGGCGAGGACGAGGTGCCCGGTCTCCGCGGCGCTCAATGTGAGCCGGATGACTTCCGGGGTGCGCATCTCGCTGATCACGAGCACGTCGGGATTCTCGCGCAGCGCATCGGTCACGGCCTGCTCGAAAGTCGGCGAGTGCGTCGGGATTTCGCGCTGGCGGATGAAGGAACGGCGGTTCGTGAAGACGTACTCGAGCGGACTCTCGAGCGTAATGATATTGCGGGCGCTCGATGTATTGATCTCCTCGATCA
>JAJZLX010000105.1 GCA_021850555.1 Pseudomonadota bacterium | reverse complement strand
ATCGCGTGGACCGGAGAAGTACATGCACGGAGAGACCTCCGCAGCAGGTGCTCCCGGTTGAAGCGCGGAGCGGGCAGTTGACCAAGACGGGGTGGGTCGTCTGCTCTCGCAAATGGGACTGACTTGTCAGAAGCCTCTGTGGCGCGCCTACCAGCAGGATGGCTCGCGAGTGCAGCAATGGCTGAAGCGCGAGTACCCGCGGATCCGGGCCGCGGCGAAGCGGGAAAAGGCGGTGAGTTACTTCGAAGGCGAATCCGGAGTTTGCTCAGACTTTCACGGCGGCAAGACCTGGGCGGTCCAAGGCGAGACGCCGAGCGTGCGGGTGACCGGGCAGCGTTTCTCCCTGAACATGATTTCCCCCATCAGCCAGAGGGGTGCTGCGCTTCATGGTCGTCAAGGGCGGAGTGGGCGCGAAGGTGTTCATCGGAGTCCTGAAGCGTCTGATGCACGGAGAGCGCCGACCGGTGTACCTGATTGTCGACGGACATCCATTCCACCGAGCGAAGGCGGTCACGGCGTATGTAGAGAGTCTGGGCGGTCGATTGACGTTGTTCTTTCTACTGCCATACTCATCGGAGCCCATTCCCGACGGGCTCGTTTGGAACGACGTGAAGAACAACGCCGTCGGCCGCTCCAAGCTCGAGGGTCCAAGCGATCTGCATCGCGTAGTCGTCGGTCGACCGCGCTTCCTGCAGAAACGTCGCGATCGGGTCCGCGGCTTCTTCCGGGAGCCGGAGACTCGTTACGCTGCCGCACAACTGCAGATACTTACGTACTGGTTAGGCGTCACGTGACAATAACGTGACCATTTATTGTCAAATAGGTTTATCATGGTGGCATGCACGATGCGGACCTGATTCGCCAAATCAAACAACGGTATCGGTCGCTGGCATTGCTGATGGATGAACGCCTGCGAAGACAATGGGCGGCGACGGAGGCGCAAACCTATGGCTGGGGTGGCGTTGTGGCGGTGAGCGAGGCGACCGGGATGTCGCGCAATACGATTCGCAAAGGAATTGCCGAAGCGGCGCAGCTGCGCAGGACCCCTCGGGCGGCGCTCAGCGAGCGTATTCGCCGTCCTGGTGGGGGGCGCAAACGGTTGACGGAGTTGGACCCCGGACTGCTGAAGGCGTTGGAAGCGCTGGTGGAGCCTCTGAGCCGTGGCGACCCGATGACGCCATTGCGCTGGACGTGCAAGAGCACGACTCATTTGGCGGACGAGCTCAGGCGTCAAGGACATCCGGTCAGTCCCTGGACGGTAGGAGGTCTGCTCAGAGCGGACGGTTACAGCTTGCAGAGCAATCGCAAGACGAAGGAAGGCGCCTCGCACCCGGATCGCAACGCGCAGTTTGAGTATATCAACGAGCAGGTACAGCGTTTTCAGCAGCGCGGCGAGCCGGTGATTTCTGTGGACACGAAGAAAAAGGAGCTGGTAGGGCTGTATAAAAACGCGGGCCGGGACTGGCGCCCGCAGGGCGAGCCGGATGAAGTGAAGGTCTACGACTTCATAGACAAGGATTTGGGCAAGGCGATTCCCTACGGTGTTTATGATGTCAGTCAAAACGAGGGCTGGGTGAGCGTTGGCATCGATCACGACACCGCGCAGTTTGCCGCACAAGCCATCAGGCGGTGGTGGCACAAGATGGGAGAGAAGCGCTATCCGCGCGCGAAAGAGCTGATGATTACGGCCGATGGAGGTGGCAGCAATGGCAGCCGCTGCCGGCTGTGGAAAGTGGCATTGCAGGAATTGTCCATCCACTTGGGCCTGCCGATCCGCGTCAGTCATTTCCCGCCCGGAACCAGCAAGTGGAATAAGATCGAGCATCGGATGTTCTGTCATATCACGCAGAACTGGCGGGGTCGGCCGTTGGTCAGTCATAACGTCATCGTGAGCCTGATCGCCAACACGAGGACTCAATCGGGTTTGAAGATCCGTGCGGCATTGGATCAGAACAACTATCCCACCGGCATCGAGGTGACCGATAAGCAACTCGATGCCCTGCATATCAAGCAGGCCAAGTTTCATGGTGATTGGAACTACGCCCTGCTCACCACACGCAAGAAAACCTGATCATGTTATTGTCACGTGACTCCTAAACACGGGAGCTTGGCGTCTCGATCAGCGTGTGACACCGGAATTGCTCGCGCGAATCCAGAAAGGGTTGCAGGAGAGCAAGCAAGCGCCACGCTATTTCAAACACATTCTTCCACGCTGACGGCGGCATGGCTAGCAAAACCATTGTCCTGCGTCTCGAGGTCCTCGCGAAAGCCCGCGCGAACAACGCCCTGGAGGGGTTGTACGAGCGAGAGGATGATGCTGCGGTGCTCGATGCATTCGCACGGGGCGATATCGACGGCGCGGCGTTCGACCGGCAGGTTCGAAAGAATCTGCGCGCCGCTCAGATGCCCGCGGGGCGCTTCGACGAGATGGATCATGACTACGGCTGCGTTGCTGCCGCGCGAGCCGTAGTAGCCGTTCACGAGCGGGCGGCTGAACCAGGAGCCAAAGCCGCTGAGCGCGAGGAAGCACGTGAGTGCCACTGCGCTCCTGGCGAGCGCAGAGCGCGCGACCTTCACCAACCGGGTTTTCTGCGCCATAGGGCTACCCCTGGGCTTCAGCCTGGGTGTTCCAGAGCCGGATCGTGGCACGGCGATGCCGGGCGTCCAGGGGGAGTTCGCAAAATTGGATGCTTGCGGCCCGATCCGGCGGCAATGAGACGTCTTGGCCGAGAGTTCCGTCACGAACTCTTTTGAGCTTTCGAGTTTCCGTGGAAAGAGCAAGGTTGTGCGGATCCCCTGGCGGGGTCAGCGATCGCGTTCGTCGGGGCCGCAAGAGGGCCGGTGCGCGGTTCACTTCTCTGTTTCGCGGCGCCCGAGCAGTCCGGTGCCGGCATGATCCTCGAAGCGCTCGACGTCATCGACGTACTCGCGCAGCACGTCGAGGGACTTGTGGCGCGACTGGGCGGCCATCTTGAAGATGCTGGCGCGATTGCGCGCCGCGGAGGTCAAAAAGCCTCTGCGCAGACTGTGACCGGAGTAGGCGGCGGCCCCCTCGAGGTCGGCTTGCGCGGCACGCTGCTTGATGATGAGCGCGACACTTTGGGCCGTGAGCCGCTCGCCCAGGCGATCCCCGCGATGGAGCCGGCGCAGGAGCGCCCCGGTGGTGAGGTCGGCAACGACCTGCCAGTCGAGCACGGCCCGCACCGGACAGTAGGGCGAGTCGGGCACGCGCGGGACGGCCAGGGTGGCCCCGTGGCCCTCCTGATCGGTTTTCGAGCGCGCGATCCGCACCTCGAGCCCCTCGGGACGCTCGGTGAGATCCTCGACATCGAGCGCGACGAGCTCCGAGCGGCGCAGCGCCGCGGCATAGCCGAGGAGCAGCAGCGCCCGGTCGCGCAGGCCGCGCAGGGTTTGCGGGTCCGTCGTATCGATCGCATCGACCATGCGCCGGATATCCTCGTCCACCGCGGGCTTTTTCTTGGTCGGGAGCCGACCGAAGTCGCGGCGGATCCCGCGCAGCACTTCCGTGACATCGAGCGCATCGTGGGGCGAGGGCAGCCGCGCCCCGAGGTGCATCAGGCGGATCGCCGCCAGGCGCCGCCCGAGGGTGGAGGGCGCCCGCCCGCGCTTCGCCTCGGCCGCCAGATAGAGCGCCACCGTGTGAGGGGCGGCCGGGAGCGGCGGCAGTTGCACCGCGCGGCACCACGCTTCGAAGGTGCGCCAATCGGTTTCGTAAGCACGCCAGGTGGACGCGGCGCGGCTGCCGCGGGCGTAGGCGCCGGCGGCCTCGCGGGCCGCCTCGAGCGAGAGCACTGGGAGTGTCTCGGGTGCGGGGCGGGCGCGTCGGCGCGGTGCCGGGGGTCGGGCCATGGGTCAAGAATAGCCGGTTTTGAGACTAGCGAGAAGACCATTTATCGCTAGTGATGACAGACACAATACAGCATCCGGTAGTGTGTATACTGTCTCGAACATGGGTACGCCCGCACTCCCGCACGATCCCGAGGCCGCCCCGGCGGATCCCGCGGGCCGGCGCGAAGACACCGTCGCCACCGTGCGCGCGGTGCTTACCGCCGCCCGGGCGCGCCGCGGCGGGCCCGCTGCAGGGGTAATCCAGGCGGATGTGGACCTCGCCGCCGACGCGCTCGTCGCCGCCGGCGTGCGCCCGTACCCGCAGCTGCTCTCGCGGATCACCGGCGGATCGCTCTCGACGCTGACCCCGATGTTCGAGGATTGGTGGCAGCGCTTCGCGGCCGTGCGGCGGCCGGAGACTGAGCGCACGAGCCTGCCCGCCCCGCTGCGCACCGCGCTGCACCTGCGGCATCTGCTCGCTGCGCTCGAGGATGCCGCCCGCGCCGAGCTCGGCCTCGAAGAGACCCGCCAGCCCCTTGCGAACGCCCTGCAGGCCGCCGAGGTCGCAGCGCTTCAGAGCGAAGTGCGGGCCTTGAAGGCGCGGCTGCACGCCCGTTCCCTCGGGGAATCGAACGCCCTCGTCCAGCAGGTGAAAGCGCTCGAGACGCGCCGCGAGCAGCTGCAGCAGGAATTGGAAGCCATGACCTACCAGGTCACGCAGCTCAGCGGCCAGCTCGAGGCCCGCCAGGAGGCGCTGCGGGCGCAGGAGGACGCACGGCGGGAGGCGATCCGTCGGCTGGAAGAACGCTTTGCGCGGGTGGAAGCGCTGCTCACCCGCCCGGGGAGTGCCGATGCGGCGCTCGCGCAGGTGACGGCCGGCCTCGAGCGTCTGCGCAAGGCCCTGGGCGCCGCCGCGAAGCCGAAGGCCCGCCGCCCCTCAGTGCGCCCACGGACTCCGGCGAGCCGCCGACGTGCCCCCTCCGCGCGACCCCGAGTCACCTCGCGAAAGAAGCCCAAGGACGGGCGCCGTCCTGCCCGGCGAGGCCCGATTTCGCGGATTCGCGGGGTAGCGCGAGGAAGGCATTGATTCTTCGAGGGGCGACGCCCGGTCTGCACTACACCGGGTTGGTGGCGGCGGTGATTCTTGGCGCGGGCTCGGCCGGGAGGACGAGCTTGAGGCGATCGAGCAGCGGCTTCAGATCCAGCTCGGGCTGGGTGTAGCGCGTGAGGTCGAACTCCCGGCCTTCGCTGGTCGGGTTACGCACGTCGATCATCTGCACGGCGCAGAACTTCTCCAACACGCTGCGCGTGCTCAATCCCGGGGCGAGATACTTGGGGCGGTGACCGAGCGTCACGTGCAGGCAGTAGGCAAGGAAGGCGATCACGATGTGCGCCTCGATGCGGTCCTCGCGTTGATGGTAGATCGGGCGGATCGCCAGATCGCCCTCGAGCGTTTTGAACGCCTCCTCGACGGCGACCCGCGCCCGAACTCTGCCTTGTAGAAGGACTGCTGCGAAGCCGATTGGCTATGCCGCGACTCCAAGTCGCCGCGCACGCTCGATACGCTCGCGCTGGCGAGGGCTGTTCAAGGCCGCCCACAACTCGCCGCGGCGCTGAACATTGAGCCAGAACTCGGGGCTGTTGCCGAACACCCGCGCGAGGATCAGCGCAGTCGCCGCAGTGACCGCGCGGCGATCGTTGCAGAGCTCATTGACGTGCTTGCGCGGGACGCCCATCGCCTCGGCGAGCGTCGACTGGGTGAGGCCCAGGGGCTTCATGAACTCCTCGACCAGGATCTCCCCGACCGTGGCCGGCTTGCGCTTCGTCGTCAGCATGAGTTCACCTCATCGGTAATCATGATTGTCCAGATAGACATCCTTTGCCTCACCGTGACTGCCGTTCCACTTGAACATCAACCGCCACTGGCCGTTGACGCGGATCGAATGCCATCCCGCCAAGTTTCCCCGCAGCTTCTCGAAATGATTGCTGGGCGGCACCCGCAGGTCTTGATCGCTCGTGGCATCGTCGATCAACTGCAGCTTGCGGAAGAGTCGGTCCTCGATATCCGGCGGTATACGCCTGGAGCGCGCATCCTCGATGAAGAATGCGCGCAGCCACTCGTCCCGGAAGCTCGCAATCATGAGGACGATCTCAGCATGTACCAGTGTACCGTTCTACGGGACTTTCCGCAACCATGATGTCCCGGGAAAGCCGGCAGTGACCCAGCCACTGCCGGCAGACCGAAGCCGTTGCGATCAGCGGTGGCGCCGCCGCCTGCCTCGCCTCAGCTCCGCGACGAAGCGATCCACGTCCCGCTTCAGGAGATCCCCGTCGGCGACCGCGACATCACCGCATCGAAAGGCCCGGCAGCAGTTCAGCGTGTTCACCTCAGTGCATGGAATGACCCGCCGTCCACTGACGCGCCAGCCTTCTGGCCTCTTTGAGCTGTACGGGCGTCAGCTGACGCGCAATCGCATCGCATACTTTCCGGGTAAAACGGAAGTGTTGCGCGGAACGTGACGCAACCGCGACCCATGCATAAGCGAGCTCGGGATTTCGCGGCACCGCCTGTCCGATCATGTACTGCACGCCCCAGAGCGCTTGAGCGTGCGCATCGCCCCCGATTGCGGCCTTGTGAAACCAGGAGAGCGCCTGCCGCTCAGCCTTCCGAGCGCCTTTGCCGGATGCATAGGCCTCGCCGAGGTAATACTCGCCCCTCGGGTTTCCGGCTGCCGCAGCCGCCCGGTACCACTTGACGGCCTGTGCGTAGTTGCCCTGATGCTGATACAGATCGCCCAGCAGGTCCTGGGCATCCGAATAGCCTTCGCGAGCGGCCTGGCGCAGCCAGAAAACCCCTCGCGCCGGATTCACCGGGACACCCTCCCCGCTGAGATAGGCCATCGCAAGCCCGGACTGGGCCAGCACATTGCCCTGCTTCGCGGCGAGCAGATACCACCGGTCCGCACGCGAGTCGTTCGGCGCAACCCCTTCTCCGAATTCATATACCGCTCCCAGATTCTCTTCGGCATAGGCACTTCCCTGCGCTGCCGCTGTGCGGAGCCAATGCAATGCCTTCGCCTCATCGTGCGGCACGCCGAGACCTTTCAGGTAGAAGAACCCGATGGTTCCCTCGGCTTCCGCATCATCCTGCGCCGCTGAGGCCCGCAGCCACTTCAAGGCCTTGACGTAATTCCGCGGCACGCCATGCCCGTGCGCATAGAGCAATGCGAGGCTGTACTCGGAGTTGGCGATGCCCTGCCCGGCGGCTCTACGGTACCACTTCAGGGCCTTGGTGTAATCGCGCGGCACACCAACGCCATTCGCATACAGGTACCCCAGGTCACACTCCGCTGGGCCGATACCGGCAGCGGCCGCCTTGCGCAGCCAGAATTCCGCCTTCCTCCCATTCCGCGCGACCTGCGCGCCCTGCAGGTAGTCAAAGCCCACTTTGAATTCCGCCGCCGCGTCCCCGCGGACCGCTGCCGCATGCTCTGCGGCAAACCCGACGCCTGATTGCGAGGCGGCAGCTCGCATCACGCTGCTTGGGGCGGTTCGACGCGCCACCGCAACAGGGGGCGTCGCTGCGACCGAGGTGACAGTCAATTCTCGTTTCGGCGCTCCGGCACAGCCGCTCAGCACCGCAAGGACCACAATCACCGGCACAAGATGATGTGTTCTGCTCACCATACCCCCTCCGTTTCACCGTGGCTTGAGTTTTCTTCGTACGGTATCGATCGAATATCCGAATCCCAGCGCGCTATGCACTCTGGCGGCGACCTGTCGGCCGCATGATCTTTACGCATCGTTTCGTGCAACGACAGAGGTGGCGCTACGCACTCTACCATCCTGCATTCGCGGCCCATCATCCCTTGCTACGGCAGCGGGTCATGCGGTATGCCCGTCGTCATCCCGGGTTCGTCCGTCGCAGGCCACGTATACCGCCCCGCTACCGGCGTTTCCGGTGAGGTTTCCATGGGTGGCCGGCGTGGCGGTCGCCGGCGCTAGAGGTAACCGACGCCCCCGGGCGTGGGCACAAAGGGAATGCCAAGAATTGATCAGGAGTGTAGTGCTTGCGGCAGACGGAGGGAATCATCAATCTCCGGGGTGTGTTCCGCTCCCCAGTCGAGGTCTACGCCGAGCGCCCCCCACAAAGCGATTGCTGCAGAGGCGTGATCAGGGCCGAAATCTCGGCAAAGAGGTCGTTTCGACAGTGAACAGAAACGATCATTCGATCAGGCACTTACGGCACCGACCGCGCTGCCGCGGCCGAACAATAGAGCTTCGCAACGGGGAAAATTGACAGCAAGAACGCGGGTACCCCCGATCTGCGTGCGTCCTGGTACAAATCGTACTCCGAGCCCCGAATACCGATGACGACGCCGAGATGGGATCGTGTCTGCGCACGAGCGTCGCGGGCACAGGCGCCAGGCGAAGCGCCTGCATCGCCGAGCGGCAAGCCGTCGGCGGGACGCGATCCGCAAGTTCACCCGGAGAATGGTCAATCGAAACGAATTCATCGTCGTAGGCGACGTGAGCAGCCCGAAGCTGGCCAAGACCCGGACGGTAAAGTCCGTGCTCGATGCCGGCTGGGGAATGCTCAGGACGCAGCTGCTGTCCAAGGGCGAGCACGCCGGCAGAAGCGTCACGGTCGTCAACGAGTGATACAGCACGCGAGTCTGTGGAAACTGCGGAGCCCTCACCGGTCCCACAGGAGTAGGGCAGCTCGTTGTAAGGCGGTGGGGCTGCGCGCAGTGTGGTGCACTGCACGACCGGAGCGCGAATGCGGCCCGGAACATCCTCACCGCCAGGCTCAGGTGCAGGGGCAAGAGCCCCGGGAGTACCCAGGTCCTGGGGAAAGAGCCTCCGTCAGCGGGAACGAGCCGGAAGCGCAATCGCGTCCGTCGAGCCAGACATCCAAGTCGATGCGAGACAGGATTATACCCGGGAGCGCGGGCGGCATGAACACCGGTCGCTCGCTTTTCCGCGCGCCCGCGAAGCCGAAAACCCGCGGACGCGGGCGGCCCGCGCCGAGCCGCCACCGCGCTGAAGTACAATCGGACCGGCAAGGTGCAGAGCTGCGGGTGGCGAACTTGCGCGGCTCAGGGTCCGAGGGGGCCGAGGCGTACGCGGACCTTGACCCGAATGAGCCCCGGTAGTAACTTGCGACTACCCGACCCGATCCGGTGCCCTGCATGGCCGCAACGAGCCTTAAACTATCCGATGAGCTGAAGCGGCGAATCGAACGGGCCGCCGCAGAAGCACACAAGACGCCCCATGCGTTCATGATCGCTGCGCTCACGCGCGAGACCGAACGGCGGGAGCGGCAGGGGCAGTTCGCCGCCGATGCCGAGCGCGCCGAGCAGGAAGCCCTGGCCAGCGGCAGAGCCGTGCCCCTCGAAGCCGCCTTTGAGTACCTCGGCGCGCGAGTTTCGGGTCGACGGCCGAGAAAGCCGCGCCTGACGGCATGGCGCAAGTCCAGGTAAGCACGCGGGCGCTCGCCGACCTTGAGCGCCTGTTCGACTTCATCGCTGCGGAAGATTCCGCCCAAGCACGCCGCCAGGTGCTGAGCGTGCACAAGGCGTTTGAACTCCTCGCGGATCATCCGCTGCTCGGCCGGGCCGCCGAAGACGGTCGCAGAGAGCTGATCCTCTCGCGCGGTCGCTACGGATACATTGCCAAGTACCGCTGGCTCCCCGCCGAGGATGTCGTGCTGATCCTCGCCGTGCGTCATCAGCGCGAAGCCGGCTATGCCGGGGATTAACCCGACTTCGCGGATTCGCGGGGTGGCGCGCGGGTAAGACGCTGATTTATGGAGAGCGACCCTGCAGGTCTGCACTACACTGGGGTGGCTGCCGCGGCCTGGGCGGCGGTGATTTTTGGCGGTGGCTGGTCCGGGAGGACGAGCTTCAGGCGATCGAGCAGCAGCTTCAGATCCGGCTCTGGCTGGGTGTAGCGTGTCAGGGCGAGTTCCCGCCCATCGCTGGTCGGGATGCGCACGTCGATCATCAGCACGGCGGAGAACTTCTCCAGCACGCTGCGCGTGGTCAGTCCCGGTGCGAGATGCTTGAGGCGCTGGCCGAGCATCACGTGCAGGCAGTAGGCAGGGAAGGCGATGAAGGAGCGCGAAGTAGATTACTTCGCGCTCCGGTGTGTTGCTTGCTTGTGCGTGAACTTGCTCGGCGACCCTACAGGTCACGCGTCACGATCGTCTCTGGGCGTGATCTGTTACCGGGCAGACGATCCTCGTATCGTTGCCACCCACGACGGCTCATGAGCTCGAATCCATCCAGCAACAGACGCAGCTGCGCCAAGCTTATCTGCATGACCTGCGCCTCGTCCCGCGGCCAGGCGAATGTCGCCCGTTTCACACGCTTCGTCGCGAGCCAAAACCCGCTCCCGTTCCACAGCAGGCAGCGCACTCGGTTACGGCGCCCTTTTCAGAATACGTACAGCGCGCCCCTCAACACGTCCTGGCGCATCGATCTGCCCACCAGACCGCGCAGCCCATCGATCCCGAGCCGCCCATCGGTCACCCCGGTGCGCAGGAACACCCGCGTCTGCTCGTTCAGGCCAAACATGCGCGCAGCTCCTTCAGCAGCAGTCCCACCCAGCGCACCTCGGTGCTCGAACCCGGGCGCACCTCGAGCCCACTCGGCAGCCGAATGCTCACCCCGTGCATCTCCCAGCGCCGCCTCGGGGCCCAGCTCCCAAGGCAGCTCCACGACCACCGGCCCCGCTGAAGTGGTTCCACGGCGGAGGCCTTGCCGCAGCCAGTACGTTAACGTCGAGAGCGGCAGATCATGGCGCTCGCAGAATCGCCTCTGGCTCAGACCGCCTCGGGCGTACCGCTCCAGACGCCGCTGCTGTTCCACAATCGGGCGGTTACGCTGCCGCCGCCCAGGTGTGCCGTCGCGAGAACAGCCCGGCCGTCCGATCGATCTTCTCTTCCTTCCCATCGCGCAGATACCTCCACCGGTAAACTGCGCCTCCATCTATCAGCATAGCCGCCGGCCCTCCAGGCAGTGCCCGGTGGGACGCTTTCCCCTATGGCAGCAAAGGAATCCATTTTTC
This sequence comes from Pseudomonadota bacterium, assembly GCA_021850555.1. The sequence continues at coordinate 1,322 of JAJZLX010000105.1, read as the reverse complement.
CTTGATCTGCTTGCCGTGAGGGAGGCTCAGAGATCGCTGCACCGGCTTTCCCTGCCGCAAAGTCGTCCTCACGCAATCGGAGACCGGTGGAATGACCTCACTATAGGGATATTGAAACACTTGTTGGAGCGTCAAAATGAAGTCGCGCTGGATCGCTCCGTCGCCTATCGTGTAGATCGTCGCACTAGCGCATGTCACCCAGATGCTCGCTTGGTGACCTACGAGCGATTTGAGCTTGTTCTCGTCGCCGAAGGTCAGCGGTGTCCACTTTGGCGCAGCGGGCGAACCCTCGTTGACCAGGAGGCTCACCAAGTGCGGTGCCGTAGCAAGTGTCGCTTTGATGCCGGGGGCCGTCGACAGCGCCAGGGCCTCGTTCAGCGAGGAGACAGTGTAGAACTTTGGGCCCGTCAGATCGAGGAATCCTCGATCCCACCTCTGGTAATGATCCGTTCGGTACGACTGAATCGTCTCATCTCCCGCAAATCCGACTCGGCCAATCAACACACCAGTGCTTCGCAGATAATTCTCAAGCGGCGCAAGGCTGGTCGTCAGCGACGTGATGATCTGGCCGAGTCGAAATGCGTCTGTGTACGTACCTCGAATAGCTTGTGACTTTTTCACATCCGCACCCAGTTGCGGCCAAAGGGCCAAGCCGGCCACCCCGCCCCACGCTGGTTGAGTGATGATCGCCCCAATCATCTTCTCTGCTTCGTCAGTCGATGTGGGGTGAAGTATTACGATGTCCGACAGGTTATTTACGTTGACGAGAACTACAGGGTTGATGCTCGTTATCGGCTCGTAGGCGTAGGTGAGGTCCCCAAGCTTGGGAACTGAACGGCCGGCACCGTCCAAATCAAGTGTATCCTTTGACAAGCTGTTATTAATGGCAAGCGCCAACAAGGAGTTGATGCTTCCAGACTCCACTGAAAGAACGCCGCCCAACGGCTTTCCCTCAATGCTAGCCAGTCTCCGCGCGGCGATCGTAGACGCCTGGATCAATTGGTTGAGCTTTCCGAGGATGGCGGTCGGCTGGCCGATGCCGCCAGCGACCACATATATACTCGTGTCCACTGCGCAATCCACGGAGGCAATAGTGGCCCCCTTGGCAAGGGCGGTCTGCGCGATGGTCAGCCCATCGTAGAATGAACCACCACCGCCTGAACCCTTGAAAGCAAGCCCATAGACCATCGTTCGGATCTTATCGCCGGTGTACGGTGTCCGGACGCACTGTGCAAAGGAGATGCATGGAAGGAATGCCAAAATCATCATTACGTATGTACATTTTGAGATAGAACGCATGTGTCCTCCTCCTATTGTGCACC
>JAJZLX010000189.1 GCA_021850555.1 Pseudomonadota bacterium | reverse complement strand
GCTGTCGCTAAATCCGCACTCGCACGCCATTCCCGTTCCCAATCTCTCTACAGCGTGTCGGAACGGGAACTGGGAACACCCTCAAATAGCGTGCTCGGTGCGCCATCGAAAAGCGCGATCGTGCTCACATGCACCGGAGCCGGGAAACGATCCGCGTCAAAGCAGTCCGCGCTCGGCAAAGCTTGTCACTTCGCCTCCCGCCACGATGAGGTGGTCCACGATCCGAATATCGACAAGCTGCAATGCCGCCTGCAGCCTCCGGGTTATCTGCTCGTCCGCCGTGCTGGGCTCCGCGACGCCGCTCGGATGATTGTGCACCAGCACGCACGCCGCAGCGTTTCGCTGAAGTGCTTCCTTCACGACCTCGCGCGGATAAACACTCGCTCCATCGATCGTGCCACGGAAGAGATCCTGACAGTCGAGTACGCGATGCCGGCTATCGAGGTAGATCACGCAAAAGACTTCGTGCCGCAGTTGCCCGAAGCGCAGTACCAGATAGTCCCGCGCAGCCTTCGGCGAACAGAGATCCGCTCCGCGCCGGACCTTGCTGGCCACGCATGCGCGCGCAGCGGAAATGATCTCGTCACTCGTGGCCTTACGTACCGCACCACACTGGTGATCCTGAATGAGAAGGGTGAGCGTGCTCATTAGCGAGCTCCGTCTTGATCTCGGGCGGGATTGCCCGAGGACGGACCCCCACGCCGCAGCGCGTCCGTCAGGATCGCCGCAGGCGCTCGCGAGCACGGCCCGAAAGGCCGCGCGCAGATCTTGACGGGAAGACCGGCGTGGTACCCTCAAAGGAGAACAGGCAATCCTGTCCGCGCTCCTCTCATGAACTGGACGAAGCATCGACTGCTCACCATCTCGACGGAATGGACGCAGCGGCCGAGAGAGCCGATTACATGGGCTCATCTGCGGGTTATGGTGCAAGAGCAGGGCATCGGGGGCTCTTCGCCGAAGCTTCCACCGAAGCTTCCACCGAAGTTCTCCCCTCCGTCGACGGTCCGCCAATCTTCGCGTCTCGACGCAGATCCTCGGATTTGCTTCCTCGCTGATTTCTTAGGCGGCTGCTGCACCGGAGAGGCGTAACGTCCGTCCTCCCAGAGGGCCAAAGCTCCGCAGCCGGCACGTCAGCACGATGATCTGCTGGCGTTTTCCCGCGCGGCTGAGAGCGTCGAACATGCGCTGAATCCGGTCATCGTCGCAGTAGACCAATGCGTCATCGAGGATGATCGGGACCGGCGTGCCCTTTTCCGCGAGCATTGCGCCCATGGCTAGCCGGACCAGAACGGCGATCTGTTCCCGCGTGCCGTCAGAGAGGCGGTCGAAAGCCTCGGCACGCTCGCGCCGGATTCCCGTGATGGCGAAATCATCCCCAAGCTCGAGTTCGGCGCCCGGAAACAGGTCGTTAAGGAACGGGCGGAAGTGGCGCCGCACCGGCTCGTGGTAGCGCTCTCGGCCCTCCGTCAGGCAAGCGGAGATCGTATCGCGCAACAGCTTTAGAACTGCAACGCGTTCATGAAGTTGGGCGCAATGCCGTTCCGCGATCGCATGCTGTTCCTCCGCCGCGGCCAGGGCTTCACCAACGCCGTCCCCACCGGCTGTTTGGATTTGCCCGGTCAACCGTCCAATGTCGCGTTCGAGCTGGCGCAGCTCGTCGCCGCGGTTACTCGCGGCCTGTTCAAGCCGGTCGCAGCGCGCTTGCCGGCGCTCGATCTCGTCGGCATCCGGTGCTGTCTGGCGGCGTGCCGTGAGCGTGGTTGCCGCAGTCTCGTGCGCGGTCTCGGCCTCCGTCAATTGGGTCATCAGCGCAGCGTCGCGCGCGGCGCGCTCGTCATCCGGGCAAAGCGCGGCATCCTCGGCGATGCGGCTTCGTAAGCCTTCCAGCTTCGATTCCGCGCCGCTACGGGCCGCGACCGCGGCCTCCAGCGCATCCTGCTGCTGGACCTGTGTTTCATCCAGGCTTTCGCGGCGTGCTTCGGCGCTCAAGCGGTCCTGCTCCACAGACGCCCTTTGCTCCTCGATCTCAGCGTTGGTCGGCAAGCGCCCGTCTTCGGCTTCCGCGATCACCGTGGCGATGGCTGCTTCCGCCTCAGCGAGCGCTTTCTTAAGCTCGCCGATCGCAGCCTCGGGATGGTCGGTCACATTGAGCGTCCTGAGTTGCGCAAGCGTGCCCTTGCGGCCTGCCTCAAGATCCCGGCGCTTTGCAAGAAGTGCGTGCGCCTCCGAAACCGTGTCGACTCCTGCGGTCTTGAGGAGCGCAAGACGTTGCTCCTCCATCTCAGTGCGTTTTTCCTGCCTGGGCTGGGCGGCCGGCGTTACCGTGATGACGGCCAAGTCGGCGACGGTGATCCTGGTAGGCGCCACGATCGCGGCGCTGTACGCGCCTTTGACGCCAACGGAGCCGATGCGAACTTGTCCGACGCCCTCGGGCTCTACCTCGATCGCAAGCTGGGCGGCGGCGGCGGACAATTGCGCGTCCAGTGATGAGATCTGCCGATCGAGCTCGTCGAGACTCTCGACGGTTTTGGGCTTGACCTTGATTTGGGCAAGCTGCGCGTCCGTTTCCCGTAGTTCCTCAACCGCCGCCTCAAGAACTTTCAGTTGCCGCCCGAGCTCCTCCTTGTGTTGAGCGCGAAGCACGGCGCTAGCAAGCCGTTCAAGTTGGCGCTCGCGCGTCGATAGCAAGCGTAGGGTCTTCTCGACCCCGGCAATATCAAGCTGGGTGCGTGCGAGCGCGCTGCGTGCGTCTTGCTCCCTCGCTTCGTATTCCGGCAGCTTATCCGCCAACGCGACCTCGGCGGCGCGGCTGGTGTCGATGCGCGCGGTGAGGTCGCGAAGCTGCCGGAGCCGTTGCGCGGCCGCGTCAAGCGCGCGCTTGGCTCCCATCTCCTCGGCCTCGAAGCGGCGAAGCTCCTGCGCTGCGGAGTGCGCCTCCGTAAGCGCCTTCTTCGCCGTAAGAAGCTCCGCGGTGGCCTGCCGCGCCGCAGCCGGATCGGTCAGGTCGCCGTGCCGGCACCGGCATCTCGCCAGTTCCTGGAATTGGCCGTCGAGCGCGGCGAGCTTGCCGCGGTTCTCGGTTTCAGCGGCTTGCCAATGCTCGAGCTCCGCGATCGCCCGGTGTAACGGGCCGTCGGTACGCGGGCGTTGTTCCGAATCCGTGAGGTAACGCCGCAGTTCCGCGTTGATGTCGTCAAGCGCAAGCCTCGCGCGCTCGCCGCCGATCAGCGCCCCGACTTCAGACTCGATGGCCGCATTCAGCATGGAGGACGCGCCGGCGCCGAGCGCCGGTGTTGTGAAGGAAGCCCCCTGACCGACCCACAGCAGGCCGAAGGCGCCGTCATCGAGCGTCCGACCGCTGCCGGGGCTCACGCCGAGGATGTCCCAAATCGCCTCGTCTGCCTGCTTGGACCGGGCGATCTCGCGGCCATCTTCGGTAAGGGTCGCGCTTGGCGATCGCAGAAACGCCTTACGGATCACGTAGGTGCGTCCGTTCTGCTCGAACGCGATCTGCACGGTGGCGGGGAGTTGGCTGTCGTCGGAGCCAAAGTCGCGAATATCCTGTGTCCGGCTGTCATGGCGGCAAAAGAGACAGGTCCGGATAGCTCTGAACAAGGTCGACTTGCCCACCTCGTTTCCGGCGGCGAGTACGTTGACGCCGTCGCCGAAGCCGTCCACCTCCACCTTGGTCGAGAACCGTCCGACTCCCTCCACAGAGATCGTCTTGATTAGCATTACGCTATCTCCTTGCCGTTCGTGCCTGCGACGCGAAGAAAGAGATCCACGAGAGCTTCTTCGGCGCGGCGCCGCGCGTCGGGCGGCTGCGCGAGGTCATTGAGGGTGCCCTTGAGGCGATCGGCGGCCCGCGCGAGAATGCCGTCGAAGTCGATCGATTCAATGTCTGACTGGGTCGGGCGGACAGCGAGTTCGATTTGGTTGACGTCCAGGTGAAAGACCGCAGCCTCGAGGTCGACGAGACGGCGCTGCAGGTCGGCGTATCCGGCAATGGGCAAAGCCCCTTCGAGTTTTAGGCGGACAATCGCACGAGCAAGATCGGACTCACCGCGCAGGCGTTGGTCGACATCGGCGAGCTCTTCTGCATCGGCAATCCGTTCGCTGCGCGTAATCCAGCGGTAGGTGCCGGTCGCAAGCGGCGTCACCGCAGGAGGGGCTCCAGCACCCGCGATATCGACCAGCAGCGCCGTGCCGCTCTCCTGCCCCCCGGCACGGTCTGGCTCCGGAGTCCCGGCGTACCAAGCGGACGGACCGACCTGCATGGTACGGTGCCAATCGCCGAGCGCGAGATAGTTGAGACCCGCGCGGCTTGGGCGGGCCGGATCGATCGGATTGGTCGCTTCACCTTCCCCGCCAAAATTAACGATGGACCCGTGCGCGAGCCCAATCCGCACTGCCCCTTCCGGCGTCGGCGCGGAATCCATCCACGCCGTCACATCGTCGTATTCCGTCTTATGACAAAGCGGCGCCGGCAGGAGGAAGGCCCCATCCCCGAGAGGCGCCACCGCGGGCGCTAGGTGTAGATGGATATGACTGGGTAATCCGAGCCTCGCGACGCGATCCCAAATGCCTTCCGGCCGGTGCGGATCGTGATTGCCCGGCAGCAAGTGCCACTGGATGTCCGGAAACAGCTTCATTCGCTCAATCGGCGCCCGCAGCGTGATTGGGTTCGGCGCCTCGCTGTCGTAGACGTCTCCGGCCACAAGCACGTGGGCCGCGCCGTGGGTACGCGCGAGCTGCCCGAGCCGCTCGATCGCAGCCAGGCGTGCTTGCCGCAGTGCTTCCTCTTTGACACCGAACTGCTTGAAGACTTTGCCGATTTGCCAATCGGCCGAATGTAGAAGACGCATTTCCACCCCGTTTGATAGGTTGTCATTCCCGCATTACCCAATCGAGCGATTGTATGTCCTCCGGAAAGGAAGCCGAGACCGCAGGGGACGGCGCGGGAACGCGAATTCCCGTTTTTCAATCGGTACCTGCGCGGCGAACCGGAAAGCGGCCCGCAAATAATTCATCTCGCGAGGCATCGGCAGGCGGGCAAGCGCTACGCACGCTTGCCGAAAGCAGGTTCGCGGAGCACCGCACAAGACGGGCAACCGTGCCGCTTCGGAACCGGCGACCAGGACGGCTGCTCAGGCCGCAGCGCCGTCAGATAGATCTGCTGTTCGCTGATGGGCACAGTCTGGCCCGCGCGGTGGCGTAGGAAATAGCTTGCCGTGAGAAGGCCAGCCCAAAAGGACACGAAGCTGATGGTTGGTATCGGCGCGTTTCCCGGATCGTCCGCGGGATGCAGGCACTCGGCGCACCCGAGCCCTCGCTTGTGGGACGACGCCATGGCCGACCAATGCGTCGTGGCACCGATGCCGAGCCAATCGGGACCGGCGCGCTGGACAAGCCAGCGGGTCGGAATGTCGTCCACGCCGACCAGGACCGCGTTGGCCAGCGGTAGCAGCAACGGCAATTGACCCGGCTCGTAGCGCTTCGGAACTGGTTTGATGGTCAGGCCGGAGCCGGCGAGAACCGCGGCAAGATCGCGGGCCTTCTCCTCCTTTAAGCGTGAACGCCGCAACAGCATGTAGCGGTTGAGATTGCTGATGTCGGCCGTATCGGGTTCGATGACTCTGGCACTGCCCTCGACAGCGGGCACCCGTGCGAGTGCATAGAGGACTGCGTTGACGATGGCGCCTCCGCTGATGCAATCGAAGGCGCCGAGCTGCCTGACAAAGGACGTTCCCTCTGGTGCGAGCGCGAACACGGCATTGGTCGCTGGGGCAAACACCGCCTCCATCCGCGCGGGATTGCGCGCAGCGCGCGTCAGGCTGCGCATCGATGTCTTGAACGCTTCGGCGGCGGCCATCCCGGCGGCCGCCATGCCGCCCAGGGGCCACCAGTCGCCGCCCCAAACTTCCTTGGTGGTCTCGTCACCGAGACGGCCGCTCCATGCGCTCGCGTTTAGCCGGACATGGCGTGCGGCGCGAACCGAAATCGCGGAATCCCCGAGCACGATGGCGATATCGACCTCGCCCGCCGGAGCTTCGAGGGCGAAGGCATAGCCGGGTAACAGATCCGCGCCGGCGCGCGCGAGTTCCTCGACGAGCTCACCCCGGCCAAGCGGGGGCTGGCGCCCTGCCAGAACGACCGGGGGGCATATTAGATGTACACGATGGCCGGACCGCGCCATCAGCATGGCCGTAGTGACGAACGCCGTTTGGGCCGAGTGCGTAGCGATGTTGGCGGCGTCGGCAATCAGCGCCACGCGCAGTCCGGTCAACGCCGCAATCAGCTCATCGTCGGTCACACTCTCATAGACCTCGTCGCGCATCAGGCGAAGCGTGCGGTCCAAGGCTTCGCGAAGCGTCATGTCAACACCAACCGCGATGGAATCGCGACCTTTTTCCACCGCCCGTCGGGCTGGATCTCGGTGAGGAACGCCTCGTCAAACCCGACCGGGCCGAGCCCGAAGTTCGGGATGACGAGCGACAGGAAGCCGGGCTTGTGAATGATCGGAAATGCGTCGTCGGTTGGCGAGTGGAAGGCCTCGCCGGGATGCGTGTGCACCTGGACGCGGATGCCCATGTTCACGTCGCCGAGCTCCGACCAGAACTCGCTGACCCACTGGTCCTCGAGCACGAAGCCTCCAAGATGCGCTTTATGGCGTGGATGTACGACCCTGGCGATGTCCTGTGGAGACTCCCACGAACTCAGCCACAAGACCTGGCACTCTCGGCGGCCGCCACCGCACGCCCGGAAGTGCTCGAAGGTGGCCTCAAGCACCCCGCCGTCAAGCCGGTAGATCATCTCAGGCTCCGCCCTTCACCTTGCTGGGGCGAAGGAGCAGGACGTCGTGGGGCTTGACGCCGGCGTCCTTGAGCGTCTGCGAGTCCGACAGCTCGTCGCCGCCCTTGTAGAGGGACAGCGTGTGCGGATTCGGCAGCGGGCCGAAGGCTGCGAGCGCCTTGTCGAGGAGCGCCTTCACCCTCTCGTCGGCACGGACGTCGAACTTCTTCTTGACGCCGTCGTAGAGGATTTCCACTATGAATTCCCGGGGGTACTCCAGCTCCCGGATTGCCTCGGCCACCTCCGCTTCGGCCTTCTCGACCTCCTGCCGGGCTTCCGGCTCCTTTTCGACCACCTTGTTGAGGTCCTGCTCGGCGCGGCGGAGGTGCTCGAGCGGCTCCTCCGCGGTGTTGCCCGGACCGCGCTGGCCCGACGGATCGTGATTGGACATGGATACTTACCTTTCCGTTTGAGCCAGGCCCAATGCCGAGCTCTCACCCGAGTAATCGGTGGCGGAAAGGGCAACCGGTAACGCGAGCCTTAGAATTTTTTGCGCAGCGTACCGTTCGGTGCGCAGGCACAGACGAAGAAGGCTGGGCAGCCGGGGCAGGTTCGGGGCGATGGATTGGTGGGGAAGCGCCCGGCGCGGATGGCAGCAAGGAATTTTTCGAGCTTTTTCCGGCGGGTCTCAAGCTGCTTGGCGCTGAGGCCGATCGGAAAAACCTCTTGGTCGGCGAGATGGACGAGTTGGACTAGCGCGTCCGGAAAGGCCTGCCGGGCGGCGAGCACGAAGGCTGCCGCTCCCACATCGTCCTCTTCATCCGACCTCCGGTGCCCCGTCCGCACGCGGCGGAGCACTCGCCGGCCATTGGGCTCCAGCAGCACGTCGTCGGGGCGCACGATGATGTCGTGATCGCCGAAGGCCAGACGCAACGCAGCGGGGGTCTCAGACGTAAGACCGTCCCGAGTTCGGGCGAAGAAACGGATCATGGTGACGGCGAGCGTGTGGAATGCGGCGGCTTGGTCATGCTCGGCCAGCCCCTGCGCCTCAAACGCCTGGGAGACCAGGACTTCGAGATCGCCGTCGGAGACCGTCGCGGCGATCACCGTATCGGAAACGATACGAACCGCCTCGTGCATGCGCATGAAGTCCGTCATGCTGCGCCGCCCACCGACCTGAAGCACGTGGGTGTAGAAGAAGCGGCGCGGACAAGACTCATAGAGCGCCATCTGCGGGCCGGTGAAGCTGAGCTTGCCTTCGTAGGTCCAGGTGATCGCGCGGTCTTGCGGCGCCTCCGGTAGCGCGCGGGAGGGAGTGACCGTCCGGCGCGCGAGCCCTGGGCCCATACGGGCGAGAAACGGGGATTCCGCGCGGCTGGCGCCATTGGCTTTCTGCGTCGCGCAATAAAGGAACAGACGGTCGCGTGCGCGCGACTGCGCCACATAGAAGATGCATTCCTGCTCCTCCGCCTGCCCCTCACGAAATATGTCAAGGGCGCTTCCCGTGCCGCCCTCGACCATACCGTCGGGCGGCGGGCATGGCGGCGCCGGAGGGGTCCGGGGTATCGTGTCAGCGTTCATACCGGGCAGATGAACCACGCGAAACTCCAAGCCCTTGGCGCCGTGGATTGTCATCAGCCGGACGGCATCGATGCCTTGCGCGGCGGCCGGCAAATGCCGCAGATCGCGCTCGTCGCCGAGGCGGACCAGCCGGCGCACTCCGTCCAGCAGGCGCGTGACTGGTTCCCCGCGTCCTGCTGGCTGGGTGCGCACGAAATTCAGGAACTGCCAGAGCGCGATGCAGCGCCCGCGGACAATGACATCGGCCGAGGCCGCAAGACGGGCAGCGATCCGCGTACGGTCGAGAAGCAGCGTTGCGAGAACTGTCCACGGCGGTGCACCTCCATCGAAGCCTGTCAGCGCAGCCGATAAGCGACGAAGTACCGCGGTGCCATCAGCCGAAAGCCCCTTAATAAGGTCCATGTCGTTCAGCCACGCCAGCGGCGCTGTTTCGTTCAGGCGCAGGTGGTCAATCACTGTCCCGACATCGTCGAGGGACATAGGAAACTCAGTGCCGCAGGCGACGCGGGTGAGCCCCATGGCGCGGCGGTCAACGAGGATTGAGAGAAAGGCGAGTAGATCCTTTACTTCCTCTCGCTCGAAGAGGCTCCCGAGGAAAAGCACGGGAACACCGAGGCGCTCCAGCTCGTGGCCGAGCGTCGAGAGCTTCTCGTTGCCGGTGCACAGCACGGCTTGGTCGCGATAGCGCACTCCAGCGGCGCGCATTTCCTCGATCGCGTCGGCAACCGCGACGGTCTGCTGGGCCGGCGTTGACACGGCGCGATGTTCCGGTGGATGGCCACCGCGACCACGTTCCGCTGCCAGGCCTGTTTCACCCCCGCCTGCTTTCATTCCAGCAGCAAAGGCGGAGATTGCCTCGACGACCTCGGTAACCGATCGATAGTTCCGCGTAAGGCGTCCCCGTTGACCGCCCGGAAAATCGTCTGTTCCGAAGCGCATCGTGTTAAACGAAGAAGCACCGCGAAAGCGATAAATGGACTGCCTGGCGTCGCCCACCGCCCAGAGGTTCTGGCCGTCAGGCCGCAACGCCGCCAGAAGGCGCACGCTGCTGCGGTTCACATCCTGATACTCGTCCACCAGAATATGGTCGTACTCGGCTTGCAGATGCGCGCGAATGGCTTCGTTGTTTTCGAGAAGCTGGACGGGCAGGGAAACGAGATCGCCGAAATCGACGCAGTGCGCGTCGTGCTTGAGCTTTTCGTAATGCGCATAAACCAGGGCGACTTCGGCCGCACGTTCGGCCGCCTCGCACGCACCCGCTACGCGCATGTCCTCCGCAAGCGCGGCATACCGATCCGCGTCAACCACCTCATCCTTGGCGCGCGAGATCGCCGCGAGCATGTCGGCAATGATTTGCGTGGGATCGGAAAGATTCTGGTAGTGGACGAGACCAAGTCCCGGAAACAGATCCTCCAGACCGGCGACGGCTTCCGTGCGGTCCATGAAGCGGGGGTCTTTAGGCAGGCCGAGGTCTCCATGGAAGCGGCGGACGAGATCGAGGCCGAACGCGTGAAAGGTCCCGATCCACATGGCTGCGGCGGCCTCACTATTTTTTACGGCAATGCGCTCGGCCATCTCGCGTGCCGCTTTATTCGAAAACGTGAGAACGAGGATACGACGCGGATCGATGCCCTCGGCGAGAAGGTCTTCGATGCGCGCAGCCAGGGTTTGAGTCTTGCCGGTCCCCGGCCCCGCCTCGAGCAGATAAGCCCGCCCTCGATGTGCGGCGGCGACGATCTGTTCGGGATTGGGATCGTGGGCCGCAGCTTCTTCTGCGGCGGGCAACTGGATGACGGGCAACAGTAGCGCGTCGAATAGCTGCTGGGCGACTACGGCAAAAGGGGCTCCGAGGCGTTCGGCGATTGCTGTCGCCGAAAGCTCCTCCTCAATATGAAGGCGCCGCACGACGGATCGCGGAAGCAGGAACTCGCGCGCGAAAAGGTCCATTTGGACCTCCCGCCGCTGCTTGCGACCGTAGTCGACGACCCGATCTAGGCCGACCGGTGAAGCTTCAGCCGGACGCGCCGGATCAATCTCCTGCGCCCGTATCGAGTCACGGTCGTCGCCGAGCTCGGCATGGCCAATTTCGTGGGCGACGAGAAAGGCCCGTTCGAAGGCTGTCCCAGCATCTTCGTGGAGAATGAGGCTGTCGCGCGCAACGAGTACAGCGCGACCGCCGTTGAGCACGGCGGCGCCTTTTGCCGCAACTTCGACATCAAGGCCCCGGCGTGCCGCTTCAGCCCTTGCAAACGGGTAAGGCTTCCAGGGATCGTGCCCGTTTGCGACCGCCTCCCCATGCAGTCGGGCGGCGGCTTGTCGGGCAAGTTCGACCGCATCCATGTCAATCGACGTCGGCGAGTAGGCGGGCGCGCTTGTCCTCGGGCACGCCCGCGTCGATCAGAAGGCGCTCGAACGTGACGGGTTCGCCGGCGGTCGGCTTGGCGTCGGATTTGTAACTGCGTGCCGGAGCGGCCTGGGCAGTGGGCGCGAGGCTGGCGGCGAGCCGCTCCAGCGATTGGTGGAGCACCGCAGCCAGACGCTCAAGGAAGTGCTGCGGCACCGAATCCAAAATCACGCGGCGGTCGCGGAACGCGGTGATGATTTGGCGCGGAACGTCCAGCGTCTTGGAAAGGTTGCGTAGCTCCTGCGTTGAAAGCGCCGCGAACAGATCGGTTTGCCCCTTAGGGTACAGGGTGTCGACATGTCGCCGCCAGGCGGCGTCGATCCGAGCCTCATCTTCGGCTGTATGGGGTCTGACCGGGCTCGCTAACTCGCGATGCAATTCGCGCGAGAGGTCAATCAGCGGTTCGGCGAACTGAGGGTAACGCTTAAGATACAGCGCAAGGGTGTCGCGGCCGGGGTCCGACTCGACTGAGAACGCGCCAAGCACATCTTCAAGGGACGGGTTACCGGTTGGGCTGTTCATTATTCGGACTCCCCACGCAAGGCGGCCCGCAAGGCCTCGAAAGCGCGGTCGCGATGCAGCCGTATCGTCTTCTCTGATTTGTTGAGCGCTTTGGCGATGGTAACGGTGTTCGGGTCCGCCGAGTCGATAGCGAAGCCTTGTCGCAGCATTTCCAGGATCCTGATTTGTTCTGGTGGCAAGCTATCAATCGCTGCATCCAGCCGGGACCGGTAATCATTCGCCTCAAAGTTATCGAGAGGATTAACGCTGCCCGCTGCCTCCTCGACTTCGGGGGAAAGTTCGTTCGTTTCCGAATCGTATTCAATGGTGGTTGAGCGGTTCTCTTCCCGCCAAGCCGTATCCTGGGCATCCCGGCGCAAATTGGCGACTGCGCCGTCGAATCGGAGTTCGAAATAGTCCAGCTTATCCGAATAGCCCTGGCGGTCGACGGCAAGCGCCTCTGTAAAGCGGTCAAGGGCGATCTCGCGGATACGGCTCTTGGTCTGTGAGATGCGGACGGCGGTGCCGTCCCTCACTTCCGGGTCAGGCAGAGAACGTAACACTCGCGAGAGAAGAACCTTGTAGAGTCGCTCGAACTGCTGATGCGAATTGTCCTGGCGGGTCGCGCGAACAAAATACGTCAGGCATTCGCTCGGCACGTAGTTGGGGTCGGCGCGATCGGTGATTTGGCACCTCGCCACTAGTTCGGCGAGCGGCAGCAGCTCCAGTTGCGCCAAGAGCGCCTGGATCTTGGCATCCCGCTCGTAGAGCGTCCCGCGTAAGGCCCGCTTTCTCAGGGGCGTAATCAATTCGATTTCCTCCCTGCCGCCGCTCGACCAGTATTGACGTACCGGACCGCAACCCCCGGCAGACAAGCAAACTGGCTCAACTGCTTTTGGGCCCTGGCGGCCACCCAAAATCCCCCACCTGTGGCCGCTTGAAAATCCCCCACCCCTGAGTTGAACGGGCGCCGGTCGGCGCCGAGGGTCTGCAGGCGGCGAGACGTTACGCTACGCCCTTT
>JAJZLX010000673.1 GCA_021850555.1 Pseudomonadota bacterium | reverse complement strand
CATCAAGATATGGGTGTACGGAACTGTATACTTCCGCAGTGCAGTCGGATGACACAAGCCGCCGTGTCGCTCGGACACTCGACCATTCTGGATAGTCGAAATTCCTCGCATTCGCCGCCGAATACGCGTCATTCAGCGTACCTTCGGCAAATGCTGCGGATTTATTGTCTACTGTCGCGCCCCCTGCGTCGGGCCGCACGTTTGTCTGGTTAACGGAGGCTACGCTGATCGCAGCGTGTCGCCTGACGACCTGCCTGACGAAGCCGTTGTCCCGATAAACCCCCATGTCCGCATTGGGATATCCGTGCGGCAACGTCACTCTGCTCTGTACGAGGCCTATGGCTTGGACATGCGCTCCACTGATCGATGTGAGCGCAAGGACACAGGCAACGCCGAGACCGACCCATTTGACACAACTCATGATGCCTCCCCACGCCCTATCGAATTCGACGTCGATACTCCAGACCTCTGGCCTGCACGACGCTGCGAATACGCGCCAGCTTCCGCCAATGTTTTTACTCCGCGCGGACGACCGCAAACACCCCACCCACTCGAGTGTGCGCGCCAGCATCGACAATGCTACCGACTTTCACAACCCCTCGACGCTAAAATTTCGCCCGCACCCCAAGCGAGAGGGACGTACCGTAATCCACCAGATTCAACGTCTGATTTGGAAAGCGTCCGTAGGTGTGATAGATCGAATTGAGCAAGTTGTGTGCAGTGAAGTACACATTGAGATACTTGTCAACCTGATAGTTGGTCGCAAAATCCAGCTGGGTAAACGGCGCCTGATACACCGGCTCGGCGCCGAAGGCACCACCACCCTGCTGCTGCCCAAGGAACAGCAGCAGCTTCGCTTGCCAATTAACCGTAACCCGCGCCTGCCACTTTCCACGCTGGTAGAACAGGGTACCGTTCGCCGAGCTCCCCACTCCCGGCAACGCAAATTGATTTACCGTCAGACCATAGTCATTGAAGTTGGCATTGCTGTGCATCCAGGTGCCATTGACCAGGATCCCGAAGCCGTACGGCAGCATTTGTTGCCAGGTAGCCGATACTCCAGTCACGTCCGCCGACAGCTTGTTCGTGAAGGTCGTTTCCGCGAACACCATCGGCTTGCCGCAGTTCGGGTCTGTAAATGTGATGCTCCCGGATGAGTAGCTGCACGGCGCAGGATCGTTGAATGGTTCCGTGACGTCTTGAACGCTCGAGGTTGGGAAGTCCGACACCTGCTTGTAGAACGGATGGATCTCGGCATAGTCCCCGTGCGCGTAGAACCACGTGACGCGGAAGTCATAGTTGTTCGACAAGTACGGCAGTAATCCGGGATCGTTGCCTTTTGCCGCCAAAGCGTTCACCCGCCCACTATAGGTGGTGTTTGGCACGAGATCGCCATCCGTCGGCGCTGATTCCGTTCTGGAAACGTCAATCGCCGTTTCCAGGTTGCGGGTCGGCCACAGAGCGACGTCCAATGCCGGCAGAACGTACCCGTATGAGTGTGTCGCGGTTATCCACGTCGGCGGCCCGTAGTCAAATATATACGCAGTTGGCGAAACGGCTCCTTCCCATGTCACTCCCAACAGCGGCGCCGATAAGCCCGCAATCACCTCGTTGGTCCGTTGATACCGCAATCCCAGGCGAGTCATCAGCTTCATGCCGTCGATCCGGAAGTTTCGGCTCGCCTGGACGAACGGTGAGTAGTTCGTCCGCGACACGTGCTGCACTGAATTCGGATTCAGCGCCTCCGCGGGGAAGCCGCCGGTGTAGCGCGGATAACCGGGAGTCGGCTTCCACGTTGAGTCGATCGGTTGCGTCTCCAAGTAGTCTATTACCGCATATGGATTGAAAATCGCCAGATCTGCGGGCATATTGGCATTCCCTTGGAAGCCCGGCATCCAAGTGCCCAGTTTGACTGCGTTGAACAGCGACGAGGGCACCGTAACGCCCTCTAAGTTATACCCCTGCCCCCATAGCTTCCAATAATTGTTGGTTTGATCGCTCATGCTTTTGGTATTCCAGGCATCATCAAGGATCTGTGCCCCAAAGGTCACTTTTGTGTTGTGGTCCGGCGTCCACGTCGCCCGGAGTGTCGCCTCGTTAATCTGATCGGTGTTCTGCTGCGTCGTTACTAGCGCGTTCTGCGGACCGACGATGAACGGATTGAAATTGAGGAATCGCGAAGCGCCGCCGTTCGCAGCGAAATTTGCCCAGTACGGCAATACGTTGCCGTTTTGACTCAGCACGAGGCCGCCCGTTCTATCGCCGCTCTGCGCATAGCTTACGGCTGCGCTGACAACGTTGTATCCACCGTTCGGGTTATAGCGAGAGACCGACTGGTCGGCATCTAGACTTAGAGTCCAGTCGTTGTTGAGGTTCCATAGGAAATGCAGACCGTACGTGTTCGTCACGATGTATTCATCATTGACGTACGCATTAAAATCGTTACCACCCGGGTAGGCGAAGGAAGTGATCGTTCCGTTGCTATCGAGTGTTGAGCCAGGGTAGTGGGACGCAAAAAACGTGCCGAGTTCCCAGTGGGCAAGGTGCTGGTCCCACGATGAGTAATTGTCATCGAGGGTCACCATCATGTTGTTTGTCGGGCGCCACTGTAAAACCACGCGCCCATCCTTGGTGCGCGTATCGACCCGTTCCAGATACATGTTCATGCTTTGCGGATACCAGATCGGAATCTGCGCATCTCCCTTCGCGCCAGATCCCACTTTGGCACAGCCGGTGCTGCCGAATACGGTCGTATAGTTCGCGGCAAGATCGGCGCAGGGGAAGCTGCCGGCAGCAGTTCCCTTCCATCCCGTGATGTTCTGATGGTGAGTCAAAGTGTGATAGTCGGTATAATCGCCATCAACCAGAATGCCGAATTTGTTGTGGTCAAAAGTATCGCTGAACAGGGCGCCGACAGACGGCCGAATGCCACCGTCCATTGTGTAATCGGTTCCCCCGACGTTCGCGTCGACATGCAGACCAGGATTATCGAACGGATCGAGCATCTTGACGTTGATCACTGAGCCGATGTTGCCGGAGGATATCGCCATATCAGGCGTCTTCAGCACATCGATCTGTCCGACGTACATCGCACCGATGCCGGCGAAATTGAAGTTCTGGCCGTTTCCGGAGGCAACCTGCCGCCCGTCGACCAAGACGGTGTCAAATTTTCCGCCGAAGCCATTGACATTGACACCCTGCGCCAATCCCGTCGCGGTCGCCGCGCCAGCTGAGTTGGTATCCGAAAGAGCGCCGCGATTGATCGTCACCCCGGGCAGGTGCGCCAAAGCGCCACCAATCGAGGAGTCCGGAAACTGGCCGATGCTCTCTGCGGATATTGCATCGACCACACCGATCGACTCCCGCTTGATCGCCAGCGATCGCAGCAACGACCCGCGGATACCTGTCACGACGATCGGTGCCAGCGCAGTGGCCGAGGACTGTCCGGCCATGGTTGGGTTCGCATTTGCACGGAGCCCCCCGGGTGCGGGTGTATTCTGGGCGTAGAGGCCAGCACCATTCGGCGTGAGCGCGCGCGGTGACGCCATTCGCGCTACCGTAAGCCTGCGCTGCCCGGGTTCTGCCGCCCTGGTCGGCACAGTCGACCGTTCCGAGTTCTTCTTCTGCGTCAGGGGGTTCCGAGCATGCAGCACACCCTGCACGCCCGTAGGAAGTGAATTCAATTCCACTGCGGCTAGTCCGATACTCGCGCCCGTCGCTTGTGTCTGCACCCCTGCGACGGCGCCGGTCCGAGCCCAAAGGGCCGCCGGATTTCCTCTGGCGGTGCCCGCGCACGCCGCACCTGATACCAGGACTGCAAGGACCAAAGCAACTGCGCGGCCCGGCAAGACAGCGCGATTCCGCCGTAGATCCGAAAACTTCATCGATCCCCCTCAGAGCGACTCTCAAGTTAAGTGTCTATCTGGCTCTTAAATCGCTAATCTGGAATTTAGCACATGGATAATATGATTGACAACTCTGCTATAAGAGACGATCTTTTCACTTTGACTTTGCCGAGGCGTATACCATGAGCATCCTGCGATCCGCGGGACCGTCCGAGTGCGATTGCGCCCCCGGCGCACGGCCGATGCAGGATCCGCGGTTGCAGTCGCGATGAACGAGCCACCCGCTTCCTTGGCGGATGAGCCGAGCGCAGCACAGCCGCTACGCTGGCTGATTCTTGGGCTCGTCGTTACTGCCACCGTGCTCAACTACGTGGATCGACAGCTCATCGCGCTGCTCAAGCCGTTGCTGCAAGCCAGTTTCCACTGGAGCGACCTCGACTACGCCAATGTCGTCGTGGCATTTCAGCTCGCGGTTGCCGCGGCGTGCGTACCTGCCGGTCGGATCATCGATCGGATCGGTTTGCGGTTGGGCTATACGCTGTCGGTCGGTTCCTGGAGCCTCGCCGGTATGGCCCAGGCGGTGGTGAGTTCCCTGGGTGGTTTCATGTCCGCACGGGTCATCCTCGGCGTCGCCGAGGCTGGCAACACCCCAGCGGCTATCAAATCCCTGGCGCTATGGTTTCCGGTCAATGCGCGCTCATTGGCGGTGGGTTTCTTCAATGCCGCATCGAACTTGGGCGCCATCGTGACACCGCTCATAGCACCGATACTGGTCGCTAATTTCGGCTGGCGGGGCGCGTTCGCGCTCACCGGCCTATGCGGCCTCGTATGGGTGCTTTTCGCTTGGGTTCCATTAAGCCACGCCCCCCGCACACCATCGATTGAAAAGAGACTCGCGACGGTTGCGCATCAAGTTGTGGCGCCATCCCGCCAGCCGGCAACGCCATTGATACATCTCCTGCGCGATCGACGGGTTTGGGCGTTCGCTGGCGCGAAGGGCCTCACGGACCCGGTGTGGTGGTTCTTCATCTTTTGGTTCCCGGCTCTCCTGCACTCAAAATTCGGTCTCGGACTCGGCGGATTCGCGCTCCCCGTTGCGGTCGTGTATGTGCTTGCCTCTGTCGGTGCGCTCGGTGGCGGATGGTTGACCGATCGACTCATTACGCGGCTGGGCGATGTCGATCGTGCGCGTACTCTCATGTTTCTCGTGTCCGCCCTGGTCGTCGTACCCATCCCTCTCGCTCTCGTCGTGCATAATTACTGGGTGCTCACTGGAATCGTGGGAGTCGCACTCGCGGCGCATCAATGCTATGCCACCAACCTGTTCGCGCGCGCGCAAGATCTATTTCCTGATAGCAACCTGGGCACGGTGACCGGCATCGGCGCGACCTTGGGGCTGCTCGGCGGCTCGATAATGCTGGAAGTATCAGGCTGGGTCTTGACGCTCACCCACCGCTACTGGCCGATGTTCGCGTACGCCTCGGTGGCGTATCTCGCTGGGCTGCTACTCATGCATCTTCTCACTCCGCGCAATGGTCCGCGGCAAACCGCAAGTGGCTGATTCCATACTTGCGGGGCAGCCATTGAGCGGGTTCATCGCGGTACTCTCGGCCAGCCCGCCCCACCAGATCAGGTCTGAGGAAGGCCTCAGTGGTTTTTATATTGAGTTCGCAGTACTCTTATACTCGCGATTTCAAGTAAATATCCATCTGAGCGCGCTCCCCGGAGCACACCCGATCCATCGGCAGGAACCACGGTGAACGAGACCTTCGGCTTTCGTCCTTTGTACCGCCAGATTTATGAGATCGTCGTCCGTCGCGTGGCGCAGGGCGAATGGCGGCCCGGTGAGGCGCTGCCGAGCGAGCAGAATCTTGCCAAGGAGCTCGGGGTAAGTCAGGGCACCATTCGCAAAGTGTTCGATTCCCTCACCGCCGAGAAAGTGCTGGAGCGTCGCCAGGGTAAGGGTACCTTCATCGCCGAAAGCACGCAGGAGCGCTCCCAGTTCCGCTTCTTTCGCGTAGGCCGCCCAGGCGGCAAGCGCCTCACCCCCGCTCTCGGTAATGAAACTATCCGGGTGCGCACCGCACGCGCGGCGGAGCGTGAACGGCTCGAACTTGGGCGCCAAGCGCGCGTCGTGGAGATCTCCCGGGTTCGACTGCTCGAGGGGATTCCATCCATCCGCGAACTCATCATCCTGCCGGCGGACATGTTTTCTGGCATCGACAAGCTCGGTGCACTGCCAAACAGTCTGTACACGCTATATCAGTCGAAATTTGGCGTCACGATCGTGACCACGCACGAAGAATTGAGCGCCCAGCTCGCCACCGCCGAGGATCATCGCGAGATGGGCATCGCCGTCGGCGCACCCATTCTCGTCATCGATCGCCTCGCCCTCGGCCTGCCGGAGCGCAAGGCGGAATGGCGCCTCAGTCGTGTCAGCTCCGAAAATCTCGTCTATGCGGTCACGCTCACCTGAACGGTTCAGTTCTGGGTCAGGCCGGCATCGATCACGAAATTCGCGCCCGTACACCCCTGGCTTTCGTCGGAGCCGAGGAACAGCGCCAAGCGCGCAACGTGCGGGGGCGTGAGGCGGAATTTCAACGCCTGCAGCTTGAGGAATTCGGCATCGAGCTCGGGCGTCAGCCACCGGGTGCGTTGCCGCTCGGTCAGAATCGCCCCCGGTACGATGCAATTGACGCGAATGCCCGCCGGGCCGAGCTCTCGCGCGAGCGTGCGTGTCAGACCGTTGATCGCCGCCTTCGCCGTGCTGTAGCCGGCCATGCCCGGCCGGCCACGCATCCAGGACACCGATCCGAGCATGATGATCGAGCCGCTGCCGCGCCGGGTCATGCCGGGGGCGACTGCCTGCGCGGCAAAGAATTGGTGATCGAGGTTCAATCCTAGCATCCGTCGCCAGTCGGCTGGTTCCACGGTGGCGAAATTCTGGCGGTCGTCGCGCCCGGCATTGTTGACCAGCACGTCGATGCCGCCCTGCTCGGCCTCGATCTGCGCCACCGCCGCGCGCAGTGCATCCAGGTCGAGCAGATCGCACGGCACGAATCGGCTGCCGGTGGCGTGCGCATGCGGCTCGCCGTGGTCCCGATCGACGTCGAGAAATACGACACGCGCGTGCTGCGCCGCAAATGCGCCGACCATTTCCGCGCCGATTCCGCCGGCTCCGCCGGTAATGAGCACGGAGCGGCCGCGCAAGGAATGGTAACGAACGCTCGAATATGGATCGGACATCATGGTGGGAAGGACTCCTCATCGAATGACGGATGCGGCCAACCGGCCGTATCGACCTGCAGCGCGTACACGCCCCCGCCCGAGCCGTCCGCGGCCCGCGCGGTGGTGACATAGAGCGTCTTTAGGTCCGCGCCGCCGAACGCCGGCATGGTCGGGCAGCGCGCCGGCAGCGGGTATTCGCCAATCATCCGGCCCGCCGGATCGAGGCGGATGACACGTGAGCCGTCGTAAAGTGCCGACCAGTAGCACCCCTGGCGGTCCACCGCGGCACCGTCGGGACGGCCGCGATCGGTCGCCGCGGAATCGAGCTGCGCAAACACGCGCCGATTGCTGACCACACCGGTTTCAGGCGCGTAATCACACTGATAAATGACGAAGCGTGGCGTATCCGCATGATACAAGGTACGTCCGTCGGGCGCGAAGGCGACGCCGTTGGAGGTCATCAGGCCGCCGGCGAGCTCGGTCAAGCCCTGTGCGTCGAGCCGATACAATCCGGCTCGACCTTCCCGCCGCGTCTCATCGATGGTGCCGATCAGCAGACGGCCATGCGCGTCGATACCGCCATCGTTGAAACGCACGCTGCGCGGGTCCAGCGGATTGGGTGCGAGCTGGCGGCCTTTCTCCCCATTGGCACCAAGCAGCCAAACCCCACTGCGCAGGCCGGCGAGGAATCCGCCCGCACGCCGCGGCGCCACGAAGCCGATGTCCTCTTCGATCGCAAGACTGCGCAGCGCACCCGAGGCGGGGGTAAACCCGTGCACCCGCCGACCGGTCACATCCACGAACACGAGCTCGGCGCGCTCGGCAAGCCACACCGGACACTCACCGACCTGACACGAGGTTGCGCACACGAGCTCGAAGCGACTCACCCGGCCTGCTCCAGTTCAATGGCGATGGTGCCGGCGAGCGTACCGCCGGGATCGAGCTGCCGGTAGCCGGTGATGACAGACGGCGGGCGATGGACGGCATCGGCGACGTGGGTGACCGGCTCCACGGCGAAGAATCCTCGGCTCACGGGTGTGAACACTCTCAGCACGGAAAAAACCGCGCTCGCCCGCAACAGAATCGGGCCGACGGCGCCTCCACTGATGCGCGCTAGGCCCCGCCAGCCGTTAAAATCATGATCGAGATCGAGTGCGGCGATGTCTCGAGGCTGGGTGAAATCCCAGGCCGGGCCGCAGACCAGCTGCGCGGGCAGCCGGTCCACTCCGTTGCTCCAAGCGCCGGCGGCGTCGAACTGCAGGGTTTGGCCCGGCTCGAACGTCAGGTAAGGATGCCACCCCAGACCCGCCGGCCACCCCACGCTGTCAAGATTGTGCAGCGCGAGCGCCAGAACCAGTCCCCGCGCGGTGAGTTTGAAATGCTGCCGCGCTTCGAAGGCGAACGGCCAGTCAGCGCTTGCCTCGGGTGCATACTGCAGGATCAGTTCCGCCGAGCGCTCATCCGCGTGAACGACCTGCCAGGGGCGCTGCCAGCCAACGCCATGCACTGCGTGCGGCTCGGGCGGAAAATTCGCGCGCAGCGGGTAAATGCGGCCCCCGACGGGGAGCCGGGCGCCGGCAATGCGATTGGCGTAGGGCAAGAGCGGGTAGCCGGCCGCGGCGCGCACACCGAACGCCCTCAACGCCTCGGCTTGCGCAGGCCGCAAGATCGGTGCACCGGCATGGCTCAACTCGAGGAGCGAGCCGCCAAGCCGCGCGTCGATCTGCGCTCGGCAACGCCCGTGCATGAGGACGATGAGATCGGCCGACGCCATCGGTCAGTACAGGCTGGAGCCGCTCGTTGTCCGCTTGCGCTGCGCAAGTGTCTCCAACCACTCGGCGGCGCGGCCGGTCAACAGGGCGAGATCGGAGCTCACCGCACTCCAGTTGTACCCATAGTCGAGGAAGCGGCGCACCATCTGCGGATCGCCGCCGACGATCCCGATCGGCTTGCCCACGGCGCGGGCACGCGCCGCCGCGCCGGCGATCAGCGCTTGCACCGCCGCATGGCCGATGTTCCCAATGTGCCCGAGCGCGGCCGCGAGATCGCCCGGACCGACGAACAGTGCATCGACCCCAGGCACGGCGGCGATCGGTTCGAGCTGATCGATCGCCTCGGGTGTCTCCAACTGGACCACCACCGCGATACCCTCGTTCGCCGTGCGCAGGTAATCACGCGTGTGCCCGTAGTGTGAGCCGCGATGCATGGCCGCGACCCCGCGCACCCCGGCGGGCGGATAACGGGTGTAAGAGACGGCCGCCCGAGCCTGCTCGGCCGTCTGGATGAAGGGGAACATCACGCTGGCCGCGCCCGCATCGAGCACCTGCTTCACCCGCACCGGATCGGTGCTGGCCAGGCGCACCAGCGGCGCGGTCGGCGTCGCGCTAAGCGCGCGCAGGAGCTCGATCGCCGTCCCGACGGACAGCGGGCTGTGTTCCATGTCCACGACGAGAAAGTCGAATCCGCAATGTCCCATGGCCTCCGCCACCGCCGCCGAAGCGGACATGAGCCACGAGCCGATCGCCGGCCGGTCCGCCGGCTCGAGCACGGCCGCTTTGAACGCATTGACTGTCATGATGCCTCGTTCCCAGTCAGAAAATCACCGGTTCCGGCGTGGGTGCGCGGCCGGACAGAAAGTCGAAATCACACCCTTGCGGGGCTTGTGTGACATGCGCCTGGTACAGTGCGGCGTACGAGCGCTGATAGGCGCGCGTCGGTGCACGCCAGGCCGCACGCCGAGCCGCCAGCTCCTGCGGGGAAACCAGCATATCGAGCCGACCCGCGGGTACATCGAGGCGCACGCGATCCCCGGTCCGCAGCAGCCCGAGCGGGCCGCCGATGGCCGCCTCCGGGGCGACGTGCACGATGCAGCAACCGTAGTGCGTTCCGCTCATGCGTCCGTCGCAGATGCGCACCATGTCGCGTACACCCTGGGCGAGCAGTTTGCGGGGAATCGGCAGGTTGCCCCACTCGGGCATGCCGGGAGCGCCGACCGGGCCGCTGTTGCGCAGCACCAGCACGCTGTTCTCGTCCACCGCCAACGCCGGATCGTCGATGCGCGCGGTGAGTTCCTCGGGCGAGTCGAATACGAGTGCCGTGCCCTCGTGGCGCAGCAAGCGCGGCTCGGCGGCGCTCGACTTGAGGACCGCACCATCGGGGCAGAGGCTCCCACGCAGCACATCGAGCGTACGTCCACGGCTCAACGGCACCACCGGATCGTCGAGTCCGCGAATCACCGTGTCGTCATAACACCGCGCGCCGGCAATCGCCGCCCCGAGCGTGCACCCCTGCACGGTACGACACTCGAGCTCGACGCGAGAGCCTAGTTTGGCGAGCAGTGCCGGCAGCCCACCGGCGAAATAGAAATCCTCCATGAGTCTGTCGCCCGACGGGAACAGATTCACACACACCGGGATGTCGCGCGCGACCGCCCCAAGGTCGTCCAAAGTCACGCTGATGCCGGCGCGACCGGCCATCGCGATCAGATGAATCGCGGCGTTGGTGGAACCGCCGAGCGCCATGTAGACCGTGGCCGCATTGCGAAATGCCGCCGCCGAGAGGATGTGTGAGGGGCGCAGATCCTCCTGTACCATCGCGACGATGCGCGCGCCGCATTCCGCCGCCATGCGCACGTGTCCGGAATCGGCCGCCGGGATCGAGGATGCACCGCACAGCGTCATCCCCAGCGCCTCGGCGATGGCGCTCATCGTGGAGGCCGTTCCCATGGTGTTGCAGGTGCCGATCGAGCGGGTCATGCGCGACTCCAGATCGATCCAGTCCTCCGGGGTAATGTTTCCGGCACGCAGTTCGTCCCAGTACTTCTTTGTATGAGTCCCGGCGCCGACGCGCACGCCGCGCCACTGGCCGTTTGACATCGGGCCGGCTGGACACACGATCGCCGGTAAGTCCATGCTGATCGCGCCCATCAGCATCCCCGGAATCGATTTGTCGCACCCCCCGAGCAGCACCGCCCCGTCGATCGGGTGTGAGCGCAGCAACTCCTCGGTCTCCATGGCGAGAAAATTCCGGTAAAGCATGGTCGAGGGCTTGACCATGACTTCCCCCACCGAGAGCGCCGGCAGCTCGACCGGATAGCCCCCGGCCAAGAGAACACCGCGCTTGATGGCCGTGGCGCGCTCGCGCAGGTGCGCATGACAAGGGCTCATGTCACTCCACGTATTGATGATTGCGATCACCGGCCGGTCGAGGAAATCCTCGCGACGCAGCCCCATCTGCTGCGTGCGCTGCCGATGTGCGAAGCCGCGCATGTCCTCGCGCTCGTACCAGCGCGCGCTGCGCAAGGAACGTTTTCCGGCGCGTTCCATCGTAGGTCCGCCCTCGCGGGGCAGTTCATTGGTCGAGGGACTTGCGTTAGCCTTCATAATCTGTAATCTTATATCTTATATAAGCGCTATGCCACTGAGGGCCTTCGCCATGACGAAAACACCACAATTACTCGTTCACGACCGCCGCGACAACGTCGGGGTGGTGGTGGTCGAGAACCTCACCGCCGGGAACGACATATTCGGTGTGGTGACCGAGGATAACAGTGAAATTCGCGCCGTGTGCAACCAGGACGTGCCGATTGGCCACAAGGTTGCGCTGCGCGACCTCGCGGTAGGCGAGGCGGTGATCAAGTACGGGCAGGACATCGGCAAGGTCATCCAGCCGATCCGCCGCGGCGATCACGTGCACACCCACAATCTCAAGACCAAGCGTTGGTAAGATCATGGCAAGCGAAAACCGAACCATCTGGGCCTATCGCCGCGAGAACGGCCGCGTCGGCGTGCGCAATCACGTCGCAATCCTGCCCGTCGATGATATTTCCAACGCCGCATGCGAGGCAGTCGCGGCGCACATCAAGGGCACCATGGCGCTACCGCATGCCTACGGCCGCCTGCAATTCGGCGCAGATCTCGATCTGCACTTCCGCACGATGATCGGCACCGGCGCCAACCCCAACGTCGCCGCCTGCATCGTCATTGGCATCGAACCGCAGTGGACCGAGCAGATCGTCGCGGGCATCGCCCGTACGGGCAAGCCTGTCGCCGGATTCGCCATCGAGGGCACTGGCGACATCGCAACAATCAGCGCCGCGGCGCGCAAAGCGAAGGAATTCGTGCATCTCGCCAGCGCCCAGGTCCGGCAAGAATGCCCGCTCACCGACCTGTGGGTCGCGGCCAAGTGCGGCGAAAGCGACACAACGACCGGATTGGCCTCCTGTCCGACCGTGGGCAACATGTACGACAAGCTCATCCCGGCCGGATTGTACGGGTGTTTTGGAGAGACCT
>JAJZLX010000469.1:4821-12403 GCA_021850555.1 Pseudomonadota bacterium | reverse complement strand
GAGTCACACAGTCGCGGACGCTCACGCGCCTGCAGGCGAGGCTGCGGGGCGAGGTCGGCAAGGCGATCGAGGATTTCCGGATGATCGGCCCGGGGGACCGCGTGATGGTATGCCTCTCGGGGGGAAAGGATTCCTACACCCTGCTCGACATTCTGCTCTCGCTCAAGCGCAGCGCGCCGATCAACTTCGATCTCATTGCCGTCAACCTCGACCAGAAGCAGCCCGGCTTCCCCGCGCACATCCTGCCCGAGTACCTCGCCGCCCTCGGTGTGCCCTTCCATGTCATCGAGCAGGACACCTACAGCGTCGTGCGGCGGGTCGTGCCGCAGGGACGCACGATGTGCGGCCTGTGCTCGCGGCTGCGTCGCGGCGCGCTGTATCGCTTCGCCGCCGGCAACGGCATCACCAAGATCGCCCTCGGCCACCATCGTGACGACATCGTCGAGACGCTGTTTCTGAACCTGTTCTTCGGCGGCAGACTGAAGGCGATGGCTCCGAAGCTGCTCTCCGAGGACGGGCGTCACGTCGTGATCCGGCCCCTCGCCTACGTGGCCGAGCGGGACATCGAGCGCTATGCGCGCGGACGCAACTTCCCCATCATCCCCTGCAAGCTGTGCGGATCGCAGGACAACCTGCAGCGCAAGGCCATCAAGAGCATGCTCGCCGAGTGGGAGCGTGTCTCCCCCGGGCGCACCGAGAGCATTTTTTCGGCGCTGCGCCACCTCGAGCCCGACACCCTGGCCGATCCCCGCCACTTCGATTTCGCCGGCCTCGAGGCGAGACGCCTGCAGCCGATGTCGATGGAGGAGGAGCTGAGTCTGGACGAGGAGAGCCGGATGGCGCCGAAGCAGAGCCGGGGAGCGGGCCGTCCCGGAGCGATTCCTGAGGCTCTCACGCTCGAGAGGAACACTCTGAGATCCGTCGCCGCGACCCCGAGCGCCCGAGGAAACGGTCTCAGAGGCGGCCAAGACACACGAATTCCCGAGCCTGCGGCAAAACCCGCGCAAGGGGTTGATTCGGCGAGCGAGCCTCAAAGCGTTCGCGCATAACCGGGATCCTGAAGTCACGCGCCAACCGATGGACGCTCTTCCAGCGCTTCCTCTGCCCAACTCCTACTGGGTTCTGCCGGGTCGCCTCCTCGCCGGCGAGCACCCCGCGGGCGCTACCGAGGAGGCGACCCGGGAGCGCCTCGGGAAGCTCCTCACCGCCGGCATCCGGTGCTTCCTTGATCTGACCGAGCCCGAGGAGGCCGTTTCGTACGATGGCGCTCTGCCGCTTTCCATCGAATACCAGCGCAAGCCCATCCCGGATCACGGATTGCCGCAGCGGCGCGAGCACATGATCGAGATCCTGGATTGTCTGCGGGACGCGCTGCACGAGCGCAAGCCGACCTACCTGCACTGCCGCGCCGGCATCGGGCGGACCGCAACGGTGGTCGGGTGCCTGCTGGCCGAGGAGCATGGCGGCGAGCAGGCGCTCGCCGCGCTGAATCGGCTATGGCGGCAGTGCGCGCGCTCCGTCGACTGGGAGAGCGTTCCCGAGACCCAGGCCCAGACCGAATATATCCGGCTGTGGACCCCAATCGGCCCGGAGGCGCGCGTTTCGTCCGGCCTCGAGGCATCGCGCCCGCAGGGCGCTGAGGAAGCCTCCGGAGCGGATCCTTGGCTGCAGCCCGCAGCCCTGGCGGCGGCACAGGCGCTCAGAGAGCGTTTCCTCGGCGCGCTGCTCGGGCTTGCCATCGGAGATGCGATCGCCGCGGCGACCCAATTCCGCCGTCCCGGCTCGTTCGCTCCCGTCGCGGACCTGATCGGCGGCGGCCCATTCGGCCTGCCGCCCGGGGGCTGGAGCGACGATACCGCCATGGCGCTGTGCCTTACCGAGAGCCTGCTCGAGTGCAACGGTTTCGATCCGGCCGACCAGGTGGCCCGCTACCGGCGCTGGCAGAGCGAGGGGTACCTGTCCGCCACCGGTCGATGCCTGGGGATCACGGCCGCAACGGCCCGCGCCTTGGCCACAGCCCAATGGCGGCGCCAGCCTTTCTCCGGCTCCCATGATCCCCTGCAGCTCGATCCGCAGCCCCTCTCCCGGGTGGCGCCCGTGGCGATGTTCTTTTTCGCGACACCGGATGAGGCCGCGCACTTCGCCGGTGAGGCGGCGCGGACCACTTCCCAGGCGGCCCCAGTGCTCGCGGCCTGCCGGGATCTGGTCCGCATCCTGACCCTGGCGCTGTCCGGCGCACCGAGGAGCGCGATCCTCGCCAAGGCCTCGGCCGCCCTGCCGCAGGGCCTCGCTAAAGGCGTGGGCCAGGCGCTGGCAGGGGCGATCGAGGCATTCGCCGCCACGGGCAGCTTCCGTGAGGCGGTACTGCACGCGGCCAATCTGGGAGGGGACTCGGACGTGACCGCGACGGTATGTGGGCAGCTTGCCGGAGCGTATTACGGTGCCGGCGCCATCCCTGCCGCGTGGCGGGCGAGTCTTCTGCGCCGACCGCTGATCGAGGACTACGCCGATCGGCTCCTCACCCACGCCCTGACCCGGCTGAGCGAGTGACCCCACCTGCGCACGCCTCGGCAGCGGACGGTTGTCCGCAGCTGCGATAAGCTGCTCGCCCCTGCTCCCGCCTCAAGCCGTACCCCGTGGCCTCCGAGCACACCCGTTCACGCCGCCGCACTCTCTCCTGGACCCGTCTCTCGGACCAGGCGCTGCTCGAGCTGCGCTTCCGCGACCTCGGTCTGACTCTGCGCGAAGCCAACATCCGGCGCGGCGTTCAGCGGCTGTACCGCGAGCTGGAAGGCCGCGGCATCCGCTTCCGCCCGCACATCTGGCTGTCGGAGGAATGGTTCACCCCCGATGGGGTGCCGGGCATCGCCGTTCCGTTCTATCTGGCCCATCCCCGGCTGACGCGGCTCGAGCGGCACATCATGCACGAGGCCGAGGGCGGCAATTCCCGCGAGCTCATGCGCATCCTGCGTCACGAAGCCGGGCATGCGCTCGACAACGCCTATCGGCTGCGCCGGCGCAAGCGCTGGCGCGAGGTGTTTGGTCCGGCCTCGCTTCAATACCCGGCCCGTTACAAGGCGCGTCCCGGGAGCCGGCGCTACGTGCATCATCTGGGCGAGTGGTACGCGCAGGCGCATCCGACGGAGGATTTCGCCGAGACTTTCGCCGTCTGGCTCGCGCCGCGCTCGGGATGGCGCAAGAGCTACGCCGACTGGCCCGCCTTTCGCAAGCTGCAGGCGGTCGATGAGCTGATGGCCGAGGTGCGCGGCCAGTCGCCCCCGGTGCGCAATCGCGCGCGGATCGAGCCGCTCGAATCCAACACGCGCACCCTGGGGCAATACTATCGGCGCAAGCTGGCGCGCTACCGGCGGTACCGCCGCGGGCTGGCCGATGCGCTGTTGCAATGGCTGTTCAGCGCCCAACGCCCCCGGCGCGACGCGATGCGCGCCGCAACGTTGCTGCGCACCCATCAGAAGGCCCTGATCGCTTCGGTCTCGCGCGAGCTTGGCCTGGCGCGCTATAGTGTGCAGCAGATCATGCGTATGCTGATAGACCGCAGCGATACATTGAACCTGTACGTCCGCGGCGGCCGTCGCGACGCAGTCCGCAACTCCCGTTGGCTGCTGGAGCGGCTGGCGGATCTGTACTCGCAGGGTAAGACGCCGCACCTCCCGCTATGAAAAAATTGCGCACCCTTGTGGTGGTGCATGCGAGCCTCGTGCCGCCGGAAAGCCTCGAGGGCCACACCGACAAGGAGATCGCGGAGTGGCGGACCGAGTACGACGTCACCGCGACCTTGCGCCAGAGCGGGCACGACGTGCGCTGCCTGGGCGTGCTCGACAGCCTCACGGAAATGCGCCTGGCCATCAAGGAGTGGAAGCCCGACATCGTCTTCAACCTGCTCGAGGAGTTCAACGGCATCGTCACATACGACCAGCACGTGGTCGCCTATCTCGAGCTGCTGCGCCAGCCCTACACGGGCTGCAATCCCCGGGGTCTGATGCTCTCGCGCGACAAGCCGCTCAGCAAGCAGCTGCTCGCCTATCATCGCATCTCAACCCCGCGCTTCGCGGTGATACGCCGCGGCACGCGCGTGCATGTCCCGCGCAAGCTCCACTTCCCCCTGTTCGTCAAATCGGCCACCGAGGACGCATCCCTCGGCATCGCCCAGGCATCGGTCGTCGAGGATGCCGCGCGCCTCAAGGAGCGCGTCGCCTTCATGCACGAGCAGATCGGCTCGGACGCGCTGGTCGAGGAGTTCATCGAGGGCCGCGAGCTGTATGTCGGCGTCATCGGCAACGGGCGTCTCACCCGCCTGCCCGTGTGGGAGATGGTCTTCGGCACCATGCCGGCCTCGCTTGCCGGGATCGCCACGCGCAAGGTGAAGTGGGACAAGGAGTACCGGGAGAAGTACGGCATCATCACGCGCGCCGCCGAAGAGCTTTCGCCCGCCGTGCTCGCCCAGCTCGACAAGCTCTCACGCCGCATCTATCACGTGCTGGGGCTCTCGGGCTACGCCCGGATGGATTTCCGCGTGACCGCCGACGGCCGGGTATACGTGCTCGAGGCGAACGCCAACCCCAATCTCGAGGCGAGCGAGGATTTCGCCGAATCCGCACGCGCCGCCGGAATCGCCTATCCGGAGCTGCTCGAGCGGCTGATGTCGCTCGGGCTTTCCTATCGGGCACAGTGGCGCTAGCAAGACGTTGAGCCGCAACGCTACGCCAGTCGGGAGCGACCGGCTTGCGAGGCGCTGCGGCGATTGCCGATCTCGGCTCGCCAGGCGACGAGCAGCATGACGCCAAGCATGAGCGCAAGGAGCATCGTCTGCGCGAGCGCGTCCGGCGGGGCGGCGTTGGATCCCACCAGCGCATCGCCCAGCACACAGATGGGAATGTGCGCGCAGAACACCTGCAGCGAGTTGCGCCCGAGCAGCTCGAGCACTTTGACACGCAGCCAGCGCAGCGCCGGCAGCAGCGTCTGGTTGAGGACCCAGCCGAGCGCGATGCAATTGACGACTCGCAGCGGTCCGAGCCTCCACTTGTCCACGAGCGGCGAGGCTGCTCCGACTTGCGCGAGCAGCCCGCCGACATGGTGCCGCCAGAGCAGAAAGCCGATGCATGTCGACACTGCCGCGACGGCGACCGCCGGGTGGCGCAGCCACCGCTTGCTCCAGTCCGCACCTTCCCCGCGGTGCTGGTTGAATCCGAGCCAAAGGCCCGCGACCCACACGAGCTGCCACGCATACCAGTTGAAGGCCCCGAACGCGGCGCGCTCGAGCGGCAGGCCCGCCTTCGATACCAGCTCGTACAGCAGCCGTCCCCCATCGAGCTGGGCGAACAGCCACAGCAGTCCCGACCCGATGAGCAACGATGTCCAACCGCACCGGCTTGCAAACCTGAGCAGCGCGGGGGTGAGCAGCAGAAACACGATGTACATCGGCAGGATGTCGAGCAGCGGCGGCTGATAGACGAGAAACGGGCTCGCGGCGAGCGCCCAGGCCGGGTTGCGGAAGAGCACCAGCAGATAATCATGCAGCGCGTGATCGCCGCTGATCACGGCGGCGCCGGCAACGAGGGTGAACAGAAAAAGCAGCAGCAGCAAGTGATAGCCGTAGAGCTTGCGGGCGCGCTTCCACAGCCGCTCGCGCACATACACCATGCCTCGCTGCAGCAGCAGCGGCGTGTAGATGGAGCCGACGAGGAATGCCGACAGAAAGACGAAGCCTTCGGCCGCCGAAGCGTAGCCGAGCGGCTCATTCGTGAAGTCATTGACGACGGTGGGCAGGTGCGTGCCTGCCATCAGCAGCAGAAAGATTCCCCGCAGGGCATCGAGCTCGTTGCGCCGCTGCATCCCACTCCTTCAGCACAAGTGTCGTCATCCGGCGAACGGCTTGCCGGCGCGGGAAAAACCAGCGCCTCTGAGCCCGCTCGCCGCGCCCGCGCAGCCGCTCGCGGCGCACTCAAAAGGTTTCGGCGCGCGCGGGCGCGAGGAGTTCCGTTGCGGGCGCGGCTGTCGCGATTTCGCGGCGGATGTCAGCACTCCTCGCGCGGTGCTGCCAGCGTCGACCGTGCCCTGGCCGAGAGCGGCGGCCGCGGTCTCGACGGGCTTCACAACTTCGCGGGCTAAACTTTGTCAAAGCGATGCCGCCCGGTGTATTGAAAGGGCGCACACGAGGTGTTCGAAGACATGCCTGAAGCCAGAGTCCAGCCGGTCGCCAACCTAAAGGAATACTTCAAAGACGCGTTGCACTCGGTGCTGGTGAACCAGCACCTGTCGGTCGAGGGTGAGACCGAGCATTACGTCGTGAACCTGCTGACGCTGTTTGCGCGCTCGGAAGCGCTGTTCGATTCCGCTCCCGAGGGGCCACGCCTCAAGCCGCTCGTAGTCCTGCTGTCGGAGGCGATGGAGGCGCGCACTCGCGAGGAGCGCAACCGCGGCCTGCAGCGCCTGGGCGATGTGTCACTTTTCATAGCCGGCTTCTTCGCGCAGGGCTTCGCGCGCAAGCTCATCGACATCGATTATCACATCGCGATGGGCGGCCGCGCCTACGGCACACTGGCCGAGGCGCTCTCGGGCGGTGTGTGCGCCCCCCGCAGGGCGAGGGCGCTCGCGCTCGTGTTCGCCGAGCTGGCGGAGAAATTCCAGATGATAGTCGATGCGCTCAACGAGCTCAGCGAGAGCGCCTACACCCAGTCCGATCGCGACATCCTCAGGCTCTATGAGCTGTGGCTGAAGACCGGCAGCCGCCGCAGCTTCCGGCTCCTCATGCGCCTCGGAATCGAGCCGGTGGCGCGCGGGGCGGCCGGCGCGGGTCCCGAGGCGGCAATGCGCCCTCACTGAATGCCCGGCGCCGCCACCGTGATCCTCTCTCGCCTGCAGACCCTTCTCGGCGGCATATATGATCTCGGCGTCGACTACGACGTATATGACTTTCTGGTCACCGATCGGGGAAGTCTGCCGCCCGAAGTCCGTCATCGCCGCTGCGAGGAGGACCTCATCATCGCCGAGCCGGCCTGCGAGCCGCAGGCGGGCGGGGAGGCTGAGCGGCCCGCGATGCACGTGTCTTTGTATCTCGATCCGGCGCTGATCGACAGGCTCGCCCGGGAAGATCCACTGGAGCGTCTGCACGGCGGCAACGTGGCCGATTGCTGGGCCGCGCTCGAGGGAGTGAGCCACTTCCTGTGTGTCGCCTGGCACGCCGAACATGACCGGCCCGTGTCGCTCCTCGAGCTCGAGATGCAGGCCGAAGTGGACAAGTACGTGATCAGCTGCCTGCTGCTTCAACGACAGTCCCCGCGACGCTTTCCGGCGGAGCTGCGGCGGCTGCTGTTCGATCGGGCCCGCATCGATCCCGATCTCGCCGACGGTCGCGAGGCCTTGTACCGGCGGGCCAGCCGCTATGCGGAGAAATTCTGCCGCGGGCTGGAACGGGATCTGCGTAGTGAGCGCATCGATGCCGGGCAGGAGGTGCTGGCGCGGTTGCGGCGCTTCTATCGACTGCCGGGCGCACGCAAGCTGGCACACATCGACTCGACAGGAGCCTGTTGAGCCTGAGTCCGGCAGATCCCTAAGTGCGTGG
>JAJZLX010000469.1:0-4811 GCA_021850555.1 Pseudomonadota bacterium | reverse complement strand
CCACCTGCCGAAAGCTCCACCGCTTCCTGACGGAACACGAGTCGACGTCAAAGTAGATCACCATGGCAATCCCGCGTGTCGGCAATCGTCACCCGGAGATGTGTGCAATAGACAGCGGCAGATCCCTAAGTGCGTGGTGCGCGCCCGAGGAGGTGCCGGGCCCGCACCAGGCCCAAGGCCGTCTTGCCGTCGCGGATCTCGCCGCCGACCGCCCACTCGTACGCCTGCGCGAACGGTATCCAGTGCACCTCGATGACTTCCGCCTGCTCGTGCGCGGTGGCGGCCGGCGTAAGATCGGTCGCGAGAAAAAGATGCAGGACCTCCGAGAACACTCCGGGTGAGCTGAGGTAGGAGCCGAGGCTGCGCCACTCGCGTGCGCGCACGCCGGCCTCCTCGATCAACTCCCGCTGCGCGGTGGCGAGCGGGGGCTCGTTGGGCTCGAGCTTCCCGGCCGGCAGCTCCCATAGCCATCCGTCCGCCACATAGCGATACTGGCGAAGCAGGCATACCCGCTCCTGATCGTCGACGGCCACCGCCACGGCGCCCCCTGGGTGATGGACGACCTCCAGGACTGCGGCGTGCCCATTGGGCAGGGTGACTTCATCGGTGGTGAGCGTGACGACCCGCCCGCGGTAGTGAACCGTCTGTCGCTGCGGCTTCATCCGCCCAGGGTAGCACCCGTTCCTTGCATGCGCGAGCCGGCCCCGCGGGTCGACTTGCCTTGCGCTGCTCCGTCCGAACCGTGTTGACTTGCCCGAGGCCATCCAGTACTTCGCCGGCGCAGCGACTGTATGGGCGACGTGCACGGTGACAGCGGGCGGAGCCTTTCCGTATATTCGCAGCCGATGTCGACCGTTTCCCATCTGGCCCGCCTCAACGATGCGCAGCGCGGGGCGGCGGCCTACGGAGAGGCGCTGCCCGGAAAGGGGTTCCGATCCGGGCCGCTGCTCATTGTGGCGGGCGCCGGCACCGGCAAGACCGATACGCTGGCGCATCGGGTGGCGCACCTGGTCCTTCACGGTGTCGATCCGGCACGCATCCTGATGCTGACCTTTACGCGGCGCGCCGCCTCCGAGATGCGCCGTCGGGCGCACGACCTGGTCCGTGCCGCCCTCGGGCAGAGCGCCGCAGCGGACGAGGACATCGCCCGGCGCATGACTTGGGCGGGTACCTTTCATTCGGTTGGCAACCGCCTTCTGCGCCGTCATGCGCGCGAGCTGCGGCTCGATCCGCAGTTCAGCGTGCTCGATCGGGCCGATGCGGCGGATCTGCTCGATGTGCTGCGCCAGGAGCTCGGGCTGGCGCGCAAGGAGCAGCGCTTCCCGCGCAAGGACACCTGCCTGCAGATCTACTCGCACCGGGTCAATACTCAGCGTCCCCTGAAGGAGTGTCTCGAGAGCGGCTTTCCCTGGTGCACCCAATGGCAGGAGGACCTCACCCGCCTGTACAGGGCGTATGTCGAGCGCAAGCGGCGTGAGAGCCTTCTCGACTACGATGATCTGCTGCTCTACTGGCACATCATGATGACAGAGCCCGGGCTCGCCGCGCGGGTGGGGGAGCAATTCGACCACGTGCTGGTCGACGAATACCAGGACACCAACAGGCTGCAGGCGGACATCCTGCATGCGCTGAAGCCTGATGGCGCCGGGGTGGCGGTGGTGGGTGATGATGCGCAGGCGATCTACTCGTTCCGCGCCGCGCAGGTCGAGAACATCCTGGGCTTTCCCGACCGCTTCACGCCGCGCGCCGAGGTGATCACCCTGACCCGCAACTTCCGCTCCACCCAGCGGGTGTTGGATCTCGCCAATGTCCTGATGGCCGAGGCGCCCCGCCAATATCGCAAGGCACTGCTCACATCGCGCGGGCAAGGCGCGCGGCCGCGGCTCGTGACCGTCCCTGACCTGCAAAGCCAGGCCGAGTACGTGTGCGGGGAGATTCTGCGCCAGCGCGAGGCCAACGTGCCCTTGAGGCGCCAGGCCGTGCTGTTTCGCTCCTCGAGCCACAGCGATCTGCTCGAGATCGAGCTCGGCCGGCGCGGCATCCCCTTCGTCAAGTACGGCGGCCTGCGTTTCCTCGATGCCGGTCACGTCAAGGACCTGCTCGGCATCCTGCGCTGGGCAGACAATCCCCGCAATATGCTCGCCGCATTCCGCACTCTGCAGCTGCTGCCCGGCATGGGGCCGGCCAATGCGCGGCGCGCCATCGAGCATTTCGAGGCGCAGGGGCGGGTGTTCGATGCGCTGCACCACTTCGGTCCGCCCGCCGCCTCGGCCGAGGACTGGCCCCGGCTCGTCGGGTTGCTGCGCTTGCTCGCCGACCCGCGCCAGCCGTGGCCGGGGCAGGTCGGCCTGGCGCGCCAGTGGTACCGGCCGCATCTCGAGCGCCTGTATGAGCCCTTCCACACGCGTCTCGGTGATCTCGAGCAGCTCGAGCTGCTCTCCGGGCAGTACCCGTCGCGGGAGCGCTTCCTCACCGATCTCACCCTCGATCCGCCCGCGGCGACCAGCGACCGGGCCGGCAAACCCGTGCTCGACGAGGACTACCTGGTGCTCTCGACCATCCATTCCGCCAAGGGCATGGAGTGGGACACGGTGTACCTACTCAACCTGGTGGATGGCACGTTTCCGTCGGAATTCGCGACCGGCAGGCCGGAGTTGATCGAGGAGGAGCGGCGGCTGCTTTACGTCGGCGTGACTCGCGCGCGCAATGACCTGACGCTGCTCGAGCCCTTGAGGTTTCATGTGACGGCGCAGCACCGCTACGGCGACACGCACGTGTACGGCGGGCGCAGCCGCTTCCTCACCGATGCGGTGCTCGAGTGCCTGCAGAGCGTTGCATTGCCGGTTGCGGGCGCCTGCGGCGGGGCAGGGAATGAGCGCGCGGAAGGCGCCTCGCTCGATGTCGGTGAGCGCCTGAAAGAGATGTGGTAGGGCGCGACGCATGCCCCCGGGGCCCTCAGCGCCGCGCTGCGGGGGCGGCGCCAGGGTCGGGTCATGAAGATGCGGCTCAGGGCTTGATGAACTTCAGGGTGAAGCGGTCGCTTTCGCCGATGGCGGCGTAGCGCGCCCGGTCGATCCGACCCAGCCGGTATGTCGGCGGCAATGTCCAGACGCCGGCGGGGTAATTGCGGGTGTCCCGCGGATTGGCGTTTAACTCGGAGGTCGCCACCAGCCTGAAGCCCGCGGACTCGACCAGTCTGATCGCATAGTCCTGCCGGACATAGCCGTTTCTGGCACATGGATCCTGTGGCGCCGACGGGTTGCCGCGGTTGTCCACCACACCGAGCACCCCGCCCGGCGTGAGCGCCCGGTAGATCGTCGCAAAGACCTTGCGGGCCACCCCGAGCGCCATCCATCGGTGCAGATCCCCGAAAGTCAACACCATGTTGACCGAGTCCGGGGGCAGCACGTCGCTGCCATCGAGAGGGAAGGTGACGACGCGAACGCGGTTGTAGAGGTGCGGCCGGGATGCGAGCAGCCTGCGGTAGCGGGCGAGGCGCGCGGCCAGGAACGCGCTGTGCCCGGGCGCGATCACCCCGGCATACAGCCGCCCGTCACGGCGTACCAGGGGAGCGATGATCCGTGTGTAATAGCCCGAAGCAGGCCAGACCAGGAGCACCCGGGACTGGGGGCGGATTCCGAAGAACAGCAGCGTCCGCACCGGGTGGCGAAAGCGGTCCTGGCTGCGCTCGGCCTCGGGCCGGGATCCGGCGAGGATCGCATCCAGGTCATGGGTCGTGGCCTGACGGCCGCCGATGGTGGCACACCCTGAAAGCAGGGTCAGGGCCGTCAAGGCGGCAGCCGCCGCTTTCGCCGCTGTCAGGGACGCTCGCATGGGCCGGCATTGTGGACGGCGCCACGGCCAAAAAAAACCCCGCAGCGTCGGGTGTTTTGACCGACACCGCGTCTCCGGCGCCTTATGCGACGCCTTTTTCGCCAATGCGGGCACCACCGGCCGCCGCTCGGCCCTCAGGCAAGCACCAGCCCTGTAGGTCGCTTCCGGCCCGGCCGTCCTTGCCGGGCATCCGCCGCTATCGAGACTCACCCGCGGCAGATGGCGCGAATCTCAGCGGCGGAACGGTCCGCCACCGGACCGGGGGCGGGGTGCGCGCTCCTGAGCTTCATTCACGCGCAATGCCCGGCCGCTCATCTGAAAGCCGTTCAGCGCCTGGATCGCCCCCTGAGCCTCGCCCGGTGACATCTCCACGAAGCCGAAGCCGCGCGGCTTACCGGTTTCCCGGTCATTGATGAGCTTGACCGATTCCACCTTGCCATGACGCTCAAACAGCGCCTTCACGTCCTGCTCGGTGGCGGAGAAAGGCAGGTTGCCTACGTAAATCGTCGTCATCCGGAGGTCTCTCTTGGCAGTGCGGCCAACGGACGGCATGACCCGGCCGCCGGAACCGCGGGATCATTCGGGATTGTGTGCGGAGGAGGGGACGGAAGAAACCGGAAGTTCAAACCTGATCAATCCGCTGACGGAATACGTCAATCATGCTACTCCCGGCTTTTGCGGGAAGCAAACAATCCCGCCCTCATGACCAAGGTATTCCGGCCGGATGGCGAGGCACCGGGGATCAGAATTGTTGCAATCGTGCAACAGTCAGCTGGCCGGCGGCTCCAAGTACGAATAGCCGTCGAGCTCGCTCTCGTAGAAGCGCTTCAGGACCTGGCTTTCGGCGATGCTCATGCGTCCATCGCGGATGGCGCGCTCGCAATCCCGGGTGAGAGCAGGGGACAGCTCGGCGACGTCGTATTCCATGTATTCCAGCACCCTGTTGGCGGTGTCGCCTTTGACGACTTCCTCGATCC
>JAJZLX010000352.1 GCA_021850555.1 Pseudomonadota bacterium | reverse complement strand
CTTCCCGCGGCCTCTGAAGCCCGAGGTACGCGCAGGCGCGCCATCCGCTCCCGATCCGGCGCGTCCCGCTTGCCGGTGCGCCGGCTCGGCGGCGCGCTGGCCCTTTGCCCGGCCGGGGTGGTCCCGGCGACCGAACTTGCTCCGTCGGCTTTTCAATTGACAGCTCTCATGGCCATGCGTAGATTTCGCCGCCTCGCCAGCGAGGCATCACAGCCGAGCGCCCCTGCCCGGGTGGCGGAATTGGTAGACGCACTAGTTTCAGGTACTAGCGGGTAACACCGTGGAGGTTCGAGTCCTCTCCCGGGCACCAATAATTCTTTCATTTTCAATAAATTAGTTCCTAATTGCGATTGACTTCCGAGGTGCCTCAGGGCCCATCGGAGATGTGCCTACGGCCGGATCATTGCTTTTATTCTTCATCGGACCGCGGCGACATCCTAGCAGGGCTTGATCGGGGCGGTGCGGGGGAAATGGAGACGAGCCTCAGGCCGGACCGGGCCTCCTTCTTCGCTCTCGACATCGAGGTGCCGGAAGACTCTCTCACCGAACGCGATAATCAGCCACCCAGGCGCGGGAGCTGATAAATAATGTGGCCGGAAGCTCGGCGGGCACGGGCTGCGATTCGGGCATTGCGGGATCGCTCATGGTTTGTCCACCAGTGTCTTCTCGAACCAGTGCTGCGCATGCGGGTTGTCGTTGTACCGGGGGATCTCCCGGTAACCCGACGTCCGATACAGTCCGAGCGCCTCCATGAGCGATGCGTTGGTATCGAGGCGCACGGCGCGCAGCTCGGGCTCGCATACCACATGCTCCAAGGTCTCGAGCAGGCGACGCCCGACACCGAGACCGCGCACCCGAGGAGACACCCACATGCGCTTGATCTCCCCCAGACCGGGGGCCAGAGTACGGATCGCGCCGCACCCCACCGGCTCGCCGAACAGCCGCGCGACGATCATGCAGCCGGCGGGCGGAGCAAGCTCCCCGGCCGCCGGCGCATCCTCGGCGCGCAACTTGAATCCTCGCGGGAATCGTGCCGCGAGCTCCGCATAGTATTGCCGCAGGCATCGCTCGGCATCCCCGCTGCGCGGATCCACCGGCGCGAACTCGATGCTCGATGCGCGCAGCAGGCGCTCGACCTCGGCCATCGCGCCCACCAGCCGCTGCGCCTGGCCGGGGCTCAGGGGCGCGAGCATGGAGCGCGCCAGATCGTCTGACAACGCCTCCAGACGCTTCAGCTCGGCGAGCCCCGAGCGCGTGAGATGCGCGATCTTGACCCGTCCGTCCGAGCCGGCCGGCCTCGTGCTGACCAGCTTCTTGCGCTCCAGCGCGCGCAGCAGGCGGCTCGAGAAACCGGAATCGAGTCCCAGCCGCGCACGCAGCTCGCGGACGGAGGCGCCGTTCACGCCGATCTCGAACATCAACCGCGATTCGACCAGCGGGCGGTCGCGCCCGAGGCACTTCTCGTTGAGCACCCCGAGGCGGCGCGTGACCGTGCGATTGAACGCGCGGATGTTCTCGACATCGCCCATTATCTGACTCTAGTCATGAAATTTACCGGACCGCAAGACCCGGCCCGGGCGAGTGCGGCGACCTATCCCGCCCGGAAATCTGTCCGAAGAACCCGAACTACCCCTGCCCCGCAACGGGCATCCCTACCGCGATCCTCGGCCCATCATCGCCATTTTGAGTGCACGCTTGCTGCGGGTCACAACCGGAATCAACGACACTCGAGCGGCCGCTTTCCTGAGCCCCGTCGCAACGGCTGACCCTGCGCGAGCCTCCATCGGCCATCCCCAGGCTATCGATTTTTACATACTATGCTAAAATGCATAGGGCATGCCACACGAACGTCATCGCCATCTCAAGTCGGTGCTTCAGCACCTGGCGAGTCTATCTCCTCTGGTCGGTCTGGTCGGCCACCGGCAAGTCGGGAAGACAACCTTGCTGGAAGCGATTAGTCGCCACTACGTTACGTTTGATGACGAAGAGGTCCTGGCATCGGCGAATACGGACCCAAAGTCGTTCGTGGCCGCACTTGACTCTCCGGGGACTGCGATTGACGAATGCCAACTCAGCGAGAGGATTTTCCCGGCGCTGAAAGAACGAGTCCGGAAAGACAAGCGGCCCGGTCAGCTATATCTGTCGGGTTCCGTTCGATTCACCAGCAAGAAGCTGATTCGGGAATCGCTCACCGGCCGCATCATGACCGCGGATCTGCTGCCATTGAGTCTTTCCGAGCTGGATCGGACAGAGCTGCCGGACCTGGTTCCGCGCATGCTGCGGGCACGCCGTTTCACGGACCTGAAGTTGCCGGCCTTGCCTGCCCGGGAACATCGCCGGCGAATGAGACTCGTCGAGCAATACGATGCCTGCGGAGGACTGCCCGGTGCCTGCTTCATCCGCAATCCGCGGTTGAGGACGCAGAAAATACTCGATCAGCTGGAAACGATCCTGGATCGAGATCTACGCCAGATTCACGACACCACGCTAACGCTGCCCGAACTGCTGCGGCTGCTGCGTGAACTCGCGCTCGCCGACGGAACCACGGCGAACTATGCGCAACTGCGACGGGCGACCGGTATCACTCCCGTCACACAGAAGAAGCTATTGTTCGCCCTCGAGGCCACTTTCGTCATCCGGCCGGTCGCGATTGAGGGTGACTATCGCGGAAGCGCGCTGTTCTTCGAAGACCACGCAGAAGCGACTGTTCTTGCGCAAGATCGGTTGAGCACCGATCAGCGCTGGGCGGGGCTCGTAATGCGCAATCTCCGTGAACAGCTTTCCTACCGCCTCGGGGAGAACGCCGAGATATTCCAGTACCGCACACGCGCCGGCGTCACCGTGCCCTTTGCTTTCAGAACGTCCGATAGCATTCTTGGCTTTATCCCCGTTCGCGGCGGAGTTTCGCGCTCCACCCGGGCCGCTGCTTACAGCTTCCTTCGCAAATACTCCACCGGTAAAGTCGCGTTCGTGACGGACGGCGAGGACACACGGATCGTTGACGATCGCACGATGCTTGTCTCAGCGACTCGGCTCCTGATTGCGTGGCCATGATCGTGATCGGCATGATTGGCCGCTTGCGCGAGAATCGATAGGCCTCCATGGGCGGCACCAGACGGCCGGCAGCGCCCTGTCGACATCGAGCGGCGCGAGGTACTGCTCAAGGCTATAGCCAGCGACAAAGCGAACCGCCGCCGCGGCGTAATGCTCGATGTCCTCGAGGTAGACGCCGGGATCACGCTGCGGCATACAGGGGCGCCTTGCTCTGCTCGATATGGCGCCGCAGGCGGCGATTCCGGATGGCGCGAAGCTCGACCAGGTCCACAGGGCGAGCCAAAAGCTGCTCGAGGGCCTCCTTGAGATCCAGGAATTTGGCGAAGCTGTCCGCAACGCTCGGCTCGAACTCCACGAGCAGGTCGACGTCACTGTGCTCAGGATCGAAATCCTGGCGCAGGATCGAACCGAAAAGCTCGAGCTTCCGCACGCCGTATAGGCGGCACAGACGGCCAATCGCCTCGAGGTTGTCTTCGATCAAAGGGGACATGGCTCCCGAGCCGCCCCAGAACTCGCCAACCCGCATTTTACTACCTGGCGACAGGTTGGCCCGCCGAGTCTGCCCGAGACCTCCCACGGCGTATCAAGCCGTCAGCCGACGCCCTGGGTAACTACGAGGGTAGCCCGACAGGAAGAACCGCCCAAGCTATTGTTTTCAGGGAACTTTCTTGTCAGGTTCGATGCCTCTCCCGGAAAGCGAAGTGGCTGCCCGAGAGCGTCATCTTCGCGGACAGCCCTTTTTGCCTCTCGGCCGAGGCGCATCTGCGGTTGCGCACCTGGCCGAGGGACCAAGGTCAGTGCGACTGGGCGCACTTCGGCAAGCTCGCCGTTGGGAAGCCCTTCGGCCCTTCATGGCCTTCGTGGCCTTCGTGGCCTTCGTGAGGGTGCTCTCGTACTCGCGATACCTCTTGGGTTAGCCTGCGAGCGCCGCACCCTCACGCCGGCATCTGCGACGTAAACCAATCCGCCACGCGCGCCGCATAATCGATCGCCGCCGGAAAGTTGCGGACCCCATGCCCCTCCTCAGGGTATGTGACCAGCACGGACTTCACGCCGTTTTCCAGGAGCGCATTGTGAAACTGCACCGCCTCCGATGGCGGAGTGCAGCGGTCGAGTGCGCCGCAGATATTCAGTGTAGGCGTCTTCACCTTGCGGGCGTGCATGATCGGCGAGCGATCGAAGTACTTGCCGCCCGGATTCGTGAATCGATCGCCGAGCGAGATCTCGCAGAAATGGGGAATGTTCGAGATCAGATGCTCGGATACCCAGTGGGTGACGGGCGCCACCGGGACCGCCGCTGCAAAGCGGGTGTCCTGTCCGATGATCCACGATGTCATGAATCCGCCGTGACTGCCGCCGGTAACCCCGAGTCGCGCGGGATCGGCAATGCCGCCCGCGACGAGGTGATCCAGCCCCGAAAGGTGATCCTGAGTCTCCAATCCGCCCATGTCCCCAAAAACCCGCCGCGCGAATTCCTGTCCACGTCCGGCGCTGCCCCGGGGATTGGGCATCAGGATCGCATAGCCGCGCTTCAGGAGCATCAGGAATGCCGCGCCGCTGCGCCCGAGACAGAACGGCCGGAAGTGCCAGATCGGACCGCCATGGACATGGAGCACGAGCGGATGCGGGCCCTTGCCCTTCGGCAGCAGCAGCCAGCCCTGGATCTCGAGTCCATCCGGAGCAGGCCAGCGAATCGGCTCGACTCGGTCGATCGCGGAGGCGAGCGCCGAGTAGCCCAGATCGAAGGACCTGACCGGGCGGTACTCGCCCTGGCGGATCACCGCGAGCTCCGGCGCCCGGGTGAAGCTCTCCCCTTCCAGAACACAATCACCTCGGTCATTCAGACCTGCGACTGCCGCATAACGCCCGCCGCATGAAACCTCCTGGCTCGCCCAGACTTCGGTGAACGATTGCTTCTGCAGCTCATAGACGCCCACCGCCGTCTCGAAGCCCCGGTGACCTGCGATCAACAGTACCCCATCGGAGCGCCATTCGGTGTAGGTCACATCGATCCCGCGGGTGTCCACGCGAGAGACCTTGCCGGATGCCGTCTCGATGACCAGGAGCTCGCCCGCGACGATCCCTCGGTCGCTGCAGATCGCCTCGACGACCGCAAGGTGCGAGCCGGAAGGAGATCCCGCGGGCCAGCCGAGCTGATCACGGGGTTGATGGATGAGGCGAGACTTGCCGCTGCTCACCTCGATGAGCCGCAAGGTTGCACTGTACCACAGTCCCTCGCCCGCACCGGGCGAGACGATCGCGGCGACGCTGTCATTACCGCACCACGACGCCTCCCAAATGTTAGTTTCCGGCGCCTCGATCCGCCGCGCGGTGTCAGCCTCGATGTCGTAGATCCAGAGGCTGCGCCAGCGGAAGGCATCATCGCCCGTCTCGACCTGCGGAATCCAGGACGGCAGATCAGTCGCGAGCTGTCGGCTCGTCACGGCCCCCTGGCCGCCGGCGACATCGGCACCGTGCCCCGCGACGCCCAGCAAAATACGATTCCCCGTGGGGGACCACTGCAGGTATTCAATCCAGCCCGCGACTGCTGGCGTTGGGTGCGCCGCCCCGGTTGCAGCATTGAGAACATACAGCTGGTAATCGCCCCTCTTCGCGCGATCCGAGAGAAATGCGATGTGCCGCCCATCGGGCGAGTATTTCGGCAGGCGGTCCACGTTCGGTCCGAACGTTAGCACCTGTGTTTCGCCGGTCGAGAGATCCGTTCGGCATATGCGGGTCGGCGAAGTGCCTGCGAGCTCGTCCGTGATCGTGCCGGCGAATACGGCATGCTTACCGTCCGGCGCAGCATGCACCTCAGCCACGTCATTGATCTGGCCCGTACCAGGCTGGCGGAATCGTCGATAGGTCTCCTCGGCCTCATCGTAAAACGCGGTCGATCTGATATCTCTTTGCATGAGCTCCTCCCAAGCCGAT
Organism: Pseudomonadota bacterium; assembly: GCA_021850555.1. The sequence continues at coordinate 6,465 of JAJZLX010000352.1, read as the reverse complement.
CAATTGTGTCGGGCAAGCGCTTTACCGGCCCGCTTCCCATACCTCATCGTCCAAATCACCGTGAGCAGGCTCGCGATGCCCACGACAGCAGGGGAGACTGCCAGCACCGTAGCCGGCGAAACGGTATAGATCAGAATCACTCGCAGCGTGAATTCACCGACAAGCACCAATCCCCAAACCAAAGTGATGACGCGCTGCATGCGCCGAAACCCGGCATTCTCCCAAAGCCGGTCGTACCAGGCGCACAGCGCCGGATCGCTGCCCGCAGCACTGTATCGCGCAAAGAAGAACATCAATGGGCGCCGGGACCGGAACACCAGCGACACAAGGCAGACCAGCCCGAAAGTCCCCGTGAACAGCGACTCGCGCAGCAAGAGCAATTTCGGACTACCGCCGAGAAACACTGCCCCCAACCCGACGATCAGGCCCAGCAGTATCGCCAGGCTGATGGGGTCGAGTCTGCGCTTTTGCAGCAGCTCGTACACACTCTTGAGCAACGGGAAGACGCTCGCCAGGATGAGCGCAACCACCAAGGAGTGAGAGATGCAGGCCATCGACAGCCAGTAGCATCCAAGCGGAACTCCGGCGTCGATGGCGATATCCCGCAACATCCGCCGGATATTCGGCCGATTCTCCAGCCCGGGTTCTGCGGCTGTGGGCGACGCGGAAGCTTCATGAGATGCGCCTGAAGCGGCGTCTGTCGCAGTGCCCTTTGCCATGGTCTTCAGTTGGTTTCCACCGAACTCATTCACAAGTCACCTCCCGTCGCAGGTGCTGCAGCATCCAACCAACATACCGGGCGGTGGCATCGATCACCTCCGGGAAAGTCCGGATCCCGTGCCCAGCGGTGGGATAGGTCGCGAGCACACTGGTCACGCCTTGCATCAGCAATCCTCGATGAAACTCCAACGCCTGCGTCGGAGGGGTGTTTTGATCCTGCGCTCCCGTCAGTTGCAGCGTTGGTGTGCGCACTTTATGAGCGAACATCGCAGGACTTCGATCAAACATTCGGCCATGCGGCGCTGCCGGATCGGCATTGAGGAACAGCTTGACGAAATCGCCAATCTGCGACGTCAGATACTCGCTGTACCAGTCGGATACGCAGGAGATTGGGGCAGCCGCCGCGAAGCGGGCGTCCTGCGTGATGAGCCATGCCGACATGAATCCGCCGTAGCTGATACCGGTCACCCCGAGGCGCTTTGGATCCGCTATTCCGGCGGCGACCAGGGCGTCGATTCCCGTGAGGTAGTCGTAGGTATCCTCCCCTCCCATCTCGCCTTTGACACGCTGGGCGAACTCCCGCCCTCGCCCGCTGCTGCCTCTGGGGTTCGGATAGATCGAGGCAATGCCATGATCGGCGAGGACCTTGGCGCCGCGCAATCTGCCCTGCCAGCGGTTACGGCAGCACCAGACGGGGCCACCGTGGATATCCATCACGAGCGGGAACGGACCGGTGCCGGGAGGACGGATGAGCCATCCCTGCATCTGAAGTCCATCGCGGGCTTGCCAGCTGAAAGGCTCGACCTGCGCCGTGCTGAAGCCCTTCTCGCCTGTAGCAGGGGCTGCCAGCGACAGGAGCGTACGCTCGCTTCCAGGACCGAGCAGGGTGATCGCCGGAGGAGTCTCGTACGCTTCGCTTATCGCGGCCGCGCCGCCGGCGGGCAACGGAGCACAGACCGGGTTCCAGCCGCCGATCGTCTTGCGCCGGCTCGCCCAGTACTCGCGCCCGACAGAGGGCTCCCTCGTTTCCATCTCACCGATGATGGTTTCGAGGGAGCGGATCCCGGCATAAGTGAGATGGTCATCGTCACGCCACTCGGCGTGCGTGATATCGGCTTGCAGCGTGTCGACAGCGGATACATTGCCCTGATCGAGCGACAAGACGTTGAGAGTCCCGGCGACGATCATCCGGTCGCTGCAGACCGCCTCCACGAATGCCAGGCGCCGCCCCGAAGGAGATGCGGCGAGGACACCGATCTGGTCGCTGGGTGTGAAGAGCACCTCCAGCTCGCCGCTGCCGAGCTCGAGACATTGGATACGCGCCTCGTACCAGGAGCCTTCGCTATGCGAGCAGGAGGTGACCGCAGCCACCTTCCCGTTGCCGAGCCAGCACGCTTCCCAGAAATTGGTCCCCATCGGCGAGATGCGTCGTGCCGTACCCTGGGCGGTGTCGAGCACGAAGAGTCTTCGCCAAAGGTTCTCCTCGGCACCGGATTCAATGAGGGGCGTCCATGCTGGAAGCTCGTCGTCGCGGCCGACGGTCTTGTGGCCTCCTTGGCAACCCGCAAAATCCGCGCCGAAACCTGCCACTCCGAGCAGTAGCGAGCGCCCGTCCGGAGACCACTGCAGGTATTCGACGATTCCGTCCACCTCGGGTGCCGCGAGCGGCTCCGTCATGCCCGCGCCATCGGTAAGGTACAGCTGAAAGTTTCCGGCTTCGCGCCGGTCCGAGAGAAATGCCAGCCGCTTTCCATCGGGCGACCAGCGCGGCAACCGGTCGCTGCCCGTGGCACTGCCGTGAACGTGCAGCTCGCCCGATTTAAGGCTGACCGTGCAAATCCGGGTCACCGGCGGTCTGTCCAGATCCTGGTAGATCGAGCCGGTGAAGGCAGCGACCGCGCCATCCGATCGGACCGCGATATCCGCTGCGTCGGTCACCCGATCCGTGCCTGGCGCATGGATCTGCTCATAGAATCGCGCAACTTCCCTGTAGAGGGCGGTTTCTCTGATATCACGCCGACGCACTTCATGACCCAGAGTCATCGCGACCCTCTCAGTAACCGACCGCACGGCCGCCCATCGCGAGCTCCCGGATGGCCCCGCCATGCAGCTCACGCGTCACGGGATCGATCTGAATGCCAATCCAATAGCCGCGCAATGGATCGCTTTCAACCACATCCTGGCCGAGATCGCGCACTGCCTTGAGAAACTCGGGAGGAAACTCCTTGCTGCCGACCGTGAGCCTCTCGATGCCGCCCATCTCGAAGCAACCGATGCTCGGCTCATTGATCGCCTGCTGAGGCGTGAGCCCGAAGTCCAGCACGGCAATGAGGGATCCTATCGTTCGGATGTGAAGGCCCGCGCCAATGGACCCGAAGGCCATCACAGGCTTTCCGTTCCTCAATACGAGACCGGGATTGGTCGGATCGGGAAGCCGACGACCGGGTCCAGCGGCGGCCACCGCGTGCTGCTGGAATGACGCGGAGTCCGGAATCGAGATCCCCCGCACGAATATCCCCGTGGATCCCCAGCTCACCGTATTGATGGAGTGGACCACCGCTGCCATGTTTCCCCACTGATCGATGGCCACGACCGAGTCCGAATGTGCGGGCACTGCCGGAGGCGCTCCAATACCTGGCAGCCGCCCGGACTTGATGGCATCCCACAATGCCTTGGAGGTGCTCCTGTCAAGCCTGGAAGACAACGAAAGATCGACACCGAGTGAGCGGATCGCCGTATGCAAGCCGACCGCATCGGCAATCGGCACCGATCCGAGAACGAAGGCCGGCTTGGCGATTTGTGCGAGCCAGAAGAGCGCTTGCGGAGACTCGGAATACCGGCGCATGCCCGACAATTCAGAGAGCTCCGCGAGATTCATGGCCTCCGAAAGACAAACGCCCCCCGCGGCGGGCAATCCGTGCGAATAAATGTCATAGCCGTGATAGCTCGCATGCGTCGGCTCGCTCCAGATGACTTCGTAGTCGCGCAGATCGGCCATGGTCATCTTGCCGCCATCGGCTCTCACAGCCGTAACGAGCGCCTCGGCCCATTCGCCTAAGTACATGTATTCGCGAATCCCCTCGGCAGCCGCCCGTCGCAAAGTCATCGCGAGGCTCGGCTGCCTAAAATTCTCTCCCGCCGCATAGGCTGATCCGTCCGTCTTCGCGAAAACTTCGCGGGTATGAGGCAATCGCGACAGGACCGATGCGCGAAACGCGTGCTGTTGCGCGTGCCCCGCGGTCCAGGGAAAGCCCTCCTCCGCATAGCGGATGGCGGGATCAAAAATCGCCTGCAATGGCAGTTTGCCAAAGCGCTGATGGGTCGCCTCAATGCCGGCCATGAAGCCAGGCGTCAGCGCAGTTCTGCCACTCGCTTCATATTGAAATGCGCTCAGTCCTCCCTTGCCGAGATCTCCCGGGTTGGGACCGGGAATTGCAAGAGGATCATCCTCGGCCTGTATCGTGTTGAAGCCGGCATTCAGGTTGTGCAACTTACCCGTCGAGGCCTCGAAATACACCATGGTGTAGATGCCCGCGTAGCTCACCCACGAACCCGCAGCGAGACAGACCTGAGCGAGCGCAGTGGCGGCCACCGCATCGGCCGCACTGCCTCCCTGGCGCAGCATATCGACGCCCGCCTCGACTGCCGCACTGCCTGTCGTGCCAGTCACCATGCCCCGACTGGCGACGGCTTCCGTGGGATTGCGCTTTCCGAGGGTCTCATACAGCGCATTGCGATTCTCGCTCATCGTTTGTCTCTCCTATCGAAGCTCATTCGTGTCCATCCACTCACTTCCATGATCGGCACCTGCAACTGCCTCCTCAACGCAGTCCGTCGGCAACAGCGCAACGGCGCGGATCGGCCACAGCCGTGTAAGTCCCGGACCCCTCATCCCTCGCAATGACGGAGAAGGACCCCATGTGGTAGTCATAGCTCGGTGTGACCGCAACCCGGACCCCGAGTCGATGCAGATCCTCGACCACTCCCGGCGCCAGTCGATCCTCGATTACGATGGAGCGTCCTTCGGTCATCGGCAGCATCCGGGGCGCCTCGACTGCCGCTTGCGGATCGAACTTGAAATCGAGCGCGTACGCGAGAACCTGCGGCACCGTGCAGTGGACGTTTCCCGGTGACCCGGCGGAAAACACCGGCTTTCCCTCTTTCATCACGATGGTGTTACCGATGATGCAGCGTCCCTTGGCGCCCTTGACGAGCGTGGCATCCATGGGGCTCGCCAGGGCACCGAAAGTCGAGTGGCTGCCGACCATGGGTACCCCGCCAATCACCATGCCGGGAATGCCGGATCCCTGCAGCGTATTCATCATCTGCACCCAGTTGCCTTCGCAGTCGACGACCGCCAGCTCACAGGAGCCTGACGGCTGATCCGAGTGGGACTTCGCGAGGCGCGGCCTCCCGTTCGCCCCCCCGAATGCAGACATGAAATCGCCGCCCGTGCCGGACTCTGCCGCGAGTCGAATGTGCTCGGTCAGATCGACCTTGGGGCGAGCCTTTCTGATCAGCTTCGCAAGATGGGCGTGATAACCATCATCCAGCAGTTCCTCGCGCGGCACGCCATATACGGTATCGTCCTGTGCGTACTCCCAATGGCGCCCACCTTGGCGCAGCGCATGACCCATGGCCCAGATGTGCTCCGCCGAGCCGGGTTTCATTTCCCGGATACCGAGGTGCTTCAAGACACCAAGGACGATTGCGATATAAATGCCCTGCGCCTGGGGTGGACCGAGGCTCACGATCTCGTATTCATGATGCGGTATGCGCAAAGGCGCCACCCAGCGCGGCGGCGTCTCGGTCATGTGCTCGAGCTTGATCTTCCAACCCATCTCGTTGGCTTTTTCCACGAAACGCTCGGCCCAGGGACCGGTGATCATGTAGTCGGGCCCCTGCTTGGCCACGCCAGTCAGCGTCTCTGCGAGCCCTTTCGGCACAAACACCTCGCCCACGTTCGGAAAATAGCCTTTCGGCTGAAAGAACTCCCGGCTCTCGGGGAAGTAAGTGATGAACTTGTCCGCGAAAATATTGACGCCATACTCGAACGTAGAAACCGGATGCCCCTGCTCGGCCCATCGCACCGCGGGAGAGCAGAGCTCTGCCCAGGGGCGAGAGCCGAACTTCTCATGAATCTCCTTCAGTCCCGGCATGAAACCCGGAATGATGGCGGAAGGCGGCACCGCAGCGTACGGACCGGTACCCGGCGGCACCGGCTTGAAGGGAGACAAGCCCGAAGGGAATCCACCCAGACTGTCGAGCTGGTGCAGCTTGCCGGTCTTGGCTTCGTAATAAAGGAACGTCACGAGGCCGGCGTGGTTCGTCATGAAGGGCTCGACGGCGGCCTGCACCAGGCAACCGGCGATCCCCGCGTCCGCCGCCTTCCCGCCCTTCTTCAGCACCTCGACCATGGTCTCGGTGACGATCGACGAATCGGTGGTCACGGCCGCCTTCAGCCCCGTGACGGGCACCTTGGGTCCCGGATTGACGATGTACCGCGACAGGTCTTGACTCATGTTGCTTCTCCTTGATAGGAAGGGATTGCATTCCCCTCGGCTTCAATGACGTCCGCATGGACCGTGCGGCTCGCCACAATGAAATGAACGACGCCGATCACGAACATCACGTTGAGTATGTTCAAACTGATTCCGAGCGACTGGATGCCGAACCTGGGGGCTAACAGATCGCTGAAAAGTCCCGCAAGATATGGTCCGGCGCTCAAACCCGAGTTTGACACTT
>JAJZLX010000366.1 GCA_021850555.1 Pseudomonadota bacterium | reverse complement strand
TCATCGTCATGACGACCAATGCCGGCGCGCAGGAGATGGCGCGCCCCTCGATCGGCTTCACCCAGCAGGACAACGTGAGTGATGGCATGGAAGCCATCCGGCGCCTGTTCACCCCGGAGTTTCGCAACCGGCTGGATGCCATCATCCAGTTCTCCGGCCTCGATCCGAAGACCATCGAGCGGGTGGTCGACAAGCTGATCCTCGAAGTCGAGATGCAGCTCGAGCAGAAGGGCGTGTCGATCGTGCTCGACGATGCGGCCCGGCGCTGGATCGCCGAGAAGGGCTATGACCCGAAGATGGGCGCGCGGCCGATGGCGCGCACCCTGCAGGAGCACATCAAGCGCCCGCTCGCCGAGGAGCTGCTGTTTGGCCGCCTCGTTGGCGGTGGACAGGTGCGGGTGTCGGTGTCGGAGGACGCAGAGCGCCTGCAGCTCGAATGCACGCCGGCGCAGCAGCCAGAGCTGACGGCTTGATTGCGCGCGGCGCGCAGGCGCTACGGGGCTCGCGAGGCGCGAACCCCGTTCGTGCGGCGGCGCTGTGCGGCGCAAGAGGCGGGCATTACCTTCCTCGGTAGACGATGCGGCCTTTGGTCAGGTCGTAGGGGGTCATCTCCACGGTGACCTGATCGCCGGTGAGAATGCGGATGTAGTTTTTGCGCATCTTGCCGGAGATGTGCGCGGTGACCACATGGCCGTTCTTGAGCTTCACGCGAAAGGTGGTGTTGGGCAGAGTCTCCACCACCTCGCCTTCCATCTGAATCGCATCTTCTTTGGACATATGGCCCTTTGCCTCCCGGGGGGCGCGAATTGCAGCACAAAGGGCGCTGGTCTGCAATTTGCAATGCGCTACCCCGGCCGCAATCCGCCCTGGGGGAGTTTTCCCGGGTGGCCGCGTGCCTTGGATCGTGCTAAGTGAGGCCGGCCGGCTCGAGCGAGATGAGGCGCGAGAGCAGCGCTTTGAATTCCGTGCGGGGGATGGAGCGGGCGCCGAGGCCAAGGAGGTGCCGGGAGGCGAGCTGGCAGTCGATCACGGCGATGCTGTTGTGGCGGCACATCTTGACGAGGTGGCAGAGGGCGATCTTCGAGCCGTCGCGCTCGGCGCTGAACATGGACTCGCCAAAGAACATCCCGCCGAGGCGCACGCCGTAAAGACCGCCGGCGAGGCGCCCCTCGCGCCGCACCTCGATGCTGTGGGCAAAGCCCAGCCGATGCAGCCGTACATAGGCCGCCCGCATCTCCGGAGTGATCCAAGTGCCGGGGCTGCGCGGCCTCGGTGCCGCGCAGGCGTCGATCACGGCTTCAAAGTCCTCATTCATATTGACCTGGAAGCCTTTGTTTCTAATGGATTTTGCCAGACTGCGACTCAAGTGGAACTCCGCGGGCAACAGCACGGTGCGCGGATCGGGGGACCACCACAGGACCGGTTGACCCGGGGAGTACCAGGGGAAGATGCCTCGGGCATAGGCGGCAATCAGCCGCTCGGGCGATAGATCGCCGCCCGCGGCCAGCAACCCCGAGGGGTCATCCAAGGCCTGCTCGAGCGGCGGGAACCACTCCGGGGCGTCCTCGGGGGAGAGCCAGGTGATGGTCTTCATTGCCCGCCCTTGCGGAACGGCATGTGCTCGCGCACCTCGCTCGCGTACTCATCGATCAGGCCGCCCTCCCTCTGCAGGAACTCCCCGATCGCCTCGCGAAAGCGCCGGTCGGCGATGTAGTGAGCCGACCAGGTGAGCTGCGGCTCGAAGCCGCGCGCGACCTTGTGCTCACCCTGTGTGCCGGGCTCGAAGCGCTGCAGGCCTCGCTCGATGCAGAACTCGATCCCCTGGTGGTAGCAGGTCTCGAAGTGCAGGCTGTGATAGTCCCCGCCGGCGCCCCAGTAGCGTCCGTAGAGCGTCTCGGGGCACCAGAAGAAGATCGCGGCGGCGACCGGCGTGCGCCGGTGACGGGCGATCTTCACCACCAGCGCCTCCCCGAGCGTGTGAGCGATTTCCCCGAAGAACTCGCGCGTGAGGTAGGGCTCGCGTCCGTGGCGCAGAAAGGTCTCGCGGTGAAAGGCGTAGATGCGGTCGAGCAGAGGCGGATCGAGCTCGGCGCCGAAACGCGTCTCGAAGCGAATGCCGGCCTCCTGCACCCGGCGGCGCTCGCGGCGCGCCTTCTTGCGCTTCTCGGCCGTGAAGGTCTCGAGGTAGTGCTCGAAGCTCGCATAGCCGCGATTGGTCCAATGGAACTGACAGTCCCGGCGCAGCAGCCAGCCGGCGCTCTCGCAGGCCGAGCGCCCCGGCTCATCGAGAAAGAGCGCGTGGATCGAGGAGAGGCGCTCGCGCGCGGCGTGCTCTTCGAGCGCACCGAGCAAGCCTCGGGCCTCGGCGGGCCGATCGAGTCCGTCGCGCACCAGCAGCCGAGGTCCGCCGGCGGGCGTGAAGGGCACCGCCACGGTGAGCTTCGGGTAGTACTCGAGCCCGTAGCGCAGGTAGGCCTGTGCCCAGGCGAAGTCGAACACGAACTCCCCGTAGGAGTCGGTCTTGAGGAATGCGGGCGCCGCGGCGGCAAGTCCCTGGGCGTCGCTCAGCGTGAGCAGGTGCGGCTGCCAGCCGCTGTCCGGCCCGACGCAGCCGCCGTGCTCGAGCGCGGCGAGAAACTCGTGCCGCAGAAAGGGGTTGCCGCCGGTGAGAGCGTTCCACTGCCCCGGATCGATCTCATCGATGCTCGAGTGGACGGCAACGCGCACCTGAGACTCCTCGGCAATCCCCGGGGAAGCTCTCCCGAGGTCAGCTCTCCAGGGTTTCCAGGTAGCGGTCGGCGTCGAGCGCCGCCATGCAGCCCGTGCCGGCCGAGGTGATGGCCTGGCGGTAGATCGGGTCCGACACATCGCCGGCGGCAAACACCCCGGGCACGCTGGTGGCGGTCGCCGCGCCCTCGGCACCGCCTTTGACCTTGAGGTAGCCGTCGCGCATCTCGAGCTGTCCGGCGAACAACCCGGTGTTCGGCGTGTGGCCGATGGCGATGAACACACCGGTCACCTCGAGCTCGCGCCTCTCGGCGGTGAGCCTCGAGGCGAGGCGCACGCCCGTCACCCCCTGCGCATCACCCAACACCTCCTCGACGGTGTGATCCCACACCACGGAGACCTTGCCGGCCTCGACTTCGCGAAAGAGCCGATCCTGCAGGATCTTCTCGGCGCGCAGCCGGTCCCGGCGGTGCACCAGGGTTACGTGAGCGGCGATGTGCGAGAGATAAAGCGCCTCCTCGACCGCGGTATTGCCGCCGCCGATGACCGCGATGCGCTGGCCGCGGAAGAAAAAGCCGTCGCACGTGGCGCAGGCCGACACCCCGCGGCCGCGGAACTTCTCCTCCGAGGGCAGGCCGAGGTAGCGGGCCGCGGCGCCGGTGGCGACGATGAGCGCATCGCAGGTGTAGGCGGCGCTGTCGCCCGTGAGCCTGAAGGGGCGCGCGCCGAGGTCCGCGCTGTGCACGTGGTCGCTCACGATCTCGGTATGGAAGCGCTCGGCATGGCGGCGCAGCCGCTCCATCAGCTGCGGGCCCTGCAGCCCCTCGACATCCCCCGGCCAGTTGTCCACATCGGTGGTGGTCATGAGCTGACCGCCCGCCTCCAGGCCCGTGATGAGCAGCGGGGAGCGGTTGGCCCGGGCCGCATAGACCGCGGCGCTGTAGCCGGCGGGGCCGGAGCCGAGGATGATGAGCCGGCTGTGCCGGGTGTCGGTCATGGGTTACGGTTCCTTAACTGGCATGCATCCCGGAGTCCTGAGCGCTGGGGCGGACCCGGGGGCGCTCACGCGGCGCCCATCGCATACTACCAAGCCTGGATGCCGGGGTAGTGCGCTAAAATCACCAGCCCATCCTCTCGCTTGCAGTGGAGTCACCGGCATTGGCCGAATCCGAGGCGCTCTCGCGCCGCCCCGCCCGCTTCAGCGCCGCCGTGGCGCGTGGCCTGCGCGAAAGCGCCGTCATCGCCGTCGGAGTCGGCGCGATCGTGTTGCTCATTGCGCTCGCCAGCTACAGCGTCGCGGACAGCGGCTTTTTCTACAGCGGCGCCTCGCATCAGGCGCATGATCGGATAGGTCCCGCGGGGGCCTTGCTCGCCGATCTCCTGTTCGGTCTGTTCGGCCGGCCCGCCTATCTGCTGCCCCCGATGCTCGCCATCGGCGCCTGGCGGCTGCACCGGGCACATCGGGGCGGCCGTGTGGAAAGCGCCTCCCGGGCCAATACCGCCGTGCGCGCCGCCGGACTTGCCCTGCTGCTCATCGCGAGCTGCGCCCTGGCGGCGCTCAACTGGCACGCCGAGGGGCTGCACGAGGGCGCGGGCGGGGTGATCGGCAAGCTCGCTGGCGATGGGCTCGAGAGCGCCTTCGGATACCTCGGCACGACGCTGCTCATGCTGGTCGCCTGGATGGCCGGACTGTCGGTGGGCTTCGGCGTCTCCTGGTTTGCCGTCATGGATCGGCTGGGCGCGTGGACGTGGGCGGGGGCCGAGTGGCTGCGCGAGCGGCGCGCCACGGCGAAGGACAGGGCTGCGGGCCGCGAGCGCCGCGAGGCGCGCAAGGCCGCCGTGGCGGTCGAGCAGAAGCGCAGCGCCGCCCGTACGCCGCCGCGGATCGAGACACCCAAGCCCCAGATCGAGACAAGCGAGCGCGTCGAGAAGGAGCGCCAGGTGCCGCTGTTCGATCCGCCCAAGGCCGGGGAGCTGCCGCCGCTCTCGCTCCTCGATGATCCGCCGCCGCGCGAGCCGCTTTATTCGCCCGAGGCGCTCGAGGCGCTCTCGCGCCTGGTCGAGATGAAATTGAAGGACTTCGGCATCGAGGCGGAGGTCGTGGCGGTGCAGCCCGGCCCCGTGGTCACCTGCTTCGAGTTGAGGCCGGCCCCGGGGGTGAAGGCGAGTCAGATCACCGGGCTCTCGAAGGACCTGGCGCGCGCGCTCTCGGTGCTGAGCGTGCGCGTGGTGGAGGTGATTCCGGGCAAGAACGTGATGGGGCTCGAGATCGCCAACGAGAAGCGTGAGATGGTCACGCTCGGGGAGATCGTGCGCTCGAAGGCCTATGACGAGACGCACTCGCCGCTCGCGCTCGCTCTCGGCAAGGACATCGGCGGGGCGCCCGTGGTGGCCGATCTGGCGCGCATGCCGCATCTGCTGATCGCCGGCACCACCGGCTCGGGCAAGTCGGTCGCCATCAACGCCATGGTGCTCTCGCTCCTTTACAAGTCCACGGCCGAGCACGTGCGCCTGATCATGATCGACCCGAAGATGCTCGAGCTGTCCGTCTACGAGGGCATCCCGCACCTGCTCGCCCCGGTGGTGACCGACATGAAGCAGGCGGCGAACGCGCTGCGCTGGTGCGTGGCGGAGATGGAGCGGCGCTATCAGCTGATGGCCGCGCTCGGCGTGCGCAACATCGCGGGGTTCAACCGGCGCGTGAAGGACGCCATCGAGGCGGGCAAGCCGATCGCCGATCCGGTGCTGATGCAGCGCGCCGCGAACGACCCGAGCATCGACCAGAGCCGCATCCCCAATCTCACGCCCCTGCCGTACGTGGTGGTGCTGATCGATGAGCTTGCCGACATGATGATGATCGTCGGCAAGAAGGTCGAGGAGCTGATCGCGCGCCTCGCCCAGAAGGCGCGCGCCTCGGGTATCCACCTGGTGCTCGCCACGCAGCGGCCGTCGGTGGATGTCATCACGGGGCTGATCAAGGCCAACATCCCGTGCCGCATCGCCTTTCAGGTGTCGGCCAAGGTCGACTCGCGCACCATTCTCGATCAGATGGGCGCCGAGACCCTGCTCGGGCACGGGGATATGCTCTACCTGCCCTCGGGCACCGGCGTGCCGACGCGCGTGCACGGCGCGTTCGTGTCCGATCAGGAAGTGCATCGCGTGGTCGAGGCGCTCAAGCAGGCCGAGCCGCCGAACTACATCGAAGAGGTGCTCTCGGGCCCGCAGACCCCGATCCCGGGACTGCCGGGGGAGGAGGGCGAGGCCGCCGCCGCGGAACCCGAGCAGGATGCGCTCTACGACGAGGCGGTGCGAATCGTCACGAGCGAGCGCAAGCCCTCGATCTCCTATGTGCAGCGGCGGCTGAAGATCGGCTACAACCGGGCCGCGCGGCTGCTCGAGGCGATGGAGCTCGCGGGCCTGGTGGGGCCGCTGCAGTCGAACGGCTCGCGCGAAGTGCTGGTTCCCGCCCGTCCGGAGGATTGACCCCATGTCGAAGACATCGCGACTGGCCGCCGCGCTCGCGGCGGCCGCGCTCGGTCTCGCCGCGCCGATGCTCGCGGCGGCAGCACCGGCCACGGTGGGCGCGCCGGCGGCCCCGACGCAACTCGATCGCTTCCTCCAGCATCTGAAGACCCTGCGGGTGAGCTTCCGGCAGACCCTGGTGGGCGCGCACGGGGGGCGGATCTCGCGCTCGGCCGGCACGCTCATCGTCGATCGGCCGGGCAAGTTCCGCTGGCAGAGCCGGCCGCTCGGCGCCAATGGGCTGCCCTCGGGAGCCGGGCAGCTCATGGTCGGCGACGGGCGCAATGTCTGGTTCTACGATCGGGACCTGCAGCAGGTGACGGTGCAGCCGGTCACCGCGGCGCTCTCGGCCACACCGGCCATGCTGCTCTCGGGCACGGTCGATGTGCACAAGCACTTCAAGGAGCGGCCGGCGGGCCGGCGTGAGGGACTCAGCTGGGTCTTCGTCGAGCCCCGGGATGCTTCCGCCGCGGACTTCCGCAGCGCGCTGTTCGGCTTCCGCCACGGCACCCTCGAGCGGATGATCCTCGAGGATACCCTCGGCCAGACCGCCACCGTCGTCTTCGAGCACATCAAGGTCAACGGCCCGGTGCCCGCGAAGCTGCTGACATTCTCCCCGCCCCCGGGGGTGGATGTGATCGGGACGCCGGCCAAGTGAGCGCCGCGCAGATACCCACACCCGAGGGCCAGCGGCCGCTCGCCGACCGCATGCGGCCCCGCTCGCTCGATGAGGTCGTCGGGCAGGCTCACCTGCTTGCCCCCGGCAAGCCGCTGCGCCAGGCGATCGAATCGGGACGGCCTCACTCGCTCATCCTCTGGGGGCCGCCCGGCACGGGCAAGACGACGCTGGCGCGGCTCATCGCCCAGCGCGCCAACGCGCAGTTCATCGCCCTCTCGGCGGTGATGGCGGGTGTCAAGGACATCCGGGCGGCGGTGGAGGCGGCGCGCGCGGCGCGCGCCTCGAGCGGGCGCCCGACGCTGCTGTTCCTCGACGAGGTGCATCGATTCAACAAGACGCAGCAGGACACGTTCCTGCCGTACCTGGAGGACGGTACGCTCACCTTCGTGGGCGCCACCACCGAGAATCCCTCTTTCGAGGTTGTGAGCGCGCTGCTCTCCCGGGCCCGTGTGTATGTGCTCAAGCCCCTCGAGGAGGCGGACATCGCCGCGCTCTTGCGCACCGCGCTCACGGATCGGGAGCGGGGGTTGGGCGGGGCGGGGCTTGCCGCGCAGCCCGAGGCGATCGAGCTCATCGCGAAGGCGGCCGATGGCGATGGGCGGCGCGCGCTCAACATGCTCGAGCTCGCCGCGAGCCTCGCGGAAGCTTCCGGGTCCGAGGCGCGCACCATCACGTTGAGCCTGGCGCAGGAGATCGCCATGGGCGGGCGGCGGCGCTTCGACAAGGGCGGTGAGCAGTTCTACGACCAGATCTCCGCGCTGCACAAGGCGGTGCGCGGCACCGATCCGGACGCGGCGCTCTACTGGCTGTGCCGCATGCTCGATGGGGGTTGCGATCCGCTGTACATCGCGCGCCGCGCCGTGCGCATGGCGGTGGAGGACATCGGGCTCGCCGACCCCAGGGCTTTCCCCCTGAGCCTGGATGCCTGGGACGCCTACGAGCGCTTGGGCAGTCCCGAGGGAGAGCTCGCGATCGCCAACGCGGTGGTGTACCTGGCGTGCGCGCCGAAGAGCAATGCGGTGTATGTCGCCATGGGCGAGGCGCAGGCGGATGTCGAGCGCTTCGGCACGCTCGATGTGCCCGTGAAACTGCGCAACGCCCCGACCCGGCTGATGAAAGACCTCGGGTATGGCAGCGGCTATCGGTATGCGCACGATGAGCCCGGCGCCTTCGCCGCCGGCGAGCGCTACCTGCCGGATGAGATGCCCGATAGGCGATACTACCGTCCCGTGCCGCGCGGGCTCGAGATCAAGATCGGGGAAGCGCTGGCAAGACTGAGGAACAAGAGCTCATGATCGACCCCAAGCTGCTGCGCTCCGACCCCGAGGCCGTCGCCCGCAATCTTGCGCGGCGGGGATTCACGCTCGACGTGCAGGCCTTGCGCACGCTCGAGGAGCGGCGCAAGAGCGCTCAGATCGAGTCCGATCGGCTGCGCGCGGAGCGCAATGCCAACGCCAAGGCGGTTGGCATGGCCAAGGGCAAGGGCGAGGACGCAGTGCCGCTGCTGACGCGCGGCGAGCAGCTCACCGGGGAGCTCGCGGCCGCCGAGCGCCAGATGAGCGAGATCCAGGAGGAGCTCGAGCGGCTGCAGCTCGCTCTGCCGAACCTGCTGCACGAATCGGTGCCGGCCGGAAGGGGCGAGGAGGACAACCTCGAGGTGCGCCGCTGGGGCGAGCGGCGCGAGTTCGCCTTCGAGCCGAAGGACCATGTCGAGGTCGGTGAGCGGCTCGGGGGGCTCGACTTCGAGGCGGCCGCGCGCATCTCGGGCGCGCGTTTCGCGGTCATGCGCGGGCAGATCTCGCGCCTGCACCGTGCGCTCGGGCAGTTCATGCTCGACCTGCACACACGGGAGCACGGCTACACCGAGGTGTACGTGCCGTATCTGGTGCAGAGCCAGGCGTTGCTCGGCACCGGGCAGTTGCCGAAGTTCGAGCAGGACCTGTTTGCGGTGCGAGGTGAGCAGGGGTTTTATCTCATCCCCACCGCCGAGGTGCCGGTCACCAACCTGGTGCGCGAGCAGATCGTGCCGGCGCAGGCCCTGCCGCTGAAGCTCGTCTGTCACACGCCGTGCTTTCGCTCCGAGGCGGGCGCGGCCGGCAAGGACACGCGCGGCATGATCCGCAGCCACCAGTTCGACAAGGTGGAGCTGGTGCAGATCGTGCGCCCGCAGGACTCCTACCAGGCGCTCGAGGAGCTCACGGCGCACGCCGAGCAGGTGCTGAAGCGCCTGGAGCTGCCCTTCAGGACCGTGGCGCTGTGCGCCGCGGATATCGGCGCCAACAGCGCCAAGACATACGACCTCGAGGTGTGGCTGCCCTCCCAGGGCCGCTACCGCGAGATCTCCTCCTGCAGCAACTTCGAGGCCTTCCAGGCGCGGCGCATGCAGGCCCGCTGGCGCAACCCCGAGAGCGCAAAGCCCGAGCCCGTGCACACCCTGAACGGCTCGGGGCTCGCGGTGGGCCGCACGCTCGTCGCGGTGTTGGAGAACTACCAGGAGGCCGACGGCTCGGTCGGCGTGCCGGCGGCGCTCAGGCCCTATGTCGGCGGACTCGACAGGCTCACTCCGCCGCCGCGCTGAATCTTCGCGCCAACGGCAGGCGGATGCGCACCAAGAGCCTCACCCCGGCCTCATGACCGAACTCAGCCGCTCGCTGAAGCCGCGCCATCTGGAGATGATCTCCATCGGCGGGATCATCGGTGCGGGACTGTTCGTCGGCAGCAGCGCTTCCATCGCCGCCGTGGGGCCGGCCATCGTGCTGAGCTATCTCATCACCGGGACGCTCGTGCTGGTGGTGATGCGCATGCTCGGGGAGATGTCCTTGAGTCTGCCCTCGGTGCGCTCCTTCACCGAGTTCGCGCGCGCGGGCTTGGGCTCCTGGGCCGGCTTCGTCGCGGGGTGGCTCTACTGGTACTTCTGGATCATCGTGGTGCCCGCCGAGGCGATCGCCGGCGCCAACATCCTGCACGCCTGGATCCCGCTGCCGGCGGGCGTGCTCGGCTGTGCGCTGATGGCTGCGATGACGCTCGTCAACCTGATGTCGGCGCGCTCCTACGGGGAGTTCGAGTTCTGGTTTTCCTCGATCAAGGTCGCGGCCATCATCGTGTTCATCGCGCTCGCCGCGGCCTTCGCCTTCGGCTGGACCTCGCCCCACGGCTCGACCTTCCACAACCTCACCGCCTTCGGGGGCTTCATGCCGCACGGGCCGGTGTCGGTGCTCGCCGGCGCGGTGACCGTGTTCTTCTCCCTCACCGGGGCGGAGATCGTCACGGTGGCCGCGGCGGAGTCCTCCGAGCCCTCGCGCGCGGTGGCGAAGCTCACGAGCTCCATCATCGTGCGCATCCTGATGTTCTACGTCGGATCGGTCTTTCTCATTGTCTCGGTGGTGCCCTGGTCCCACATCGAAATCGGCCAGTCGCCGTTTACGCTCGCGCTGATGCGCATGCGTTTCGGTTGGGCGGGGATGGCCATGGATGCGATCATCCTGACGGCCGTGCTCTCGTGCCTGAACTCCGCGTTCTACGTGTGCTCGAGGGTGCTGTTCGTATTGGCCGAGCACGGCGATGCGCCGAAGGGGCTGATCCGGCTGAATCGCCGGCGGGTGCCGGTGAGGTCGGTGCTGCTGTGCGCCGCGGCGGGCGTCGTCGGAATCCTCGCCGCCGTCAAGGCTCCCCAGGGCGTTTTCGCGTTCCTGGTGGACGCCTCCGGCGCTCTGATGGTGTTCGTGTATATGATGACCGCGCTCGCGCACGCGAGGTTGCGGCGCTCGCGTGAGCGCGCGGGCGGGCCGGCGCCTTCGATCACCCTGTGGCTGTTCCCCTGGTCGAGTTATGTGGCGATCGCGGCGATGATCGCCGTGCTTGCGGCGATGGCATTCACACCGGGCCTGGGCGTGGATCTGTATGCCAGCCTGATCACGCTGGCGGTGGCCGCGGGCGCGGGCTGCGTGGTGCTGCGGGCACGGCGCCGCTCCATGGGGGCGCAGGCGGAGTCGGGTTGAGCGCCAGGTTGTTTCGCGGCGGGATCCCCCAATCCGGGACAGTGCCGCCCGGCATCGGGGATGCCAGAATCGGCCGAATCGGCGATTGATGGAGTCAGGGCATGATCAAAGGTAGCTCGGTGAGACATGCGGATCATCCTGTCCATGTGCAATTTCTCGACCGCTGGTCGCCGCGGGCGATGACGGGCGAGGAGATCGCGCCCGAGGAGCTGCTCAGCCTGTTCGAGGCGGCGCGCTGGGCGCCCTCCTCGGGCAACCTGCAGCCGTGGCGGGCGTTGTTTGCGCGACGCGGCACCGCGCAGTGGCCGACTTTCTTCGGTCTGCTGTCCGAAGGCAATCGAGTCTGGGCGCACAAGGCCGCCGCGCTGGTGGTGTTCGTCTCCCACTCGGTCAGCGAGCGCTCCGGACGGGCATCCGTCACGCACTCCTACGACACCGGGGTGGCGTGGGGATACTTCGCCCTGCAAGGCAGCCTGAAGGGCTACGTGGTGCACGGCATGGCCGGCTTCGATTACGAGCGCGCGCGCCGCGAGCTGGCCGTTCCCGAGGCTTTCCGCATCGAGGCCATGGCCGCGGTCGGCCTGCCGGCACCGAAGGAGACCCTGACGCCGGCCCTGCAGGCGCGCGAGAGCCCCTCGGACCGCAAGCCCGTGCAGGAGTGGGTCTGCGAGGGGGGCTGGCGGGCCCCGGGGGCGCCGGGATGAGGCTCTATGACTGCAAGACGGCGCCCTCGCCGCGGCGCGTTCGGATATTTCTCGCGGAGAAGGGGATCGACATTCCCACGGTGCAGGTCGATCTGCGCAACCGCGAGCATCTGCAACCCGGCTTCCGGGCCGTCAATCCCTACTGCACGGTGCCGGCGCTCGAGCTCGACGACGGGACCGTGCTGCGCTCGACGGCCGCGATCTGGCGGTATCTGGAGGAGGCCTGCCCCGAGCCGCCGCTGATGGGCCGATCGCCGCTGCAGAAGGCCTCGATCGCAGACTTGCAGTGGCGGATCGAAAGCGAGGGCTTTGGCGCGGTGGCCGAATGGCTGCGCAATTCGGCTCCCGGGATGAAGGACCGCGCTCTCACCGGTGTCGTCGATTACCCGCAGATTCCAGCGCTTGCTGAGAGGGGCAAGAAGCGGGCAGAGGCGTTTCTCGCGCTGTTGGAGACTCTGGCGCAGTCGGCGACCCCCTTTCTGTGCGGGGAGCACTTCAGTGTCGCCGACATAGACGCCATGGTTGTCGTGGATTTCGCGAAGCGTCTGCATCTGCAGCCGCCGGCCGCCGCCGCCGGCATCCGATGCTGGTACGCGCTCGTTTCCTCGCGGCCGAGCGCCGGCGCCTGATCATCGCGCCGACACCGTTGGCGACCCGGGATTGCGCCGCACCGAGGGGACACAGGATCGCAAAGACGCCCGGGTGTGCGGCACACACACACCGGGAACCTGGGCAAGCATGCCTGCGGGGCAATTTGGTAACATCTGCGACCGCGCAAGCACCTGCGATGCGGAGAGGTGGCAGAGCGGTTGATTGCACCGGTCTTGAAAACCGGCGTCCTCGCAAGAGGACCGTGGGTTCGAATCCCACCCTCTCCGCCACTGCTCTTCTGTGAGACCCTGTCCGCGGGGTCTCACAGAAGACCAGCGGAGCAGGGTGTGTGGACGCACCCACCGGTTCGACAAAATC
>JAJZLX010000726.1 GCA_021850555.1 Pseudomonadota bacterium | reverse complement strand
GCAGCACGAGTTCGAAATCAAGCGCCTGATCGCCGAGGTGCTACCGGAGGTTTCGGTTTCGATTTCCTACGAGGTGTTGCCTCAGATCCGCGAATACGAACGCACAAGCACGACTGTCGCGAACGCATACGTCAAGCCGTTGACCGAAAACTACCTGAAATCGCTGCGCCAGCGCCTCGCTGCCCACGGATTTCGCGGCCGGCTTTTCATCATGCTGTCCTCGGGCGGTGTCACGTCGGCGGAAATCGCCGCGGCGTATCCGGTGCGCATCATCGAATCGGGTCCATGCGCGGCGGTGATCGCCGGCCAGTACTTCAGCAAGCTGTTCAATCTGCCGGACATGTTCTGCTTCGACATGGGTGGTACGACGGCGAAGTCCTGCCTCATTCAGAACGGCACCGCGCAAGTCGTGCCGACCTTCGAAGTGGGCCGCGTGCAGCGATTCCAGAAGGGCAGCGGACTGACTTTACAGGTCCCGGTCGTCGACCTGATGGAGATCGGTGCGGGCGGCGGGTCCATCGCGCGGCGCAGCCGCCTTGGAACTTTGCAGGTTGGCCCACAGAGCGCCGGCGCCGAGCCGGGGCCAATCTGTTATGGCCGGGGCGCAACGGAGCCGACCGTAACCGATGCCGATCTGCTTCTCGGATACCTCGATGCGGAATATTTCCTTGGCGGCACCATGAAGCTCGATGTCGCTGCGGCGCGCAAGGGAATCCAGGAGCAAATCGCCGAGCCCCTTGGAATCTCACTGCTGCAGGCTGCCTGGGGGATTCATGACCTCATTAACGAGATGATGGCTGCCGCGGCCAAGACTCACATTGCGGAGCGGGGTGGTAACGCGCGGCGAATGACCATCGCGGGATTCGGCGGCGCGGGGCCCGTGCACATGTATGGACTAGCGCGTAAGCTTGGGGCGCCGCGTCTGCTGGTGCCGCCAAATGCCGGCGTCGGATCAGCACTCGGATTCTTTACGGCGCGGCGTGCGTTCGATGTGGTCAGAAGCCATAAATCGCCCCTGCGTGGCACGGACTTTGCCGCCTTAGAAGAGATTTTCCGCAGCCTCGAGGAGTCCGCCAGCGCGGCGTTGCAGGCAAGCGGCGTCACAGATGCCGTCAACTTTGAGCGCTCCGCGGACATGCGCTTCATAGGCCAGGGGTCCGAAACGACTCTCCAGCTCCCCCCGGTGGATTTCTCCATGCTCATGGCACAGGAAGTGCGCGAGCTATTCGATGCCGTCTACGCGAAGCTCTACGGGCGGACATATCCGGAGTGCGACGTGGAGTTCGTGACCTTCAGGGTAAGGGCGAGCTTGCCGGTAAAGATGCTGGAGCTGCCCAAGCTAAGATCGCCAGCCGGAGCGTCAGCAGCCGGGGCGATCAAGGGTCAGCGACGAGCCTTCTGCCCGTTGGCCGGCGAAATGATCCCGCACGCCGTCTATGATCGATATCTCCTTGCGCCGCGCACGCAGCTGTCAGGGCCCGCGATCATAGAAGAGCGCGAGTCGACGGTAGTGGTTGGGACGAGCGGTCAGGTCAGAGTCGACGATTACGGCTTCCTGTGGATAGATCTGTCGTAGGAGTGTCTAAGGTGAAGCGTTTCGATCCCGTCACGCTCGAGATCCTGTGGCGCCGCCTCGTGTCGATTGTGGATGAGGCGGATGCAGCCGTCGTCAGAACGGCATTCTCCAGTGTGCTTCGCGACTCACACGACTATACCTGCATGCTCACGGACAGCCGGGGGCGCGAGGTCGCCCAGGGCACCCTGGCGAGTCCCGGGCAGTCGGGCGCGATGGCGCTCGGAATCAAGAGGCTGATCAATAGCCGTCCCGCGGATTTCTTCCGGCCCGGAGACATCTTCATCACCAACGACCCGTGGGCGCTTGCAGGCCACCTGAACGACGTGTGCGTCTTGAGCCCGGTGTTTCGGCATGAGAGGCTCATAGCATTCACCGCCTGCATTCTGCACCATGCTGACGTGGGTGGGCGCGTCGCGTCGAACAATCACGACGTTTTCGAAGAGGGACTATTCCTTCCGCTGGTGCGGCTGTACAGCGGTGGACAGCCGAACCTGGATATCATCGACATCATTCGCGCGAACGTGCGCACGCCCGAGCAGGTTCACGGCGACATCCGCTCGCAGGTTGCCGCGAATCATGTATGCGCACAGCATGTACGGCAGCTTCTCGATGAGTACGACCTGGATGATCTCGACAAATTGGCCGACGAAATCATAGGGCGCAGCGAACAGAGCTTGCGCGAAGCTATCGCGGCCGTTCCAGACGGCACTTATGGGGCAAGCGGCACGATCGAGCAGATAGAAGGGCACGAGCCGGTCGAAATTCGCTGTGAATTGACAATCAAGGGGAGCGACGTCGTCGTGGACCTGTCGGGCACGACGCGCCAGGTCGAGTGGGGGGGGAATGTCGTATTCAACTTCACCTACGCCTACGTGCACATGGCCATCAAGAGCATTTTCGACCCCGAATTGCCAAATAACGATGGCACGGCGTCGCCGATAACTCTGATCGCTCCGGAGGGCACGGTCGTCAATTGCCGTCACCCGGCGCCGGTCGTGGCGCGAATGCAGATCGGACACTTCATGACGGAGATCATCTATCGCGCGTTGGCGCCGGTTCTGCCCGATCGCGTGATAGCCGGCAGCGGAGGGACACCGGCAACCATGCAGGTCTTCTTTGGCACCCGTTGCACAGGCGACCCGTTCCACGCGGCGGTGATTCGCGGCGGTGGCATGGGGGCGGGCGCCTGGGGCGATGGCGCGGGAAGCTTCGTGTTTCCGGCCAACGCGGCCAATACGCCGGTCGAAATCTTTGAGAGCGACACGCCGCTCGTCATCCGCGCGCGTGAGCTGCTTGCGGATTCCGGTGGTGCCGGGAAGTTCCGCGGTGCGCAGGGCCGGCGGGAAGTGATCTGGGTGCCGGATGACGAGGCCGGACCCCTGGGATGGGTTGGCATGGCGCTTCAGTCAGGGCGTTTTCAACTTGCTCCGGAGGGTCTGTTCGGCGGCAGACCGGGGAGCCTGGCGCGATTCACGGTCAATCGCCGACGGGCGGATCCCTACGGATTGACCCAGCTCAAGAGAGGCGATGTGGTCGAATTCGATACGGCCGGCGGAGGCGGATTTGGGAAGCCCGCGGAACGGGACCACACCGCCGTGGCAAGAGACATCGCGGGCGGCCGGGTCACGCCCGAACGGGCGGGACTGGAGTACCGGGTCGCCCCGGGGGATCCAGCACCGCGGGCGTCGGCGGAGTCGGCCAGGTCGGCTGAGGGACGCGCCCGATCCGGTTATGCAGCAGCGGGCCGAGGCAGGCTTGCGCGAACGAGAAACGGGCCGAAACTGAACAAGTAGATGAGGAACGCGGCTGCCCAGAGAAACGCGGAGGCTCCCGCGAGCCACTCCGGGCCGTGCAGCACCGCGAACCCGATTCTCAATACGGCGGCGATGGGCATCATCACGAACGCGGCCCGCATGGGCCGGTCCGCCCGAACGGGACGACCGGTATGTTTCAGGGCGACGCGCGTCATCAAGCCAATCTTGAGCGTGCTGTATGCGCCGATCGTGAACGCATGGACGGCGGCGTCATACCAACCGGCGCGCGAGCCGGCGCACGCACGCAGCACGAACGAGGCGATCAGCCACAGATATCCGATGTGCAGACACCGGAGAATCGGGTCGCGGAAGGTAAGCCACCCGCGCCACCGCGTCCAGCGCCAAGCATGGATCAGTGCAGCTGCGCCGCAAGCCAATGTCACCAAAAGCTCGGGCGCCCTGAGCAGATCCGCGAGCGCGAATGCAAGCATCGCGACGGCCGTCGCGTATTCAATGGGCAAAGACATCGGTCGGGATTCCATGCCACGTGTGCGGAGCCAACGGCGAGTGAACGCAGGAACGAACAGCCCCCCGTACAACGTGAACAAAAACATCAGCGCGTCGACCGCAAGCCTCAGCGACAGGTCGATTTCGCGGGTTGAACCGCTGATGACCCCCGCGTAGTACAGGAAATTTGCCGCTGTGAACGCACAAAGCGGAACCGTCGTCCACGCGAACAGCCGCTTCCGCGAACCGCGCGCGCTGAACGCCAAGAAGATGCACAGCACCGGCAGAAGTGAGCAATCACCGATTGCGACCAGCAGTCTGGGCAGCTCCTGCTGGAACAACACGCACAACCGGCCGACCAGCCATAGCGCCGCCAGAATACGCAGCCGGACCGCGCTGATTTCGGCGGCGCCCGTCCAGCTTGGCAGCGCCGTCAGCAGGACTCCGCAGACCAGTGCGCTTGCGAACCCAAAAAGAAGCTCGTGTGCGTGCAGAAGCCACAGAGGCAGGTGTCCGTGAGGCGCTGACCACAGCCCAATGCGAGCGCCGTACCACAGTATGATCAGTGCGGGGCCGTAGAACGAGGCGGCGAGAAAGAATGGCCGGAAGCCCGCTGTCCAGACGGGCGTAAGGGTCGGTGTCGCTTCGCGCGTCAGCGCGTGCACGGCGTGCTTTCTGCCCCCTCGAGCTCGCGCCATGCGTAGTCGATGATCTCGAGCAGCACGCCGTTCATTTTTCGCGGATGAACGAACGCGAATTCGCAGTCGCGAAACTCACGAATACCGCCGATGATCGGGTAGCTCCGCGCAGCCAGCTCCGACACCGACTCCCGTGTGCTGTCAACATTCAGGCTGATCAGCATCACACCCTCGCCGCGTCGCTCGATGAATTTGGCGACCTCGCCGTCTGGGGTCAGCGATTCCATGAGCTCGAAGCCGACACCACCGAGCCAGTACCGAGCCACACGAATCTTCTCCGGCTCGTCGAGGTAGGCATCATCCGGCGCGGATTTTCCCAACACCGGCTCCCATATCTTCCGCGCCGCTTCAAGGTCGCGCACGGCTATGCATATGTGGTCAATCTTGTTCACTTTCATCGGGTAGGCACTCCATCTGCTTGTCTGCTGTGAGTCGCGCGGTCGATCGAGTGTACATGGTGTCACCGGTATCCGGTAAACCTCAAGCTGATCGACCGGTACCTGAGCGCGCACGGCGCGGTGGATGCATCCGAAGTTACTGTCGGAATCACCCTGGATCCGGCGTTTGCCTGCGCAGCCGAGGGTTGAGATGCTTCTGGATCAAGGAGATGGGCGAGAGACGGGGAAGTGCCCGATGGGTGATGCGCCAACAAAGCGGGAATTGCCGCGGCGGACGGTGGTCGAGGCGCGGGGATGGCGGGCGGGAGGTGTCAGGCGAGGTCCACTGCTTTTGGGAAGTCGCGCTCTTCGCGCAGGCCCGACCGCCGTCGGATATCGGTGAGAGCGTTCGTGAGGGCGTCTTCGGTGAGCGCCAGGTAGGATCGCCAGAGAGTCTCGGCCAAGTCTGCGTCCCGGTGCGCCAGGGCGTCGCGAATCTTTTTTTGTCGGCTCACGATCTCTCGGCGAAGGTCCATGTCACTCAGCGTCGTACCCCGTATGAAATGCAGGTGACCCGCGAATTGCGCGATCACAGAACTCAATACCCGATTGGAGATGCCGTCGAACATGGCGTGCCTGAAGTCCTCGTTTGCCTTCGCGAACATCCCAGGTTGCGTACGCGGCGCCGCCAAGGATTCGGCTTGTATCGCATTGGAGATTTTGCCGAGCTCGGTGGGACCGTACTCCTGCGCCGCCAGCCGTACTGCCGCAGGCTCGAGCAGGGCACGGACCGCGATTATTTGCCGTATTTCATCGATCGACGGCGAGGGCACGACGTAGCCGCCGCCGACTCGCGCGTGCAGGATCCCCTGCTTCGTGAGTTGCCCAAGTGCCTCGCGGATAGGGGTCCGGGAGACGCCCAGTCTCTTGGCGAGCCCCTCCTCGGTGATTCTTTCCCCCGGTGCGAATCGAGCACTCTTGAGTTCGTTGACGAGAATTTGAAATACCTGCTCGCGCAGGGTTGCTTCCTTTTTGATCGGAGACCGTTTGTTCATCAACACTGCCAAGGTACGAGTCGGACGGAGCGCAATGTCATTGCCCCAGCTGAACGCGGGCGGCCGCCACGGGGCACACTCGCGCGCTCGGCATAAGAGCGGTCCTAATGCCTCGACGCGGGACACAAGCGCTGAGCATGGTATCAATGCTCATTGTATACGATACGGACCCGCATTCGGGTCAATGCGGCTCGGGGCCGCGAAACCCGCGCTTGCGTGTTGTCGGGGATCGAAATCCGCCTCTTTATCGGTGGTCAGCGCTTCTTGTCGAATCGGGCACATAAATTGCATGGGTTCGCCCGGAATTTCCTGCCCGGCGGGTCGAATGCTTGCATATGCCGTGCATCACTGCCCATGCGCCCGCGAGGCGCGCTGTCGCGAGTCGAAGCAGCGGACGCTTCGTGCGCTTGCAGCGAGGCTGTCTCAGGCATCTATGGGCGGGTGATCCGCGGCGGGACCGCTGCGGGGCTTGCGTTCATGCTCCGGGTCCGCCGGCATGCCTGAGCATCGAGGGAGGCTGCATCGATGCTGCGCGCGCTCGATCGGTCACGCTCACCTGCCTGCCGGGCTCTGTACTGATCAGCAACGGCAAGGTGCAAAACGTGACGGAGCGAAGAGGCTGAAATTGCGGCCTGTGACGATCTTCGCGGGCGGCCGTGGCTGCGATGCCGGTGAATTCTTCGGGCGCTGGCCGAATCAACGAGCGTACTTCCTTACTCGTCCGAAGCACGAGCCGGTCTACAAGCCGGTCAGGAATCTGACGGTTACGAATGACTCCGGCCGTGGCGCCGGGAGTATCGGATCAACCGGTGCGCAGGCGGAAGCAAGCGTCCCCAGGCGCTTCGGCTGCCGACGTTCCATGACCCGGGGGCAGCAACGGGCCTTTCGGTTTCCGGCGAACGGCTCCCGGCCGGCTCCTCGACGATTGTCGCGATTGATAAGGGCAGGTTGGTGGTGGGAGCTGTCAATGGCGGTCAAGGAAAGCATCCGAAGATCGAAGCGCTTGCAGGGACATCA
This sequence comes from Pseudomonadota bacterium, assembly GCA_021850555.1. Next base: position 5,696 of record JAJZLX010000726.1, on the reverse strand, counting down.
GCCGCGCTGTCAAGACCCGGGGAGGACGGCGTTGCGCACGATCCGATGCTGCACTTCATGCAGCTGAAGGGCCAAATGGGACTGCCCGGGGTCGAGTCGGACGGCACCTTGCGGCTGGATCTGCCGGGCCATCGTGACCTGTGAGCGCGGATCCACAGCCCTGTCCTTCGCCCGACCCAACACACGCTCTCGGCAGATTGCGGGGCATTTCAGCTTGACCGGCATCGGGTGGCACATACTCTGCATGAAGCGACAATCCAGCCAACTATATGGAAAGCCAGGAAATGTGCAGTCGGAACCCGGGCCGGTTTCCTCGGCGACGATCACAACTTATGGATTCGCTCCAACATTGAGAATTGTCTGTCTTATGCAATTGATTGCGTGCTTCAGCCGCGTAAAATCGTCCGATGCGGGATGTTCCCATGATCGGCTCGCGCGGGCGTGTGGCCCACCCGGAGTGGCGTGCGCTCAATGCGTTTACCCATCTGGATCCTCGCTTCGAGGCGAACATCGAGCAGTCAGCCCTGGGGGAGGCGGCGACTCATGCCCCGGTCAGTACGGGTGGCCCGCCGCTCGCCGGGTACCGGATTGTCGTCAAGGACAACATCGAAGTGGCCGGCATGCCCTGCACCCTCGCGACACCGGCTCTGCGCAAATACGTTGCAAAGCGCGACGCGGCCGCGGTGTCGCGGCTGCGCGCTGCGGGCGCAGAGATCGTCGGCAAGGCGAATATGCATGAGTTGGCGTACGGGATTACAAGCAATAATCCGACTTTCGGCCCGGTGCGCAATGTGCATGATCGGACCTGCTTCGCCGGCGGCAGCAGCGGAGGCACGGCGGCCGCGATCGCCGCAGGTCTGGTCCGTGCCGGCCTGGGTACGGATACCGGCGGCTCCTCGCGTATTCCGGCCGCGCTGTGCGGCATAGTCGGATTCAGGCCTACGCTAGGCCGATATCCCATGGGCGGGGTCGCCCTGCTCTCACCTACGAGGGACGTGATAGGTCCGATGGGGCGGTCGGTCCGCGATGTGGCAGCGCTCGACGGGGTGCTCGCCGGAATGCCCTCGGCGGATCTCGCCGCAGTCGATCTACGAGGCATCAGAATCGGTGTTCCGCAGGAATATTTCCAGGAAAACCTCGATTCCGATGTCTCCCGCGCTCTGCAGCACGTAGTCGCCGCGCTGCGAAATGCGGGCGCCACGCTGATCAGCGCTGACCTGCAAAGCGTCGCCGCCATCAATGCCGCCGTCAGCTTTCCCGTGGTGCTCTACGAGACCAAGGGAGCTTTGCAGGCCTTTCTGCTGCACACCGGCATGAGCGTCACCTTGGCGCAGCTGTACGACGAGATCGCCAGTGCCGATGTGAAGGAAATCATGGGCCAGGTAATCGTCGATGCCGTGTCGGAGCACGTCTACCGGCAAGCCTTGACTGTTGCGCGGCGGCAACTCCAAAGACTCTACCAAGACTACTTTGCGGCCCAGAACATCGAGGCCGTGCTGTTTCCCACGACGCCGCTTCCAGCGCGGCCGATTGAGGGCAGCGACCGGCTCGTTACGCTGAACGGGGCGGCCGTGTCAACATTCGCGACCTTCATCCGCAATACCGATCCGGCGAGCAACGCCGGAATTCCCGGGATCAGCCTGCCTGCCGGATTCAGCGTGTGTCAGGGCCGTGACTGCGCACCGCTGCCGGTAGGCATCGAGCTTGATGGCCCCGCCGGCAGCGATCGCAGACTGCTGGCCATTGCAGCTGCCGTCGAGGCGGTTTTGAGTTGGGGAGATTCGGATGTGCTCTGTGCAAGCACCTGAGCATTCCGTGGGCGCGAGCCCACTGTGGGAACCGTGTCCCGGCCGCCAGCAGTCGAACCGACCAGGCAGCCCAAAAACGCGTGGCTGGAGCGCTCGAGGTAACGCATCCCATCATGATCAGGCGACCGTGCAGACCCGTAACACGAGTGAACGTCAGGCGGAGCCGGAAAATCCTGCGCGAGCCGACCGGCCGGCAGTATGGGAGGACAGTCATGGTTAGGGAGGCAAACGAGGTCGGCACGGAGCCATTCTGCCGGAGCGATGACGGGATGCGTGGAACCGTACGACTGGACCAACACGGAGTCAGGTTGCAGGGGTGGGCTGAATACCAACAGAACTCCAATGCGAAGTTGTCCGGACTGAAAGACTTGCCGGCAGGCCGCGGTGCCCGGGAAGTCAGGTGATGCCGATGGAGGCAGGGCTTTTTGGTCGACACGATGCGCGAGACGTAATGAGGGACAGGAGACTGGGTCTCCCGGCAACTCCGTTCAGCATTCAGAGTCGACGCGAGGTTGCGGGCGCGTGGTTTGCAGCACGCAGGAATATAGGGAAGCAAGCGTGCCATAGACAGGGATTTGCCCGATTACTCTGGAACGGTCTCGCACTGTGAACCCGTTCACTCTCCGTTGCACGCGGCGCAGCTGACGTGCTGGGTCTGGTCTGGAGCATAGAGTGATGTATACAGTACACTGTGCGCGAAGCCCAGAAAGCCGCTCATCGGGTTCGGCCGGGGAGGGGAAGACGGACCTGAGCGGCGTCGATCGTGACACCGTCAACCGACAGGATCGCACCGCTGCGAATGCGCCCACGGTGACCGCGCTACAGATCGATTCCGGTAAGGGGAAATGACTGCGGAAACCCCAGAATTCGTCGAAAGCAGCGAGCGGACTGCTTTAACGGTCACGCCTGCGCGGCGTCGCAGGTGGGAATGGATCGTTCCCCACGTCTCCTGGTGGCGCTCATCAGCGCCACCTCCGCGTCGCCGGCAGGCGCTATTGCGACGCAGCAAACAGGACGGCAAGCATGACGATGGAATCGCGGCGCCGCATTCCGAGTTCAGGCGCCCGGTACCGAGCTATGTGAGGACTGCAGACCTCGCCGGCACCCCGGGGGCCGTGCCCGACCCTCAAGCGCACCCAATACGTGTTCTGATCCTTGATCCCGGTCGGTACGCCCATGCAGGCACCTCGCCGATGGCGGCAGATTTTGCGGTCGTTGACACGCTGGGCCACCGGGCGGACAGGGTGCTCGTTTCCAACACTAACGCTTGTGGCTCGGGCGACCACGGTGTGGATGGCGCTCCTCCGGCTGCCGGTCGCTGCGTATGCCGTCCGCTGCGGAAGCCGCCGAATATCCGGAATATTGTGGCGCACCTCGGGCTGCCGCTCGCCATTCATGCGAATCGGCGTAAAGGCAGCAGGGCCGATGATCATATCGGTCACAGTCGCGCCATCGCTCGTCCCGAGCCCAACGGACGTCGTGCCGGGCTTGCGCGCTTCGCGCGGCGCAGGCGGAGTTTGCACACTGCGGTTTTATCGTCCGCTCCGTTGCACGAGCTCGGCGCCGATGTCCACGAGGCTTCTCGCCACCGTCGAGCCGTGCAGCGCGGTGCCTGCCATTGCAACCGCCGCGTCGCGTCGTCTAAAGCAAGCCAGCGTCCCATGCTTCGTCCAGTCCGCCTCATCGGGCGGGATAAGTGGCCGGATCTGGTCGGGAAACTCAGATGCAGCTTATGCCAGATGAGTCACTCGGATTCTAGTCAACCCACGAGACAGCAGAAAAAGGGGGAATATCGTGAAAGCATCGACTCTCGTCGCTCGATCCGTATCACTCGCCATCCTAGCGTCAATCTGTGGACAGGCGGCGGTCGCCGGCCCGCCACAGGTGATGCTCAAGGAGATCACCGTAACTGCGCAGCTGCGCAGACAGAACCTGCAGCGGGTACCGATCGCGGTGACGGTCTTATCCGGCAGCGAAGTGCGGCGGCGGGGGATTCACAACCTCAACACCCTCGCGAACTACGTGCCCGGAATGACGATGTCGCCGTTTGCTCTCGGGCAAAGCCTCATCTCACTCCGCGGCGTCTCATCCAACGACGACGGTCCCGGCACCTCCTCGCCGGTGGCTGTGTTCGTGGACGGCGTTTATTTCGGCAACGTCTCGACCATCGACCAGTCGTTGTTCGATATCTCCAGCATTCAGGTGCTGCGGGGTCCGCAGGGTACGCTGTATGGCAAGAACGCCATCGGCGGGGTCATCAACATCCATACTTCTCGTCCCCGCATGCACGGGCTGCATATCAGGACGCAAGTCACCCTCGGAAATTATGGCCGGCACAATTTCTCCGGCCTGATTACCGGTCCGCTCGGTGACGGCTGGGCGGGAAAACTCGTGGTGTCCTCGCGGATGGACGATGGTTGGGTGCATAACGTGGTGCTCCATACGAGGGAAAAGAACGACGATTCCAAGGGCGTACGGATGCAGCTGCTGCACGTGAGCGCACACACGGATTTGCTGTTGAGTGCGAATGCCAGCAAGGTCAACGACGAGGACATGGCCCGGGTTCCGATGTCGCACATGACGGCGTTTCCGATACCGCTATTGCAGGCCTACCAGAGCCTGTGCGGCACGACACCCAATCCCACCTGCGCCACGAACCCGTACGGCGGCTATCAACGGCAGTTCTCGTACGGACTCAGCGCGAGGTTTACCTATCATCTGAGTCCCGCGACCGATTTCATTTCCATCACCTCCTGGCAGCGCACTCACAACGATTGGTCCATGGACTCGCTGGGCGCGGTGCTGCCGCTCGGAAACGCTGTTTGGGACGAGGACAGGGAGTTCACCGAGCAGATGCGTCTGCTGTCCCAGCCCACCAAGAGCATTCACTACGTGGTCGGCCTGTGGTTCAGCCGGGAGTATCGCAACCGGTTGCGGATGTTCCTGCTGCCCACGCTCAACCCAAATCCGGCTCTGGATGAGCACTACCGCGGCATCGACCGCATTCTCAGCGAGGCTGCGTTCGGACAGGTCGACTGGCGGTTCGTGCACCGATGGGTCCTGTCGGTTGGCGGCCGGTATTCGTACGAGCACAGGGCCATGAGCAACAATTCCTTCGGCGACGCCAAGGACGCGAGCGGCTACGGCGGCGCGATCGGTCTGGGGATCCTGCCGAACTCTCTGATCAACCAGGTCTCCCATGGCTGGGGTCGGTTCACGCCGAAAATATCGGTGAATTATCACCCGACGCAGGGGATAAATTTCTACGTGACGGAGGCGGAGGGTTTCCAGAGCGGCGGCTACGCGGCAGAGCCGACCAGCATTGCGGACACGAAGCCGCTGCGCCCTGAAATAGCATACAACACGGAGGTCGGTGCGAAGCTCGAGTTCATGCATCGCCTGCGTACCAACATCGCCCTGTACGATACGCGCTATCAGAATCTGCAGATTCAGTCATTCGGGCCGCGACCGGGAATCGTCAATCCACCGGCGAACTACATAGGGGAGTTCGAGACGTTCAACGCCGGCGGCGCCAGGGTGGAGGGTGCAGAAGTCGAATTTGACTGGCTGGCGACCGCGCACCTGACCATAAGGGGCAGTTACGGCTACATGCATGCGAAATACAGCGTCGCCTATCTGGCCAACGGGTCGGTGTACTCTCTGCTCACCGGCCCGGGCAACGCCGCCTGCCTCGCTAATTCCGCACAGGCCGGGTGCGTGGATCTGCGCAACCAGAGCGGCCTGGACATGCTGCATGCGCCACGTAACACGGGTAGCCTGGAGGCGATATACGACCTCAGGCTGCCGGGTGGCAGTGAGCTTGAGCCGAGCGCCAGCTACACCTATACCGGCAGTCAGAGAGGCGAGCTTGAACCTTACGCCATCCAG
>JAJZLX010000510.1 GCA_021850555.1 Pseudomonadota bacterium | reverse complement strand
CTGCCGTCATCCACACGCATGTTCGTCGGCCACGACTACGGCACCCCTGACCGGAAGCGATTTGCCTGGGAAACTACCGTCGAGGAACAGCGCCGCGCCAACGTTCACGTCAGACTCGGCGTCGACGAGGATGCTTTCGTCCTCATGAGAGCCAACCGCGACACGACCCTGGAGATGCCCGCCCTCATTCTGCCGTCGGTGCAGGTCAACATACGGGCCGGCCGACTTCCGGCGCCAGAGAGCAACGGCGTGCATTACCTCAAGATCCCCATCGGCGTGCTCTGAGATCGAGCATGCATCGTGGCCGCCCCGACCCCCCGCCCGGACGCTCTCCCGGACGTTTGGAGGGACCTGCCGCAAGCGCTGTCAGTTGGCCCGGCCGCGATTCACGCTCACCTCAGGTCAAAGCGATCAAGGTTGGTCACTTTGGTCCAGGCCGCCACGAAGTCGGCGACGAACTTCGCGTGCGCATCCTCGGAGCCGTAGACTTCAGCCAGGGCGCGTAGCTCGGAATTCGAGCCGAAGATCAGATCGACGCGGGTTGCGGTCCACTTCGGCTTGCCGCTCGCGCGATCGAATCCCTCGAAGACATTCTCATCCGAAGTCGGCTTCCACTCGATATTCATGTCCAGGAGATTCACGAAGAAATCGTTGCTCAGGGTCTCCGGTCGCTGGGTAAGGACTCCATGGCGCGCATTGCCATGGTTCGCGCCCAAGACGCGCAAGCCGCCGACGAGTACGGTCATCTCTGGCGCGGTGAGCGTCAGAAGTTGCGCCTTGTCGATCAGCAGCTCCTCCGCCGGCACGATGTATCTCGACTTGAGATAGTTGCGAAAGCCATCCGCGCACGGCTCGAGATAGGCGAAGGACTCGACATCGGTCTGTGCCGCCGTCGCGTCCGTCCGGCCGGGCTCGAATGCAACGCTCACACCGTGCCCGGCCTTCCCGGCCGCCTCCTCGATGGCCGCTGCCCCACCGAGGATGATCAGGTCCGCGAGAGACACTTTCTTCCCGGCGGTCTGTGCGCCATTGAACGCGTTTCGAATCGCCTCCAATTCGCGTAAGACTTTGGCCAATTGCGCCGGCTGATTTGCCTCCCAGTCCTTTTGGGGCGCCAGTCGGATGCGCGCGCCGTTCGCCCCACCTCGCTTGTCGGAGCCGCGGAAGGTCGATGCGGAGGCCCATGCGGTCTGGACGAGTTCCGGGATGGAAAGCCCCGAGGCCAAAATCCGGTCCTTCAAATTGGCGACATCCTTCGCGTCGACCAGCGGGTGATCGACCGCCGGCACGGGGTCTTGCCAGATCAGCTCCTGCGCGGGAACCTCAGGCCCGAGATAGCGCGATCGCGGTCCCATGTCGCGGTGGGTGAGCTTGAACCACGCGCGGGCGAATGCATCGGCGAACTGATCCGGATGCTCATGGAAGCGCCGTGCGATCTTCTCGTAGGCCGGGTCGACGCGCAACGCCACGTCGGTGACGAGCATCGACGGCGCGTGATGCTGCGATGAATCGAAGGCATCCGGAATCGACCTCGCGTCACCCTTCGCCCGGTACTGGTAGGCTCCGGCCGGACTCTTGGTCAACTCCCACTCGTAGCCGAACAAATTTGCAAAGAATTGGTTGCTCCACCTCGTCGGCGTCTGAGTCCACGTGACTTCCGGTCCCCCCGTTATGGCGTCTTTACCCTTACCCGTGCCATGACGGCTCTTCCATCCCAGGCCCATCTGCTCGATGGGCGCCGCCTCGGGCTCGGGGCCGACGAGCTTCGGATCGCCGGCGCCGTGGGTCTTGCCGAAAGTATGCCCCCCGGCAATGAGCGCGACCGTCTCCTCGTCATTCATCGCCATGCGCTTGAACGTCTCGCGTATGTCGGCCGCCGCGGCAGCTGGATCCGGCTTGCCGTTCGGGCCTTCCGGATTCACGTAGATGAGGCCCATTTGCACGGCGGCCAAGGGATTTTCAAGCGTGCGCTCGCCGTTATAGCGTTGGTCGCCGAGCCACGCATCCTCCTTGCCCCAGTAGACCGATTCATCGGGCTCCCAGACATCCACGCGTCCGCCGCCGAACCCAAATGTCTCGAACCCCATCGACTCGAGCGCCACGTTGCCGGCCAGGATCATCAGATCGCCCCAGGAGATCTTCCGGCCGTACTTGCGCTTGATGGGCCATAGGAGCCGACGCGCCTTGTCGAGGTTCGCATTATCCGGCCAGGAGTTCAGCGGCGCGAAACGCTGTTGCGCGCTCCCGGCTCCACCACGACCGTCGCCGACGCGGTAGGTACCCGCGGCGTGCCAAGCCATGCGGATCATGAGCCCGCCGTAGTGACCGAAATCCGCCGGCCACCACGCTTGACTGTCCGTCATCAGGGCACGCAGATCCGCCTTCAGCGCCTGGAAGTCGAGCGACTTGAAGGCCTGGGCGTATTGGAAATCCGCGCCCATCGGGTTCGACAGGGACGAGTTCTGCCGCAGGATTCTCAGGTTCAGCTGTGTCGGCCACCAGTCGTCGTTGGACCGCATGGCGCGATGGGTCATTCCGTGTACGACCGGACATCTTGATTCATTCGACATGGGCTTTCTCCGTTGAACGTCAGTGACGTGCGGTCCGCTTCGCTCTGCCGCGACGATTTGCAGCGGCGTGGACGGTTGCGCACGACTCCCAGGCCATGCGCTCGAACTCCGGAAATGATTTGGGCGCCGCAGCACATGCCGATGCCGCACCGTGCGGCGGCCTTGCTCACCACGATGGCAACATTAGGGCAGATTACAAAATATATGAATTCGAATGATTCTATGATTTCAATAGATTGTCCCTATCGAAATTCGAGTCTCATCACCGCCCGCGCGTTACGTCGGACTTCCCGCACCAGCGAACGCAAGGCTCTCGCGAGCGTCTCACGCATCCTCACGTTCCAGCTCCACGCGCGTGAGAAGCAGCTCTTGACCGGCGAGAATCCGAACACGCCAGTGACCGCAGCGGGCACAAACCACCCTCGTGCCCTGCGCCTGCGAGTCCGCGCCGCACTCCAGGCACTGCACTCGCAGTTCGGAACGTTCGACGATCAAGCGCGAGTCGGCCGCAGCCGTGCCGGCGCTCGCGAGCGGGTACGCGCTCTCGAGCAGCGCAGGCTCCACTCCCGAAAGAGGGCCAATCTTGACCGTCACCGCCACGATCCGGCGGGCGCGCTGCTCGCGGGCAATACGTTCCACTTCCTCCATCAGCGCCTGACAGATCGAGAGTTCATGCATCTGCGTGCTCTCGCCTGCGCTTCAGGCGCCGTGATCCAGGGACTCGATGTACGCGACGAGTTCCCAGGTTTGCCGATCGCTAAAGGCGGGCCAGCCCGTCATGGCGGTTCGTGTAATCCCCTCGCGGATGACCACGAACGTACGGTCCGCGTCCTGCGGACGCGACCAGAGGGGAACGGTGAGGTCTCCCGGCGGTGGCACCATGAAGCTCTGGCGCGGTCCGTTCCCCCGGCCGTCGGCGCCGTGACAAACCGCGCAGCGGACCGCATATAGCCGCGCCCCGGCACGCCGGGCCGCGCTCGATGACAAAAACGCATCCGGAGCTGCCGAACCCCTGCTCTTACAGCCCGAAATGTCGCACAAGAGCATGAATAGGGCGATCGGCCGCACCAGCACGAGGTTGCGCGACCAACTCATAGCCAAGGCTCGTTACCTCTCGAACCACAGCGGACACCAGCGTACCGATTGCTTCCTCAACGGGTTGCGTACGCTCGAAGCCGAGCCGTATCGACCCCGGAGCCAAGCCCAGCAGCACGACCGAATCCGGATAGCAGCCGATCAGCCGCGCGGCATCGAGCAGGTCAGCGACCCCGACCTGATGCACCGATAATCGCTCGCGCACCGCATCCCTGACCGCCTCGCCGTCCAGGCGCACCAACGTACCGGGCGGCTCGCCGGTGGCTACTGCGTCGACCAGGATGACATGCACGGCTTGCGCAAGCTCACCGAGCAGCGTCAGGCCCAACGTGCCACCTTCGACCAGGCGCACGCCCGGGGGTATCCGATAATCCCGCTCGATTCGCGCGAGGCTGATAGGGCCGAGCCCGTCATCGCCGAGCAGCACGTTGCCTAGTCCCAGGACAAGCACGGGCACACGCATCTGCGCTCCGCCTTGTGCGCCGCTCATCGTCACGGCTTATCCGACGTCTTGTGTGGGACAAATTTGAAACCCGAAAGCATCGAATCGAAGATACCCATGCGCTCGACCGTCGAGTACAGCACCACAAAATACAGGTGCACCACCATGAAGAGCAGAATGACCCACATTCCGATGTGGTGAATCAGGCGCGCGATCTGTAGTCCGCCGAAGAACGGGATGAGGAACGCGAACCCGTGTAATGGCGATCCGACCGGCGCGTAGACCTGATAGAGCGCGAGACCGGTCGCGATCATCACGAAATACACACCGAATATGATCGCGTAGGTGAGGCCGGCAAGTCCGTTGTGCCCGGCGTACTCATCCGGCTCGCGCCGCAGAAACGTGTAGAACAGGAGCGAATTCCACAGACTGCGCACCCGACGCACCGAAACCGGAATCAGCTCCGACCAGCGCGCATATCGGTTGCCCGCGAACGCCCAATAGATTCGTACGAGCACGCACAGCGTAAACACGATCGAGGTATACAGGTGCACCTCGCGCACTCGCGCCATGACCAGCTGACCGCTGAAGAACGGATTGCCGATGTAGTATCCCGTAGCTGCCAGAATCACGATCGAAAAGAACAGCAGCCAATGCACCAGCCGCACGGGCAGCTCCCAGACGTATACCCGCTCCAGCGCGACTCGGAACGGGTGCTCCGAAGGCACCGCGTTCATGACACCCTCACTCGCGCCAGCTCGTGTTTGCGTGTATCGACGACATGCACCCCGCAGGCCATGCACGGATCGAACGAGTGCACCGTCCGCAGGATCTCCAGCGGTTGCTTCGGCCTCGCGACCGGCGTACCCACCAGAGAAGCCTCGTAGGGTCCGGGCTGTCCCTGCGCATCCCGTGGGCCGGCGTTCCACGTGCTCGGCACCACGCACTGATATTTTGCGATCTTGCCGTCGCGAATGTGCACCCAATGTCCGAGCGCACCGCGGGGAGCCTCGTGGAAACCTGCGCCGAAGCACTCCCGCGGCCATGTGGTCGGATCCCAGCGCGAGGTGTCCTGGATGCGGAAATCTCGGCGCGCCATCTGCTCGGCCAACTGCTCGACCCACATTCCCATCGACTCGACCAGAACCTGCGCCTCGATGGCGCGCGCGGCGATGCGCCCGAGAGTTGAAAAGAGTGCGCTCGGCTGGGCCCCAAGCTGCGTCAAGGCGCCGTCGATCAACTGTTTCGCCCGCAAAGGACGTCCCAGTCCGTACGCAACCAGCATGCGCGACAGCGGTCCGACCTGCATCGGCGCGCCCTCGTAGCGCGGCGACTTGAGCCAGGAATACTTCTCCTGCACGTCAAGACGCTTGAACGGCGGCTTCGGACCGGTGAATTTGGGATTGGTCTGTCCCTGGTAAGGATTCAGACCCTTGTCGTTACCGACCGTGTATTCGTACCAGGAATGCGTAACGTACTCGTCGATCTTCGTCTGATCGACCGGGACGATATGCGCGATATCGTTGCCGTGGATCACTCCCGCCGGAATATACAGCGTCGGATCGGCATTGTCGTCCAGCGGAAACTCACCGTACGACAGGTAGTTTGTGACGCCGGAGCCGATCGAAAACCAGTCCTTGTAAAACGGCGCGATCGCCAGCACATCGGGTACGTACACTCGGCTGACGAAATCCACTCCGTCGGCCACGAGCTTGCGCAGCTCGGTAATGGTGTCGATATTGAGAGCGGCCTGCGCATCGGGATCGACCGGCGTCGCCATACCCCCAACCAGAAAACTTTGCGGATGCGGGTTCTTGCCGCCGAGGATGGCGTGGATCTTGATGAAGCGCCGCTGCCAGTCGAGCGCCTTGAGGTAGTGCGCCAGCGCCATGAGGTTGGCTTCCGGCGGCAACCGATAGGCGGGGTGCCCCCAGTAAGCGTTGGCGAAGATGCCGAGCTGCCCGCGCTCCACGAACGCCTTTACGCGCTTGCGCACATCCGAGAAATATTCCGCGCTCGAGAGCGGCCAGTCCGAAATCGACTGGGCCAGCCTGGACGTCTTGGCTGGATCGCCCGAGAGCGCGCTCACCACGTCGACCCAATCGAGCGCCTGCAGATGATAGAAGTGAATCACGTGATCATGGACATTCTGCGCGGACATGACGAGGTTGCGCAGAATGCGCGCGTTCGGCGGTGGCTTAGCCCCGATCGCGTGTTCCACCGCGCGAATGGAAGCGATCGCATGCACCGTCGTGCACACGCCACAAATGCGCTGCGTGAACGCCCACGCATCGCGCGGATCACGCCCCTCGAGGATCAGCTCGACGCCACGGAACATCGTCGAAGAGGACCACGCCTGCGTGACCGCACCCCCGTCCACCTCCGCCTCGATGCGCAGGTGACCTTCGATGCGTGAGATGGGATCGACGACCACGTGAGTCATTTTCGATTCTCCTCGTGTTTTGACGCATCCTCATCGTGCTCTTTGTCATCGACGCGCGCTTTCTCGTCCGCCGAAGGGCGGTGACCGCGCCGGTAGCGCACCGTCTCGCCGATGCCGTGCGCAGCCGCTCCCGCTGCCACGACGCCCGTCAGACTGAGGCCGACCGGGTCGAGCCATTTGCTCGAATTGATCCCCTCGACATTCGGGAGCCGCTCGTAGAACGGCGTCATGACATCCCAGAAATTCGGCTCCGCACACCCGATACACGGGCTACCGCAACCGATCGGCCAGTTGGTGTGTCCGTTCCACTGCACGTTCGGGCAGTTCTGCGAGGTCGCCGGTCCCTTACAGCCCATCTTGTACAGGCAGTAGCCGTGCCGATGGGCCTCATCGCCCCATTCCTCGACGAACTGACCCGAATCGAAATGCGCTCGCCGTTCGCAGGCCTCGTGGATCACGGTGCCGTACGCGAAAAGCGGCCGCCGATATTGATCGAGCGGCGGCCAGTGCTTGATGGTGAGGTAATAAACGATCAGCGCCGCGATATTCTCCGCATTGGCCGGGCACGCCGACATGTTGATCAGGTTCCTGACTCCCGGAACAGCATCGGCAACCGACAGTGCCCGGGTCGGATTCGGGTGCGCGGCGGGAAGACCGCCGAAGGTCGCGCATGTGCCCACGGCAACCGTCGCCGCCGCTCCCCCACAGATCTCGCGGGCGATGTCGAGTGCCGAGCGGCCACCGATCGTGCAGAAGCCGCTGCCCAGATCGTCCGGAATAGAGCCCTCGACCAGAGCGATGTACTCACCCTTGTGCTTCGCGAGGGTCCCCTCCAGCGCAGCTTCGGCCTGATCGCCAGCAGCCACCATCAGCGTCTCGTGATAGTTGAGTGAAATCGTCTCCAGCAGGATCTGCGCGACGGTCGGGTGGCCGGAGCGCAGAAACGACTCGGTGTTGCCTGCGCAATCTTGGAATTCCAACCAGACCATGATCGGACGCCGCTCGCTCTCGATCGCTTTTGCGATCGCAGCGGAGGCCGCTTTGGGCAGTCCCAGAAGGGCCGCCATCGTTCCGCAGAACACCAGGAACTCCCGGCGTGATACGCCTTGACGCTCCAAGTCCTGCAGCAAGTTGCTCTGCGTCATTCCCCCCCCTGCGACGGTTCATTCGTTAAAAATAGGCTGCTCGCTTCCATGCCGGCTCGAAATACGTAGAATCCGTACGCTTTTGACTCGATGGACACACTGCGCTTCGCCACCGCGCTCAACGGGACATTCCGCATCGAGATCAACGAAACGATCTATTCCCGGTGTGCCTGCCTGCTCGACGCCAAGCAGATCGTGCCGGTGCGACCGGCCGCGATGCCCTGAACTTCACGGCGAACAAACGGCGAGCCGAATGCCGCTCGCCGTCGCCCAAGGCCTCCGACTTGCACCTCACGTACGGACTCGGCCCTCGCCGGCGGACACTGTCCTGTTCACGCGTTCGTGGTGACTTATGCGTATTGCTCCTGATGGCACTGTCGGTCGAACCGTGCGACTCACGGATTCTGATGTCGCGCAACGGGGTTTCCTCGTGGAGCACCGTCGGGGACACCGCGTCCCGCTCGATTTTCCGGTTCAACTGTCCCTGAAGCCCCACCGGGAGCTGCTCTGACGCATTCAGGTCGCCAGCGTGAGGGGACGCTTGCATCGAGACGGCGGATCACTCCGCACTATGGAGCGAAATTGTGTTCGGCAAGCTCCGCCGCAAGGGCACGCGTTTTGCGCAGGATCAACGCCACGCTTGTCGGCTCTCCGACAACCAGTATCGCACCGAGCTGTCACGCCCGCAGCACGCCTTCGACGTCATCGGCGACTCGTTATGCCCGGTTCGGCATTCGAACGATGCCGTATGCCACGGTGTCGACGGCGGTGCCGTTTTGTAGCAATGCTCACCCGGCGAGACATCCGGCAGTTGCTCTCAGGCTTGATCTACCGCGGCCCCTGCCAGACGCCACCGCAAAAAGCCGCGCCGATTGACGCGCCTGAGGCGCCACTTGCGCGTGCTCCGGCGTCCGCTGGCTTCGCCATGCTTGGGCTGCAGACACCCTGAGGCGTCGATGCTCCCTACGTTTGAGAGTGTGACGTCCCGGGCACTTCCCCGTTCCGTTCCTCCCCGAGCATCTCGCGCCCCAGATCCTGCCTGGGCCCCAGCAGAGCCTCGAGCGCCGTCCGATCGACCACCTCGCGCGCCAGCAGCAGCCTCGCGAGCGCCTCCAGGGTATCGCGCTGCGCGCTGAGAGTTTCAGAAACGCGGTCATGCGCCCCCCTGATCAGCCGCGCAACCTCCTCGTCGATGATTCTGGCAGTCTCCTCGCTATAGTTGATCTGTTGAGGGGTTTGCGGCACCGCCAGATACGCGCCGGGGCGCACGGCATCGAAGGTCACCTGCCCGAGGCGTTCACTCATACCATACTGAGTGATCATGTGCCGCGCCATGTCCGTCGCACGCTGCAGATCGTCCTGCGCACCGGTGGAGACATCGCCGTAGACCAGCTCTTCAGCCACACGCCCACCCAGCAGGACATCCAAGCGATCGAGCAGCTCACTGCGCTTCAACAGATAGCGCTCCTCGGTTGGCAACTGCATGGTATAACCGAGCGCGCCGATCCCTCGGGGAATGATCGAGATCTTGCTGACGCGGTCGGCGTGCGGTCGATTCTCCGCAACGAGGGCATGTCCGGCTTCGTGGTAAGCAACCGTTTCCTTCTCCTTGGGATTCATGACCCGGTTGCGCTTCTCGAGACCCGCAACGACCCGCTCGATCGCTTCGTCGAAGTCCTTGGGTTCCACGGCTTTTTTATTCTCCCGAGCTGCGTGCAATGCCGCCTCGTTGACGATATTCGCAAGGTCCGCACCCGCGAAGCCTGGGGTCTTGGCCGCCACGACGGCCAAGTCCACATCCGGCGCCAGGACGACGTCCTTGGCGTGGACCTTCAGAATCGCTTCCCGTCCCTTGATATCGGGACGATCGATGGCCACGTGCCGATCAAAGCGGCCCGGGCGCAGCAAGGCCGGATCGAGGATCTCCGGCCGATTAGTCGCCGCAAGGATAATGACGCCATTCTGGGAGTCGAACCCGTCCATTTGCACCAAGAGTTGATTGAGCGTCTGCTCGCGCTCGTCGTTGCCGGTCAAACCGCCGACCCCGCGGGCCTTGCCGAGCGCATCGAGCTCATCGATGAAAATGATGCATGGGGCCCGCTGCTGTGCCTGAGCGAACAGATCGCGCACTCGCGCCGCACCCACGCCAACGAACATTTCCACGAATTCCGATCCGCTGATGGACAGGAACGGCACGCCGGCCTCCCCGGCAACCGCTTTCGCCAGCAGCGTCTTGCCCGTACCCGGTGCGCCCACGATCAAGACGCCCTTCGGAATTTTGCCGCCCAGGCCGCGAAAGCGCTCCGGAGTACGCAGGAATTGCACCACTTCCTCCAACTCCTGCTTCGCCTCGTCGATTCCGGCGACATCCGCAAAGCGCACGCCCGTCTTGGACTCGACATAGACCTTCGCCTTGCTCTGTCCGATTCCCATCGTCAGATTGGCGCCCGCACCCCGGCGCATCAGCCAGATCCAGATCAATACGAGCGCACCGATCGGCACAACCCAGCCCAACAGAGTGCGCAACCAGAAGTTCTCCGCGACCCCGGAATAGCGTACGTGAGCCGCCTGAAGCTGCGCAGTGAGCTGCGGATCATCGACACGATCGGTCTCGATCTCCCGAATATCCGGATTAACCGCCGGCCGCTGCGCCAACAGCAGGTTGTACTCAGCAGGCGCAAGGAGCTCTTTCGCGCCCCTGATATCGATCTGCGCATCGATCGTACTTGGACTCACGCGCGCCTCGCGTACCTTCCCAGCCGCGACCAGTGTCTTGAATTCACTGTACGGAATGGTCACGACCCGGGCCGGGGACAGGAAGAATTGCAGCGCCAGCATCAGCGCCACGAGCGCCAGCCAATACCACGGAGGCACCGCGAACTTCGGCTTGATCCCGTCACGCTTGCCATCGCCTTTAGGACCCGGGCTCCCGAGACTCGGGTTCCCGCGTACATTCGGCGCATCCGGACCGTCTGATTCCATACGCAAGATATATCCCATTGCCGCATCGCCCCCAATCGCGCGACAGCGAAGCGGTCTCGTGGTGATTGCGTACGGGGATCTCGGCATGCGCTCCTCGAAACCCGGCGACGCTTCCGTAAACGCCACACTTGCAAGTCCCAATTACGCCATCCGCCCCGAGGTCAACCGGACCACGCGAACCCAAGACCAAACTCCTGGCCCCGCGATCGCGACTTCCAGACGCTCCCGGGCGGCCTGGAGACCGCCGGGAAACCCGGCTCCTCTCATGTGGCTATCCTCCCCCGCCGGACCCTGTCACGCGCGCGTAACTCCACCGCCATCGCAATGTCACACACAGCGATTACGTTGCGGCGCCTCGATCCATCACGCGAGAACGAAAGGTCTCACAGTGACTCACCTCGTACGAACCGCCGTGCAACTGATTCTCGGTCCCGTGCTGCTGACCGGCATCATCCCGGCTCGCGCCGCCTCGCACCCAGGCCCGCAGGCGCCCACGGATGACCCGACCGCACAGCCTGCGACGGCACCGTCAGAGTCCGCCTCCAGTCTCCTGAACTCCGTCACCATTCAGGGATACCGCGACTTCACCAGTCAAGTTCTCACCCCTAAACAACTTCTGGATTCTTCGCAACCGGCCGAATCCGTCCCACGCTCGCTGATTTCTCGTTTCGGGCCCGACGCCGGCGGCACCCAGGCACTCACCGCCCTGCCGAACGTCTACGTAGCGGGCACCGACAATTTCAGCGCCACCGGGCGACAGCAGATTTCCATGCGTGGCATCAAAGTCAAGTACAACAGCATTCCAGGCGACCTGGAGACTAACGCCATCACCGCGGAGGTCGACGGCGTACCGCTCAACAGCCTGAGCCAGGGCACGGGCTGGCATTCCGTCGATATTCCCCCGGGAGTGCTGATGTCCGGTGAAAACGTCATCATCGGCCCCGGAAATCCCCACGAACGCTGGTACGACAGCCTCGGCGGCACGATCGACTTCATTCCCGTGCAGCCTTCCGCGCGCGCAGGCGGCAAGGTGATGCTGGCCGGAGGCACCTCGGAAACGCTCGACACATCAGCCGTCTACAACACCGGACCCATTCACGGCTGGTCGACGGTGTTCGGCCTGGCATCGGGGCGCAGCAAGTCCATCCGCACGACTCCGGACAGCCTGCCCGCGGATACCGAAGAAGCGTACATCAAGACCGCAGGGTGCTCGACGGCGGCTCCCTGAGCTTCGGCGCCTACTATCAGCGCAACCACGAATGGCGCCCGAACATGATTCCCCTGACCAGCGTTCCACTGGTCGACATCGGGGGCCTCGGCATCGGCCTCCCCTACAGCCAGCGGACGTCGGGTTTCTATGCGACGCTGCCGCGCTCAGTTTGGCACAAGACGATCTTGATCAACAACTGGCTTCTCTGGTCCCACTTGCACCTGAATGTTTCCAAGAACCTGAAACTGTCCAACATGATCTGGGTACGCATCGGCAAAGTGCGCCACCTTGAACGCATAGGACGCATATGTCGCCATTGGCCGGCGCGCCGCTCGACGCGACGCACGCACCCGTACGTGATCCTGTCCATATGCAGAGCGGTGCAACGCCTGTGTCCCGGTCTGCCGGTTCGAGAGCGCTCGAACTTCTGGCCGCTCACGATTCTCGTCCCTCCCCTAGTCGTCCGGGATCGTATCCCCCGGGCTCCCTGGCTTTTTCAGCGGGGTCTACCTTGATGCGACTTTGCGGTCTTTACGAATGGCTATTCCGCATTTGACGTGCCAGCCTTCATGCGCCGGATTTTGGTCGACGCAAACTGTCGGACGATCGCACTCCGCACCATCCGCGGCAGATTGAGGCACGCGGTCAACGACATGCCCGTCACTGTTGCGCAATCATCCATCCCGGCATCTGTTCGCGGCGCCGGGTGCGCCGCGGAAGTCTGAACGCCAGACATTGGGGAGGACAGATCCATGATATTGCAAAAACCTATGAACCGTCGCGACGCGATGAAGATGACGGTTACGGGATTCGGGATCGCCGGAGCCGCCGCCGTCGGCATGCGTTCCGCATGGGGCGCAGCAGCTGCCGGGGAAGATCTCGTTCCCGCCGGAGCCAAAACCCTGCGGGAACTGACTACCGCTCTCGCCAAAAGCCCGCGTCACAGAGACTTCAAGGCCGTACCCATGATTCTCACCAGCCCCGATCAATGGGACGCGGAGGCGCTGGATCTCGTGCTACGCTATCGCGGTGGCCCGCGACAGTTGTGGGACAACACCGCGCTGAACAGTCCGTGGCT